>NC_016604.1:4888182-5193693 GCF_000230895.2 Mycolicibacterium rhodesiae NBB3
CGCCTCGATCTTCGAGCGAGGCGTCATCAGTTCCTCGGCGGTGCGTTCACCGAACCGCAGGGACCGGTCGACGAGGAGGGCGGTGACCGGGTCCAGCGCGCCGCTGCGCGCCGAGCTGCGGACCAACGACACCAGCTCCTGCGGCGAGCGCGCCGAGCGCAATTCCTCGGCTGGCTCTATGCCGAGCCTGCGCAGGATCCAGTTAGCGGTTCCGTTCGTCATCCGGATCAGCGGCGTGAACAGCGCCGAGAACAGCAGCTGCGGACCCGCCGACCAGCGTGCCGTCTGCACCGGACGCGCGACAGCCAGGTTCTTGGGCACCAATTCGCCGAACACCATCGATATCGACGTGGCGATCAGCACGGCGAAGAACAGGGCGACGCCGGTCACGAATCGCTCGGGCACACCGATCGCCTCGAGTCCGGGCCGGATCAGTCGTCCGACGACGGGTTCGGCCAGATAACCGGTGGCCAGCGTGGTGATCGAGATGCCGACCTGTGCACCGGAGAGCTGAAACGACAACGTGCGATGGGCCCGTCGCACCATCTGGTCGCGTCGGTCGCCGTTGCGCGCATTGGATTCCACCGTGCTGCGCTCGAGTGCGGTCAGCGAGAACTCCGCGGCGACGAACACCGCGGTACCCACCGTCAGCAGCACGATGGCGCCGATGGAGAGCAGGGAAGTCGCGACGTTCATCGGGTGCTCGGCGTCCTTGCCGATAGCTCGCCGGGCCTGGTGCCCGGCCGACTAGGGGAGGGCTCGGCGTCGGCCGGCTCAGCGTCTTTCAAAACGTTGCCGGGCCGCTCGGCCCCCAAGCTCGCGGCCTCAACAGGTGCCTGCGGCACGGGGTCCCTTTCGAGTAGACGCATGAAGAGTGGAATCCATGTTAGCCGGTGACGTCAGGCGGATGGGCTCACCAACCGGTGGGCAGTGGATGTCCCTCGGCGAACCCCGCCGCGGACTGTACGCCGAGCACGACCTTCTCGTGTAGCTCGGCCAGCGAAGTGGCGCCCACATAGGTGGCGGTGCTGCGCACGCCCGAGGTGATGTGGTCGAGCAGGTCTTCGACGCCGCCCCGCGACGGGTCAAGTCCCATGCGGGAGGTCGAGATGCCTTCCTCGAACAACGCCTTGCGGGCCTGGTCGAACGGGTCGTCGCCGGCGGTGCGAGCGGCGACGGCCCGCTTCGACGCCATGCCGTAGCTCTCCTTGTAAGGCCGGTCGTCGCGATCGCGCATCAGGTCGCCCGGTGACTCGTAGGTGCCTGCGAACCACGAGCCGATCATCACGTTCGATGCCCCCGCGGCAAGGGCCAGCGCGACGTCGCGAGGGTGCCGCACCCCGCCGTCGGCCCACACATGAGCACCGAGTTGCTTTGCGGCGTCGGCACATTCGAGCACCGCGGAGAACTGCGGCCGGCCCACACCGGTCATCATCCGGGTGGTGCACATGGCGCCGGGTCCGACACCGACCTTCACGATCGATGCGCCTGCAGAGATCAGGTCGCGGGTTCCTTCGGCAGACACCACATTGCCGGCCGCCAGCGGCAGCCCGAGATCGAGCGAGGCGACCGACTTGATGGCGTCCAGCATCCTGAGCTGATGTCCGTGCGCGGTGTCGATGACCAGCAGGTCGACACCTGCCTCAGCAAGACTGCGCGCTTTCGCGCCGACGTCGCCGTTGATGCCCACCGCCGCGGCGATGCGCAACCGGCCCTTGCCATCGACCGCGGGGGTGTAGATACCCGCCCGGATGGCGGCGGTGCGGGTGAGCACTCCGGCCAGCGTGCCGTCCGGCTCGGTCAGCACCGCGACGTCGACCGGCGCGTGTTCGAGCAAATCGAACACTTTCCGCGGGTCGGTGCCCGTCGGCGCGGAGACGAAATCGGTGATGGCGATGTCGCGGACCCGGGTGAACCGGTCCACCCCCGCGCAGCCGGCCTCGGTGACCAGCCCGATCGGCCGTCCCTCGAAGATCACCACCGCGGCGCCGTGCGCGCGCTTGTGGATCAGCGCTGTCGCATCGGACACCGAATCGTCGGGGGAGAGCACCACCGGGGTGTCGACGACCAGGTCGCGGCTCTTGACGAACTCGACCGTCTGCTGCACCGCCGAGATCGGAAGATCCTGAGGCAGAACGACGATGCCGCCGCGGCGCGCGACCGTCTCGGCCATCCGCCGGCCGGCCACCGCGGTCATGTTGGCCACCACCACCGGAATCGTGGTGCCTGAACCGTCCGACGTCGAGAGATCGACGTCCATCCGGGACAGCACATCCGACCGTCCGGGAACGATGAAGACGTCGGTGTAGGTCAGGTCGTAGGCGGGCTTGTTGCCGTGCAGAAACTTCATGTCAGGCCGATTCTAGTGGCTGTCGCGGCCACTGAATGCGCGCGCGCAGAAGTTACGCCTCGACCTCGCTGCGGTCGCCGCTCCAAAGGGTGTGGAACCGCGCGTCGCGGTCGGCGTCGATGCGGCCGTAGGTGTGGGCGCCGAAGAAGTCGCGAAGTCCCTGGGTGAGCGCCGCGGGCAGCCGCTCGGTGCGCAGCCCGTCGTAGTAGGACAGCGCGGAGGAGAAGCCGGGGATCGGGATGCCGAGTTCGGTCGCGGTCACCACGACACGGCGCCAGCTGTCGATCGCGGCCTCGATCGCCTCGCGGAAGTACGGGGCGGCGATCAGCGTCGGAAGGTCCGGGTTCTCGTCGAAGGCCTCCGTGATCCTGTTGAGGAACTTGGCCCGGATGATGCAGCCGCCGCGCCAGATCCTCGCCATGTCGCCGGGCGCGATGTTCCAGTCGTACTCCTCGCTGCCCGCCTGAATCTGGTTGAAGCCCTGTGCGTAGGCGATGATCTTGGACGCGTACAGCGCCTTGCTGACGTCATCGACGAATCGCGCTGCATCGCTGGGCTTTTCGCCGAGATCGCCGGAGGCCAAGCCGGTGGTGGCCTTGCGCTGGGCCACTGAGCCCGACAGAGCGCGGGCGAACACCGCCTCGGCGATCCCGGTCACCGGCACGCCGAGATCCAGCGCCGACTTCACCGTCCACCGTCCGGTGCCCTTCTGCTCGGCCTCGTCGAGGATGAGGTCGACGAGCGGCTTGCCGGTCTTGGCGTCGGTCTGGCGCAACACCTCGGCGGTGATCTCGATGAGGAAGCTGTCCAGGTCGCCGGAGTTCCAATCGGCGAAGATGTCGGCGATCTCGGGTGCGGTCTTGCCCAGCCCGTCGCGCAGCAGCTGATACGCCTCGCCGATCAACTGCATATCCGAGTACTCGATACCGTTGTGGACCATCTTGACGAAGTGGCCCGCACCGTCGGGGCCGATGTGGGTGCAGCACGGCACACCGTCGACGTGTGCGGAAATCTCCTCGAGCAGCGGTCCGAGCGACTTGTACGACTCGGCGGGGCCGCCGGGCATGATCGACGGGCCCTTCAGCGCGCCCTCCTCGCCGCCGGAGATACCCGCACCTACGAAGTGCAGTCCGCGCTCGCGGATCGCCTTCTCCCGACGGATGGTGTCGGTGTACAGCGCGTTGCCGCCGTCGATGATGATGTCGCCTTCCTCCATCGCATCGGCGAGCTCGTTGATCACGGCGTCGGTCGGGTCGCCCGCCTTGACCATGATGATCACCCGGCGCGGCTTCTCGAGGGCGGCAAGAAATTCGGGAATGGTCTCGCTGCGCACGAACTTGCCCTCCGAGCCGTGTTCGGCCAGCAGCGCATCGGTCTTGGCGACGGACCGGTTGTGCAGCGCGACCGTGTATCCGTGGTGGGCGAAGTTGCGCGCGAGGTTGGATCCCATCACGGCGAGGCCGGTGACCCCGATCTGAGCGGTGCCGTTGGTGGGACTTTCAGACGAGCTCATTCGGGCAGCCTTTCGTGTTGTTGTGCAGAACCGGCCTACTTCAGATACGCCTACGCGGTGAACAAACGATTCAACTCGGTCAACCATGGCAGCACCACCGCGACGGTGGGCACCACCAGGACGGCCGCGGCTGTCGCGTAGGCACCCGCCGCCAACACCAGGCTGTTGCCCGCACCACCGAGGCGGCGCACGCGGACGACGGTGGTCGGTCCACCGGCGGCCAGCGCGCCCACGGGCGTGCGGCTGGTGGCACATGTGACCAACGCGCGAGCCAGGGGAGTGGGACCCGCGGCGCGCACTGCAGCGTCGTCGGCAAGCATCTCGATCAGCAAGCGCACGGCGTCGAGCGCACTGGCGCTGCGGACGAACCGCGGGAACGCGGCGTTCACTGCCGTGAACATCTCGAGCACCAAATCGTGCCGGGCCCGCAGGTGCGCACGTTCGTGCGAAAGGATGGCGGCGATTTCGTTGTCCGCCAATGAAGTCAGGGTGCCCTCGCTGACCACCACGCGGCTGCGAACGCCGGGCAGGCAATAAGCGAGCGGCTCGTCGACGTCGAGGACGCGCAATCCCGACTTGTGCGATTTACCCACCAGGTCGACAACCATCCGGTGGTGCGCGCGCCTGCGCCTGGTCGCTATCGCGACCTGTACCACAGCTACCGCGAGCCGCCCGCCGATCACCAGGGTGAGTGCGAACACGCCCATGTAGGTGACCCAGAGCGGCCAGCCGAGCACGTCGATCTCGCTCGCGATCGTCGCGGTCGGCCTGCCATCGGGACCGGGCGCGAAAAGCCTGCTGGCTATGGCGATTCCCGCGGAGAAGGCCGACAGGACCGCGGCCAGGGCTATCGACTGCCAGAGCACGATTGCCGCCCGCGGCGCCCGTGACGGCCAGGTCGCCCGCGCCAGCATCGCCGGCACCGGTCCCGACAGGACCAGCGCCATGACGGTGAAGGCCAGCGCGGACACGCGGTAAGTGTCTCTCAGCCGGTACCCGGATCGCCAGCGGGTGGCGATATCCGGTGCTTGCTCTCCAGCTCGGCCAACGCGCGCCGCAGCGCTGCCGCCTCGTCGGCGTTCACACGCTCGACGAAGTGCACGAGCGCTGCCTCCCTGTCGCCCGAGTCCGCAGCTTGATCCAGGGCGTCGACCATCAGCCCGGCTACCAGTTCGTCGCGCCCATGCGTCGGGGCGTATCGATGCGCGCGGTCATCGCGATGCTGAACGACGAGGTTCTTCTTCGCGAGCCGCTGCAGGACGGTCATGATCGTGGTGTAGGCGAGATCGCGTCGGGCGGCAAGCGCCTCGTGCACCTGGCGCACAGTCTGGGGTTCTCGCGCGGACCACAGGTGGTCCATCACCGCGCGTTCCAGCTCCCCTAAACGCGTCAACTTGGCCATTCTTCGTTCATCTCCTAGAGACGGTAGATCCAGCGTACTACGGGTTTACTACCGTGCGTCGTATCCCGCACGGCCAGCGTCGTCCGGCGCGGTCACGCGCGTGTTCGACGAGCTGTTGTGGCTTCGTTCATCCGAGGTCACCGCCCCTTCGCCAGCCCTTGTGAGTCCAGTCACAGGGTCTGGCTCTGACGGACGGTCTGACTATAGTAAGGCTAACCTAAGTCAAATCGGGGAGGTCTCATGACAGTTCTGGTCGACGACCCGCTCATCGCGAGCATGGCGATCGAACAGGCGCTGCCGCTGCATGAATCGAGTCGCCGGTTGCGCGACCTCTATCCCGAATGTCCGCGGGTCTACGGCGTCGCGGTGATCGGCGACCTGTCGCGGCGCCGGTGGTGGCCCCTGCAGCAGGCGCTGACCGGCGACAAGCTGTATTCGATGTTCACGCTCGCGGCCGAGGAAACCGAAAGCCGCGCAGCGGTGGCCCAGCAGCTCGCCGCGACGTTGGCGCACGTCGTCGTCGGTCGGGTTGTGCCGCTTCTCGTGCTCGAGGGTCGCGCCTGGGATACCGGCCTGGAGAACCTCTGGGTGCACGTCGACTCCGAGGGTGCGATCGACTGGGTCGGCGTCGCCGATGCCACATTGCGCGCGCTGCCTGACGATCCGTTCTTCGCCAACCGCGCCGCGATTCGGACCAATGTGTCCGCACGGGACGGCATCGTCGCCTTGCCCAACGAAGCGGCACTGACGACGTGGATCGCACACCGCAGCCACCGCACGCTCGAGCCGCTGTTCGGAAAGCTCGCCGAGATCAGCGATTCCGCGATCTCGATCGCGTCGATGTGGCACATCGTCGGCGCCGCCGTGGTCGGTGCGGCGACGCAGGTGCCGCTGCTGGCGGGTTCGAGCGAGCTGACGAGCATGCGGCGCGGCCAGGCCGTCCTCGACGCGCTGGTCGGATTCGGCCTGCCGGTGCGAGGCCCCACCCGAGCGATGGCAGGAGCAGCCGGGAAAGGCTTGCTAAATTAGGGCAGCCTTGCCTATGCTTTGGAACGAAAAACGTGAACCACCGGACCGCACCGGAGTCCTGAGGGCTGCAGAGACTCCCGGTCCACACGAAGGACGGGCCCCGCTTCTGGTGGGGCCCGTCCGCATTTCCGGGTCTCCGACACCAGCCGGCCGTAGTGCACCGTGTAGACAAAGCTGCGTGACGACAGACATCACGTCCAGCCTGGGCGCCGGGTTCGATTCGGAGATCGGTCTTCAATTCCTCGAGCTGACACCCGATGGCGGCGTTGCGCGCCTGGAGATCAACGACAAACTGCTCCAACCGTGGGGGATCGTGCACGGCGGCGTGTACTGCGCGGTCATCGAGAGCCTGGCGAGTGTGTCGGGGCAGGTCTGGCTCAGCGAGAACGGCGGCGGCCACGTCGTAGGAGTCAACAACAACACCGATTTCCTGCGCGCGATCTCGGCAGGGACGGTGACCGCGGTGTCAGTGCCCATCCACCGCGGCCGTCGGCAGCAGCTGTGGTTGATCACCATCACCGACGACAACGAGCGCGTAGTGGCACGGGGCCAGGTGCGGCTGCAGAACCTGCCGCCCGAGTAACGACCACATTTCCTCATGCTGCTGACGTGTGCGGGGCGTGGCAGTATCCCCGACTATGCGATTGACGCCGCATGAACAGGACAGGTTGCTGCTGTCGTACGCCGCGGAACTCGCGCGGCGCCGGCAAGCCCGCGGTCTGTTGCTCAATCACCCCGAAGCGGTCGCGCTGATCACCGATCACCTCCTCGAGGGAGCGCGTGATGGACGTACGGTCGCGGAATTGATGGCCAGTGGCCGTGAGGTTCTCAGCCGCGACGACGTCATGGCCGGTGTTCCGGAGATGCTCTACGACGTCCAGGTGGAGGCGACGTTCCCCGACGGCACGAAACTCGTCACCGTCCACCACCCGATCCCATGAGCCCCGAACCGGGGGAGGTCGTCTTCGGTGACGGCGACATCGAGATCAACGAGGGCGCACAGCGCATCGAGATGGAAGTCGTGAACACCGGCGACCGCCCGGTACAGGTGGGCAGTCACGTGCATCTGCCGCAGAGCAACACCGCGCTGCAGTTCGACCGCGCGGCCGCGCACGGCCGTCGTCTGGACATTCCCGCCGGGACGGCTGTGCGGTTCGAACCCGGTGTCGCCCAGCGGGTCTCGTTGGTGCCGCTGCGCGGGTCGCGCGAGGTGCATGGGCTGAGTATGCGGCCGCCCGGTCGACTGGACCCCTCATGACGGGTATCTCGCGGGCACGATACAAGGCGCTCTACGGACCCACCACGGGCGATCGCATCCGGCTGGCCGACACCGATCTGCTCGTCGAGATCACCGAGGACCGCAGCGGCGGACCGGGGTTGGCGGGTGACGAGGCGGTGTTCGGCGGCGGCAAGGTATTGCGTGAGTCGATGGGGCAGGGTCGGGTGACGCGGGCCGACGGCGCACCGGACACGGTGATCACCGGTGCGGTGATCATCGACCACTGGGGGATCATCAAGGCGGATATCGGAATTCGTGACGGCCGGATCACCGCGATCGGCAAGGCCGGCAATCCCGACGTCATGTCCGGGGTACATCCCGACTTGGTGGTTGGGCCGTCGACCGAGATCATCTCCGGCAACGGCCGAATCGTGACCGCCGGTGGCATCGACTGTCACGTGCACCTGATCTGTCCGCAGATCAAGGAAGAGGCCCTCGGCGGCGGAATCACCACCATCGTCGCCGGCGGCACCGGGCCTGCGGAGGGCAGCAAGGCCACGACGGTCACTCCAGGGTCATGGCATCTGGGCCGCATGCTCGAGGCGCTGGACTCATGGCCGATGAACATCGCGTTGCTCGGCAAGGGAAACACCGTCAGCGCCGAATCGATGTGGGAGCAGTTACGCGGCGGCGCTGCCGCTTTCAAGCTGCACGAGGACTGGGGTACGACTCCGGCGGCGATAGACGCCTGCCTCGCCGTCGCCGACGAGTCCGGAGTCCAGGTGAACATCCACACCGACACCCTCAACGAGATGGGCTTCGTCGAGGACACCCTAGCCGCCATCAAGGGACGCTCGATTCACGCGTATCACACCGAGGGCGCAGGCGGCGGCCACGCGCCCGACATCATCACGGTTGCCTCCCACCCCAACGTGCTGCCCAGTTCCACCAACCCGACGCGCCCGCACACCGTCAACACGCTCGACGAACACCTCGACATGTTGATGGTGTGCCATCACCTCAACCCGGCGGTGCCAGAAGATCTTTCGTTCGCCGAAAGCCGCATCCGACCCTCGACGATGGCTGCCGAGGACCTGCTGCACGACATCGGCGCGATTTCGATGATCGGCAGTGACTCCCAGGCCATGGGTCGCATCGGGGAGGTGGTGATCCGCACCTGGCAGACCGCGCACGTGATGAAGCGACGTCGTGGTGCGCTCCCCGGAGACGGCGCCGCCGACAACAACCGGGCACGCCGCTACGTCGCCAAGTACACGATCTGCCCGGCCGTCGCGCACGGACTCGACCACGAGGTCGGCTCCGTGGAGGTCGGCAAGCTCGCCGATCTCGTGCTGTGGGAGCCCGCGTTCTTCGGAGTGCGTCCGCACGTCGTGCTGAAGGGCGGCATGATCGCGTGGGCGGCCATGGGCGACGCGAACGCGTCGATCCCCACTCCGCAACCGGTTCTGCCCCGGCCGATGTTCGGCGCCGCACCCGCCGCGGCCGCGGCCACATCTGTGCACTTCGTATCCCAGCAGGCCGTCGACGACGGCTTGGCCGGACGCCTCGCCGTCAGCCGCAGGCTTGTGGCGGTCCGCAACGTCCGCGGCGTCGGCAAGGCCCAGATGCCGCTCAACGACACCCTTCCCGAGATCGAGGTCGACCCGGACACCTTCACCGTGCGCATCGACGGTGACGTGTGGCAGGAAGATCCTGCGGTCGACCTGCCGATGGCACAGCGATACTTCCTGTTCTGATGACGCATCTCGCAACGTTGCTCACGCTGGCCGACTCCCGCTTACCGACCGGCGGCCACGTGCACTCCGGTGGCGTCGAGGAGGCCGTCACCGAAGGTTTGGTTCGAGACCTCGTCACGCTGCGCGCGTTTCTGCGACGCCGGATCAGCACCACCGGGCTGGTCGGCGCGTCGATCGCGGCCGCGGTGCACAGGGGAGCGCTGTCGGTCGCTGCCGCAGATATCGAGACCGACGCCCGCACACCGTCTCCCGCTGCGCGGCAGGCCTCCCGTGCGCAGGGCCGCGGGTTGCTGCGACTCGCGCGACGCGTCTGGCCGGACGGACGGTGGGACGCACTCGGCGCCACCCCGCATCTCGCCGTCGCGACCGGCTGCGCCGGCGCGGCCAGCGGATTGCAGCCCGAACAAACCGCACTGACGGTCGTCTACACGACGATGACCGGGTCGGCGACCGCCGCGCAACGGCTGCTCGCCCTGGACCCGGGCGACGTCGCCGCGCTGACATTCGAACTCTCGCCGTTGTGTGAGCAGAGCGCCGCCGCGGCGTGCAAGGAGCTGGCTGATCTGTCCGACCCGCTGCTCGACGTGCTCGCCCAGCGGCACGCCGAGCGCGAACGACCGCTGTTCGTATCCTGAAAGGGCTGATATGCCACCACATTTCCTCGATGGTCAACCACACGACCACCTCGATCGGCCAAGGCGTCAGCGGATCGCGGGGGAGCCGCTGCGTATCGGAGTCGGCGGGCCTGTCGGTTCCGGTAAGACAGCACTCGTCGCCGCATTGTGCAGACAACTGCGTGACGAAGTGTCGCTCGCGGTGCTCACCAACGACATCTACACCACCGAAGACGCCGACTTCCTGCGCCGTCACGCGGTGCTGCCCGACGAACGGATCGCCGCGGTACAGACCGGGGGCTGTCCACACACGGCGATCCGTGACGACATCACTGCCAACCTCGACGCGATCGACGACCTCATCGCGGGCAACGATCGGCTCGATCTGGTCCTGGTGGAATCCGGCGGCGACAACTTGACGGCGACGTTCTCGTCCGGCCTGGTCGACGTGCAGATCTTCGTCATCGACGTCGCCGGCGGTGACAAGGTGCCAAGGAAAGGCGGTCCGGGCGTCACCTACTCGGACCTGTTGGTCATCAACAAGACCGACCTGGCGCCGATGGTCGGCGCGGACCTCGACGTGATGCGCCGCGACGCGGCTACCGTCCGCGGTGATCGCCCATTCGTGCTGATCTCGCTCACCGGGGATCCCGCCGCGACGGCGGTGCTGTCATGGGTGCGTGAACAGCTGCGGGTGCCGGTCTAGGTGCGTTCCGAGGTCCTCATCGTCGCGCGCCCGGACCGGCGCCCGCGCATCGAATCCCGGGGCGGCCTGGCCGCGCGGGAGACCGAGCCCGACACGGTGCACCTGGTGTCAGCGGCCGCGACGCCGCTCGGCGGTGACTCGGTATGCGTGCGCGTCGTCGTCGAGTCCGGCGCGGTGCTGCGGGTGCGCACCGTGGCGGCGACGGTGACGCTGCCCGGCGCGACTACCCGTGAGTCACAGGCGATCTGGGCGCTGGAGGTCGCGGGTGAACTCGACGTCGATCCACAACCTACGGTCGTCGCCGCATCCTCGCGCCACATCACCTCCACTCGACTGGCGATCGAGGGATCGGGCCGGATCAAGCTGCGCGAGCGTATCCAGATCGGCAGAACCGGTGAGCGCCAGGGCTTTTGGTCCGGATTACTGCATGCCGACGTCGACGGATCGGCGCTGCTGCGGCACCGCGTCGAGCTGGGACGCGGCTCGGTGTCCGATGACGAACTCGGCGCGCCGATGGCGTGCATCAGTGAACTGCACTATCCCGAAGCCGAAGTCGACACCGCGGGTGTCGCGCTCGCGCTCGCGCGTGGCGGTTGCCTGTCGACGTGGCAGGGAGAGCGGCTCTAAACCGCTTCTTTCTCGGGATCCTGCACCAGCGCCGCGATCTCCTCGAGTTCTTCGATTCTGGTGCGGGCATACGCCTGCTGCTCGGTGATCGTGAGGTTGCCACGCTTCTTCGAAAGGAACGTCACCGTCCACAACAAGAGCGTGGTGATCTTGCGCCGGAATCCGACGAGATACACCAGGTGCAGCGCCAGCCACGCCAGCCAGGCGATGAAGCCGCCGAACTCTATGGGCCCGATCTTGGCCACCGCGGAGAAGCGCGACACCGTGGCCATCGAGCCCTTGTCGAAGTACTGGAACGGCTCGCGCTCGGCGGGGTTGGCGCCCTTGAGCTCCGCCTTGATGGCGTTTGCGGCGTACCTGGCGCCCTGGATGGCGCCCTGCGCCATGCCGGGCACACCTTCGACGGCGGCCATATCGCCGACGACGAATACGTTCGGGTGGCCCGGAACAGTCAGGTCGGGGAGCACCTTCAACCGTCCCGCCCGGTCGACCTCGGCCTCGGACTGCTCGGCGATGTCGCGACCGAGCGGGCTCGCTGACACGCCTGCCGACCACACCTTGGTCGCGCAGTCGATGCGTCGGAAGGTGCCGTCGGGGTCCTTGACGGTGATGCCGTTGCGGTCGACGTCGGTCACCATCGCACCGAGCTGGATCTCGACGCCCATCTTCTCGAGGCGGGCCTTCGCCTTGTTGCCGAGCTTCTCGCCCATCGGCGGCAACACGGCAGGGGCGGCGTCGAGCAGGATCACTCGTGCGGTGGTCGAATCGATGTGCCGGAACGCGCCTTTGAGGGTGTGGTCGGCGAGTTCGGCGATCTGCCCGGCCATCTCGACACCGGTGGGTCCGGCGCCGACAACAGTGAAGGTCAGCAGCTTTTCCCGGCGCGCCGGATCGCTCGACCGCTCGGCCTGCTCGAAAGCGCCGAGAATCCGTGCGCGCAACTCCAGCGCGTCGTCGATGGACTTCATGCCGGGCGCCCACTCCGCGAAGTGGTCGTTGCCGAAGTAGGACTGGCCCGCCCCCGCGGCGACGATCAACGTGTCGTACGGCGTGACATAGGTGTGCCCAAGCAGTTCGGAACGCACGGTCTGGTTGGCCAGATCGATGTGGGTCACGTTGCCCAGCAGCACCTGCGCGTTCTTCTGCTTGCGCAAGATCATCCGGGTCGGGGGAGCGATCTCACCGGACGCGATGATGCCCGTCGCGACCTGATACAGAAGCGGCTGGAACAGGTGATGAGTGGTCTTGGCGATCATCTTGACATCGACGTCGGCTCTCTTGAGGGCCTTGGTGGCGGTGAGTCCACCAAAACCCGAGCCCACGACGACGACTCGGTGCCGATCGGTTGCAGTGGCTCCGGGATGGCTCATCTTCGGGCTCCTCGACGGTGCGTCACGTGCATGTTCTACCCGCTACGGTAGCCGCCTGAACCTCCGATGGCCGCATGGATGCGCTGTGTTGTTTCCCACGCCAGCGACTGGAATTACCAGGCGAGGTACGGCTTCAGCGCTTCGCCCACGGCCGTGACGCCGCCTGGCTGATAACCGTTGAGGCTCGTGACCGGGCTGAGGATCACGCCGCTGACCCCAGCGTCGAGCACCTTGGTCTTGATCTGTTCGGCGACGCTCGCGGCGCTGCCGAACACCGCCTGCTGCTTGAAGTCGGCGGGAATCAGGTCTTCGGTGACGTTCTCATCGATGATCGCGATGACCAGCATGCTCGTCTCCAGCGTGGCCGGATCGCGGCCGATCTCCTCGCAACGCTCCTTGACTACGGCCAATTTACGCGGCAACTCGTCGAATCCCGCGATGATGTTCAAGTGGTCGAAGTGCTTGGCCGCCAACGGAATCGTCTTCTTCTCCCCGCTGCCGCCGATCATCAGTGGAATGTGATCGCGGAATCGGGGTTCGGCCATCGCCTCGACCGTCTTGTAGTACTTGCCGTTCACCGTCGGCCGCTCGCCCTCGAGCATCGGCAAGATGATTTCGAGCGCCTCGCCGAGCTTGTTGAAGCGGTCGGTGAAGGTGCCGAACTCATAGCCCAGCGAGTCGTGCTCGAGCTCGAACCAACCGGTGCCGATGCCGAGAATCGCGCGGCCTTGGCTGATGACGTCCAGGGTGGTGATCGCCTTCGCCAGCAGGGTGGGGTTGCGATACGTGTTGCCCGTGACGAGCGTGCCCAATTGCACGCGCTCCGTCGCGGTGGCCAGCGCGCCGAGGGCGGTGTACGCCTCGAGCATCGGCTGGTCCGGCGTGCCGAGACCCGGCAACTGATAGAAGTGGTCCATCACGAAGACGGAGTCGAAGCCCGCGGCCTCGGCCTCCTGAGCCTGCGCGATCACCGTGGGGAAGAGCTCGGCGACGCCGGTGCCGTAGCTGAAATTGGGGATCTGGAGTCCAAGTTTGATGGTCACGCCCTCACGTAACCACAACTAAGCGGGGCGGTCACCCCGCTTTAGCTATCGGCGAACGAAGGAATATCTAGCCGAAGTTCGCGAGCGCGCCGTGGCTCACGTGCAGCGTCTGACCGGTGATGTGCCGGGCGGCCGGCGTGCTCAGGAACAACGCGAGGCGGGTGATCTCCTCGGCCACCGGGGCCGGCGTGCGAGACAGTCCGTCGTAGCCCGGCTCTGCGCTGCGACCCGACGCGACCGCGTTCACCGTGATGCCGCGGATGCCGAAGTGCGCGGCCTGCCCGGCCGTCCAATCGGAGAGCGCCGCCTTGATGGCCGACTCGGCCCCGCCCTCGGTGGGGTTGTCGGGGAGGACGCTGATGATCGAACCGCCAGACCGCAGGTGGTCACCCAGGATCTGCACGGTGAGAACGGCCGACAGCACCGTCGAATCGAGCGCGTTGCGCCACGCCGTCGCGCGGTCGGCGAGGGAGTAGGTCCGCGGATCGCCGGCCTCCTGCTTTGGGGCGGGCACGTTGACGATGGTGTCGAGGTGGTGAGGAAATTGGTCGCGCGCCTGTTCCAGACTCGCGGCGTCGGTGTTGTCGAACACGATGGCGTCGACGTCGAGTTCCTTGGCGGCGACCTCGAGGTCGCCGCGACGGGCTCCTGCGATCACGACCTGGTGCCCGGCATCACGGAAGCGCTCCGCGATCGTGCGGCCCAGATCGGTGTCGCCTCCGGTGACAAGCACCTCCATCGCGAGAACCTCCTCCGTGTTCAACGCTGAACCCCAGCAGTTGGACCCAATGTTACTGGACAGTAGCTACAGGAGGAAACGCGGCGCGCAGGACTTGTCCCACATCGTCGCCCAAGTGCCATAGGGTCGTGATCTGTGAAGCCCATCGCGGCACCGTCCGACGTGATTTCCGCAGCTCCAAGGCCTTGACTCCGACGGCCGTTCTGCCTCGCTGGATCTACGTCCCGGCGGCGCTCGGGGCGCTGTTCGTCGCGGTCCCTCTCGTCGCTGTCGCCACGAAGGTCGACTGGCCGCGGTTCTGGTCGCTGATCACCAGCCCGGCGTCGGTGTCCGCGCTCGAGCTGAGCCTGCGCACCGCGGCGGCGAGCACCGCACTGTGCGTCTTCCTCGGGGTGCCGATGGCTCTGGTGTTCGCGCGCAGCGACGCGCGGGTGGTGCGGATGACCCGGCCGTTGATCCTGCTCCCGTTGGTACTACCGCCGGTGGTCGGCGGCATCGCGCTGCTGTACGCCTACGGACGTCTCGGCCTGATCGGCCAGTACCTGAACGCAGCGGGGGTCCAGATCGCGTTCACGACGACGGCGGTGGTGCTGGCACAGACATTCGTGTCCCTGCCGTTCCTGGTCATCTCGCTGGAAGGGGCCGCCCGCACCGCGGGCGTCGACTACGAGGTGGTCGCCGCGACCCTCGGCGCCCGGCCCACCACAGTCTGGTGGCGGGTGTCGCTGCCGCTGCTGGCTCCGGGCCTGGTGTCGGGTGCGGTGCTCGCGTTCGCCCGTTCGCTCGGTGAATTCGGCGCGACGCTGACCTTCGCCGGTTCCCGCGAGGGCGTCACCCGCACGCTTCCGCTCGAGATCTATCTGCAGCGCGAGAGCGACGCCGACGCCGCAGTCGCGCTGTCACTGCTGCTGGTCGTGGTCGCCGCGGTCGTCGTGATCGGCCTCGGCAGCAGGCGCCTGCGCCCCGGGGGCGCCAATGCGTGGTGACCGAACGTGACCGACGTCAGTGTGCGCGCGGTCGTCGAAAACCGCGGTGTGGACATCGAATTCGCGGTGGCGGCCGGGGAAGTGCTGGCCGTTCTCGGCCCCAACGGTGCGGGAAAATCGACGGTTCTGCATGTGATCGCGGGGTTGGTGCGGCCCGACGAGGGTGTCGTCCGTGTCGGCGATCGGGTGCTGACCGACACCGCGTCCGGCACCCATGTCGCCACCCACGACCGGCACGTCGGACTGCTGATGCAGGACCCACTGCTGTTCCCGCATCTGAGCGTCGCGGCCAACGTCGCGTTCTCGCCCCGCAGTTCGCCCAAGGATGCTGCGCGCTGGCTGGATGAGGTCGACGCCGCACAGCTTGCCGATCGCATGCCGCGACAGCTCTCCGGCGGACAGGCACAGCGGATCGCACTGGCGCGCGCACTGGCCGCCGAACCGGATGTTCTGCTCCTCGACGAGCCGCTGGCAGGTCTGGATGTCGGCGTTGCCGCCGCGATGCGCAAGCTGCTCAGTCGTGTCGTGGTGCGCGACGGCCGGTCGGCGGTGCTGATCACCCACGACGTGGTCGACGTCCTGACTCTCGCCGACACCGTGCTGGTGCTGGAGGCCGGTAAGGTTGTCGAAAAGGGTTCCACTGCAACGGTTTTAGCCGCACCCCGGAGCAAGTTCGGAGCGCGCTTCGCCGGAGTGAACCTGGTGCTCGGCACGGTGGGTGCGGACGGAGTGTTGACGACCCAGTGGGGTCAGGTCTGGCACGGAGTCCCCGGCGCCGACACCGTCGCGGGCAGTTCTGCGGTGGCGTTGTTCAAACCAGCCGCGGTTGCCGTATATCGGGACGAGCCGCACGGCAGCCCTCGCAACACCATCGAGGTGACGGTCGCCGAGCTCGACAGCCATGGGTCCGCGATCCGGGTCCGCGCCGAAGAACAGCCCGACGGTGCCCCGGGACTGGCCGCCGACATCACCGCGGGCTCGGCTTCCGACATGCGTTTGACGCCGGGGGACCGGGTGTTCTTCTCGGTGAAGGCGCAGGAGGTCACCCTGCTTCCGTCTTCGTAACGGCGCGATCCGTCGCCGCGAATAACCGAGTGGATTGTTGTGACACCTCGCACTCGTCAGTCTTGACGCCCCGCGCCACGCGTGCGGGCCGCTATGTGTCAGCAACTCTCTATCAACGTGCCTTGCTGCGATTATCTTATTTTCAGCAATGTCACAATTTGGCACATTCGGAGCAACTCACACTTGCGTCACGGCGGTAACACGGTAGTTTCTTTCCCATGGATCAGCAGGACGCCGTACGTGTACACCGCAAGGGCCTCTCGAAGTCGCTGGCGATCGCGGCGCTGACCGGTGCCACCGCGGTGGCGCTCGCGCTGCCGTCGATCGCACAGGCACAGCCCGCGCCCACGCCCGCACCGCCACCGCCGCCGCCAAGCGGCAATACGTTCCTGCAGGGCCCGCCGCCACCGCCGGGAGCCCCGGCGCCGCCGCCTCCGCCCGCGGATCCGAACGCGCCGCCACCCCCGCCGCCCGCGGATCCGAATGCGCCGCCACCGCCCCCTGCCGATCCGAACGCGCCGCCGGCTCCGCCGCCCGTCGAGGCCGGCCGCGTCGACAACGCCGCCGGCGGTCTGAGCTTCGTGGTTCCTGCCGGATGGAAGGTCTCGGATTCGACGCAGCTGTCCTACGGTCAGGCCCTGTTGACCAAGATCGCACCCGAAGGTGCTGAGCCGCCGAACGATACGAGCGTGCTGCTCGGACGTCTCGATCTCAAGCTCTTCGCAGGCGCCGAGACCGACAACACCAAGGCGGCCCAGCGGCTGGCATCAGATATGGGTGAGTTCTTCATGCCGTTCCCCGGCACCAGGATCAACCAGAAGACGGTTCCCCTTGATGCCGCAGGCATGCCGGGGGTTGCGTCGTACTACGAGGTGAAGTTCACCGACGCCAACAAGCCCACCGGCCAGATCTGGGCGGGCGTGGTCGGTGAACCGGTCGAACCGGGCACCCCGCGTGGTCAGCGCACACCGCAGCGCTGGTTCGTCGTCTGGCTCGGGACGGCCACCAACCCGATTCCACAGGAAGAGGCGGTCACACTCGCCAACTCCATCCGGCCGTACACCGCGCCGGCCGCTCCGCCTCCAGCGGATCCGAATGCGCCGCCACCGCCTCCCGGTGCTCCGCCGGCGCCGGGTGCTCCGCCCGCGCCGGGTGCGCCGCCGCCTCCGCCCGCAGACCCCAACGCGCCGCCGCCTCCGCCCGCACCCCCGGGTGTGGGAGTGCCGGTACCGGTCGCACCCGAAGCCGCCCCAGGGATGCTGCCGCCCTCCTGACCAGCGAGGTACCCACCGAGCGGAGGCGCACCGGGACATCGGTGCGCCTGCGTGCGGCCGAGCTCGCCGAAGTCGAGTTCGCGGTCTTACGTCCTAGTCAATTTTGATGACTCGCTTCGCCTGGCGACCTAGAATGACGGGTACAGCTGAGGTCGGGGATCGGCGAGGGAGCCTCAATGCTGAACATGATTCGTCGTGTGACGGCGCGGGTGGCGACAGTGCTCGCCTTCCTCACCCTTGTTTCGCTGGTGTCGCCGGCGTTCGGACACGCGGTCGAGTGCGGGGCCGGAACCATCTACGACCCGCCCACGGACACCTGCATCGCCGCTCCGCTTCCCCCGCCGCCCCCGCCGCCGCCTCCGCCTCCTCCGCCGCCACCACCACCACCGTGGAACGGGGATCCGACGCCGTACTTCTCGGTGGGCATCTGCGCACCGATCCCCTTCGTGTCGCTGTGCGCCGGGATCTGACTCGCTCCCGAGAACTGTCGCGCTCTACGTCTGCTGATCTTGACCGTCGTAGCCGTTGATTCGTTATCCGCGTGCGGTATATCTCGAGTTGGCCGGCAGCTTCGCTGAGCCACGGCCAGCAATAGGCAGGAGATCGGCATGGACATCATCGCGACTACCCAATTCCTTTCAGAACGGTCCACCACGCTCACCAGTGTCGGCTGGATCGGCTACATCATCATCGGGGCGCTCGCCGGCTGGATCGCCGGAAAGATCGTCTCGGGCAGGGGATCCGGGATCCTGATGAACATCGTGATCGGTGTCATCGGCGCCTTGATCGGTGGTTTCCTCCTGAGCTTCTGGTTCGACACCGCCGAGGGGGGTTGGTGGTTCACCTTCTTCACCGCGATCCTCGGGTCGGTCATCCTGCTGTGGCTCGTCGGCCTGGTGCAGAAGAAGACCTAGCGCCACTCTTGCGTGGTGAGCACCCAGACTATGAGGGCGTGGCGGGTTCGTCGGCCAGGTCCGATGAGCACCCGTCCACTGGAGCACGTCACTGCCGATGTGCCGAGGCCGGGACCGGGCGAGTTACTCGTCGCAGTGCGGGCATGTGGCGTGTGCCGCACCGACCTGCACGTCGCAGAGGGTGATCTGCCGGTGCACCGGCAAGGGGTGATCCCGGGTCACGAGGTCGTCGGCGAAGTCGTCGAAGTGGGTCCCCAGGAAACGCCGGGTGCTGGGTTCGCGGTCGGCGACCGGGTCGGAATCGCATGGCTCCGACACACCTGTGGGCGGTGCAAGTTCTGCGAGAGCGGCAAAGAAAACCTGTGCGCACAGTCTCGTTACACCGGGTGGGACGCCGACGGCGGATATGCGGAATTCGCCACTGTGCCAGCCGCTTACGCGCATTCACTGCCGGATCTGTACTCCGACACCGAGTTGGCGCCATTGCTGTGCGCCGGCATCATCGGCTATCGCGCGCTGTTGCGCGCCGAACTGCCCGCGGGCGGACGGCTCGGCATCTACGGGTTCGGCGGAAGTGCGCACTTGACCGCGCAGGTCGCGCTCGCACAGGGGGCCGAGGTCCACGTGATGACGCGCGGGGAGAAAGCCAGGGACCTGGCGTCGGCGCTGGGGGCGGCATCGGTGCAGGGCGCATATGACCGTCCGCCGGTCGCACTGGACTCCGCGATTCTCTTCGCACCTGTCGGTGATCTGGTGCTTCCCGCCCTGGAGGCGCTCGACCGCGGCGGCACGTTGGCCGTCGCGGGGATCCACCTGTCCGACATTCCGCCGATGAACTATCAGCGTCACCTTTTTCAGGAGCGCCAGGTGCGGTCGGTGGCATCCAACACCCGAGCCGACGCTCGCGAATTCCTCTCCTTCGCCGGCCGTCACCACCTCGAGGTGACCAGTCCGCAGTACCCGCTCGCCCGCGCTGACGATGCACTCGCCGACCTCGGCGCGGGCCGGATCTCCGGCGCGGCGGTGCTGGTGGTCTAGAGCGCGGCCAGTGCCGCGCCGAGTCGGCCCCTCAGGTCACCGCGCCCGTAGCGGTACATCGGACCCGTTCCGTCGCTGAGGATCTGGCGCAACCGTGCCATTCCGCGCGCGCTCACCGGACCGGGGGAGTGCAGCCGCAGCGTGACCGCGTCGATCATGTCCCCGGCCGCGGTGATGTTCGGTACGTGCAGGGGCACGCGGGACGACAAGAGGAGTCCGCGACCGCGGGCATCGGCCGCCGCAGTGCGCAGTGATCGTGCGATGGTCTCCCGTTCGGCCGTCGAGACCAGGCGTGCCTCATGAGCGGCCTGCGCACTGCCTGCCGCAGCGGGCACCCCGACGGCGATCAGTCGATCGAGCCGATCTGCGCGCAGCCGGGCCATCAGTTGCGACACCAGTGACGGCCGGGGCATCGGCTCCCGCCGGCTGGTGTCGGTCGTCGTGGGAAGCGCAGCGGCCTCAACATCGTTGTCAGCCATGATTATCAACCTCTTTGCCGTGTTCGGCCTCGTTTTCGTGACTGGCTATCAAGCTACAACGGTCATGCATGACCAGTCAAGTTGATATACCGGTCATGGATGAATACGATGAGCGCGTGGTTGCCGAACCGACGCGGTGGCTCGCCGACGAGGAGTCCAAGCCGGCTCCTGAACCGCTGCTGCGCATTCAGGCACTCGTCAACACCGTCGAGCTGCCCACGGGTCCGGATCGACTCGCCGATCCCGACGACGCCCGACCATGGCTGATCGACAACGGACTGATGGCTGCCGAGGCCTATTTGAGCGACGCCGATCTGCAGCTGCTGCGTGATGTTCGCGAGGCGTTGCGCGCGGTCCTGGTGCGCAACAGCGGTGGGCCCGCGCCGACCGAGGCGCAGTGCAAGCCGCTTCGTACCGTGGCCGCGGGTGGCGTCGCGCGCGCCGAGGTCGACGCCGACGGGAACGTCGGGCTCGTGGCGGCCGGCGATTCGGTGCCCGAACGGCTGGTCGACCTCCTGCTGATCATGCGCGACGCACAGCGGCACGGTAGTTGGGCGCGGTTGAAGGTCTGTGGGAACGACGAGTGCCGGTGGGCGTTCTACGACAGATCGCGCAACCACGGCGGCACATGGTGCGAGATGTCGTCGTGCGGCAACAAGCTCAAGAACCGCGAGTTTCGTGCACGCCGCAAAAAGGCGAACCGCTGACGTCGTCGGCGACGCGATCGACGTCAGTCAGGTCGAAAGATGCCACACGAGAGCGGCGGCCAACGCACCCAGACCGTTGAGCGACCAGTGCAACGCGATCGGCGCGATCAGGCTCCCGCTGCGCCGCCGCAGCCAGGTGAACACGAATCCGGCGAACGCGGTGGCCGCCACTGCAAGCACGACCCCGGCTACGGTGCCGAGCAGGCCGCCGCCGAACAAGCGCGTGAAACCGACATTACTGCTGGTAAGGCCGAATGAGGTGGCGATGTGCCACAGGCCGAAGAGCAACGAGCCGGCCGCCGCCACGCCGCGGAAACCCCACGCGCGGTCCAGAGCGCCGTGCAGGACCCCGCGGAATGCCAGCTCTTCGGGGATCACCGTCTGCAGCGGAATGATGATCATCGACGCAACCAACGCACCGGAGATCGTGGCGTAGTTGTTGTTCATGAACATCGGTCGGGTCCACGGCAGCAGCGCGCCGAGCGCGATCACCGAGAGCACGAGCCCGACGGCAGCCACGGCATAGCCCGCACCCGATTTCCAGTGCTCCCTGCCGAGGCCCAACTCGGTCCAGCCCAGACCACGCGCTCGCACGAGCACCAGCAGTCCGACAGCGGCGGCCGGCACCGTCGCGATGCTGGCCCACGGGGTCGTGAAGTGCGCGACGACATTGGTGAGGGCAAGGACGACGACGACGACGGCGATGTCGGCATAGATACGGAAATGGTGGAGCGCAGACAATTGGTCGGTCAGCGGGTGCGGCTCGGCTACCACGGCTTGATCGGACACGATCGGCGATTCTACCGGTTGTCGCTGAGCATTCGCTGAGACAGCAAAAGCGGTCGTCGGTTGCGCAGCGGTGAACAACTCGCGCACGCCGGGCGCGACGTGAGTCGCAAGCGTTTGATGGGTATGCGAAACCCGACCGTGACGCGACAGGAGCACCGCGATGACCACAGTGGCGCACAACTGGCATTCCGCCGAAACGCACTCGCTGAGCGACGAGACGCTTGCTCAGATCGACGGCTGGTGGCGTGCCGCCAACTACCTCTCGGTCGGCCAGATCTATCTGCTCGCCAACCCGCTGCTGCACACGCCGCTGTCGCGGGACGACGTCAAACCCCGTCTGCTCGGGCACTGGGGGACCACTCCGGGCCTGAACTTCCTGTACGCCCACCTCAACCGAGTCATCAAGGAGCGGGAGCAGTCGACGATCTACATCACCGGACCGGGCCACGGCGGTCCCGGCTTGGTGGCCAATGCCTACCTCGACGGGACCTACTCGGAGGTGTACTCCGACGTCACGCAGGACACCGAGGGGATACGTCGGCTGTTCCGCCAGTTCTCCTTCCCCGGCGGCATACCGTCGCACGTCGCGCCGGAGACGCCGGGCTCCATCCACGAGGGTGGCGAGCTCGGCTATGCCCTGTCGCATGCGTACGGTGCCGCGTTCGACAATCCGGACCTCCTCGTCGCCGCAGTCGTCGGTGACGGTGAGGCCGAGACGGGTGCGCTGGCGACGAGTTGGCACTCGAACAAGTTCATCAACCCGGCCAAAGACGGTGTGGTGCTGCCGATCCTGCATCTCAACGGGTTCAAGATCGCCAATCCATCGGTGCTGGACCGCATACCGACCGATGAGCTTCGAAGTCTGATGATCGGCTACGGCCACAACCCGTATTTCTTCGAAGCCAGCGAGGACGAGGATGTCGCCGACGTGCATCGGCGGTTCGCCTCGTTGCTCGATGAGGTGCTCAACGAGATCTCGGGGATCAAGGCCAACGCCGCCGAGCGTGACGAACGGCGGCCGACATGGCCGATGATCGTCTTCCGCACGCCGAAGGGGTGGACGGGTCCCGACTACATCGACGGCAAGAAGACCACGGGATCGTGGCGGGCGCATCAGGTCCCCCTGGCCAGCGCGCGCGACACCCCCGAACATCTGAAGGTGCTCGCCGACTGGTTGGGTTCGTATCGGCCCGACGAACTCTTCGACGCGGACGGCAGACTCGACCCCGCCATCTCCGAACTCGCACCCCAGGGCGCGCTGCGGATGAGTGACAACCCGCACGCCAACGGCGGGATGCTGTTGAAAGACTTGCGGCTGCCCGACTTTCGGAAATTCGGCGTGGACGTACCCGCCCCGGGCGCGACCATCGCCGAGGCGACCAAGGTGCTCGGCCAGTGGCTCACCGAAGTGATTCGGCTCAACCCCGACAACTTCCGGATCTTCGGCCCGGACGAGACCGCGTCGAATCGTCTCCAACCGGTGTTCGATGCGACCGCCAAACAGTGGAACGCGGACTTCGTCGGCCCGGAGGTGGACGAGCATCTCGCCCGCGCCGGACGGGTTGTCGAGATGCTTTCCGAACATCAGTGCCAGGGGTGGCTGGAGGGATATCTGCTGACCGGCAGGCACGGCCTGTTCAACTGCTACGAGGCGTTCATCCACATTGTCGACTCGATGGTCAACCAGCACGCGAAGTGGCTCAAGGTGACCAACCACATACCCTGGCGCAGGCCCATCGCCAGCCTGAACTATCTTCTGTCAAGCCATGTCTGGCGCCAGGATCACAACGGCTTCAGCCATCAGGATCCCGGCTTCATCGATCACGTGGTCAACAAGAAAGCCGAAATCGTCCGGGTCTATCTACCGCCGGACGCAAACACGCTGCTGTCCACCTACGACCATTGCCTGCGCTCCCGCCAGTACGTGAATGTGGTGGTGGCCGGCAAGCAGCCGCATCCGAACTTCCTCACGATGGACGAGGCCGTCGCGCACTGCACCAGGGGGTTGGGCATCTGGGAGTGGGCCGGCACTGAAGAACTCGGCACCGATCCCGACGTTGTGATCGCCACCGCCGGGGACGTGCCGACTCTGGAAGGTCTCGCGGCGGCCGACCTCCTGCGACAGCATCTGCCCGAGCTGAAGGTGCGTTTCGTCAACGTCGTCGACCTGATGCGCCTGCAGGACGACACCGAGCATCCGCACGGGTTGTCCAATCGGGCATTCGACGGGATCTTCACCCGCGACAAGCCGGTGATCTTCGCCTATCACGGTTACCCATGGCTGATCCATCGGCTCATATACCGCCGCGACGGCGCCAACAACGTGCATGTGCGCGGCTACAAGGAGGAGGGCACCACGACCACACCGTTCGACATGGTCATGCTCAACGACCTCGACCGGTTCCACCTGGTGATCGATGTGATCGATCGCGTGCCGTCCCTGCAATCGCGCTGTGCGACGCTGCGCCAGCAGATGGTCGACATGCGGATCGCCGCCCGTCAATACACCCGCGAGCACGGCGACGACCTTCCCGAGGTGCGCGACTGGGTGTGGCCCGACGCGCGCGAACTGGCGGGCCGGGAGAAGATCAACGCAGCGGCCGCGACCGGAGGCGACAACGAGTAGGCGCGATCGCACGCACTACCCTGTCGGTCGTGCTGGGATTCGCGGTGCCGCAATACGGAGTTGCGGCCAACGCTGAGCTGGCCCGCTTCGCCTCGACCGCCGAACAACTCGGCGCCGACAGCCTGTGGGTCGGTGACCGGCTGCTCGCGGCCGTCGCACCCAGCGTCGGATACGCGGGCAAGGACACCATCCCCGAGCAGTTCCGCACCGGTATCGACCCGTTCATCGCGTTGGCAGTGGCGGCGACCGCGACCACCCGAGTTCGCCTCGGCGCCAGCGTCTTCGTCGCACCGTGGTACCCACCGGTTCAACTGGCTCGGCAGCTGACCAGCTTGGATGTGATCAGCGGCGGCCGCCTGCTGCCCGGCTTCGGCATTGGCTGGTCACCGGAGGAATACCAGGCAGCCGGGGCGCCGTTTCGCCGCCGAGGCGCCCAGCTCGACGAGTTGCTGGATGCGCTGGACCGGTTGTGGACGACCAATCCCGTTGCGCACCAGGGTGAACGGTGGTCGATCCCGGAATCCTGGGTGAACCTCAAACCCGTGCAGCAGCCGCGACCGCCGATCTATCTCGGCGCGTTCACTCCGGCGGGGCTCAAGCGAGTGGGCGAACGCGCCGACGGCTGGACCGGCGTGGTGCAGGTGCCGGGCGGCGTGAGCATCGACATGCTGGACTGGCAACGGCAGGCGATCGATGCCGCGGCCACAGCGGCGGGACGCGATCCGTCCGCGATCCACACCTACGTGCGGATCAACGTGGCCGAGGGTGCGCCCGTCGAGCAGGTGGCCGAGGCCGTACAGGCGCTGGCGGCCAACGGTTATCCCGATGCGTTCGTCGACCTGCTCTACGTCGCCACCACCACCGATGCCCACCTCGACTGGGTGGAACGGTTGCTGACCCGGTGAGCACAGGACTGCTGGCATCTGTGCGGGTACTGGACCTGGGCGGGGCGTCATCCGACGGCGTCGGCCGACTGTTCGCCGATCTGGGCGCCGACGTCCTCAAGGTCGAAACGCCGAGTGGAAGCGAAGCCCGGCGGGCCCTGCCCGGCGTCGACGGCGCAAGCATCGCGTTCGCCGTGCACAACGCCAACAAGCGCAGCGCGGTGCTCGATCCCGGCAGCGCCGACGACCGGCAGCGGCTGATCGAGTTGGCCGGTACCGCCGACATCGTCGTGGACAGCGGCACGCCCGGCACGGCCTCGGCGTTCGGAACATCCTGCGCCGCACTGGCCGACCGGTTCGAACACCTGGTGGCGCTGTCGGTCACCGACTTCGGTTCGGCAGGCCCCTACCGTTCGCGCCATGCCACCGACGCCGTCCTGTACGCGATGTCGACCGCGCTGTCACGGACCGGCCCGACGACGGGCCGGCCGGTCCTGCCGCCCGAAGGCGTGGCGTCGGGGACGGCCGCGGTCCAGGCCGCATGGGCGACGCTGGCGGCCTACTTTCGCCGATTGCGCGACGGCAGAGGCGATTACATCGACTTCTCGCGCTTTGAAGGTGTACTGCAGTCGCTCGATCCGCCGTTCGGGTCTGAGGGGCAAGCCGCCGTCGGGCAGAAGCCGGCGGGTGAGCTGTGGCGGGGCCGGCCGCGCAATCAGCACATCTACCCGATCTTTGCGTGCAAGGACGGGCACGTCCGCATCTGCCTGCTATCGCCGCGTCAGTGGCGTGGAATGCGTGACTGGCTCGGTGAGCCCGAGCAGTTCGCCGACCCCAAGTTCGACACCATCGCGGCGCGCTACGCCGCCTCACGTGAACTCAATGCCGCGATCGCCGATCTCTTTGCCCCGCAGACGATGGACACGCTGGTCGCAGGCGGCCAGTCACGCGGAGTTCCCGTCGCCGCGGTCCTCACCGCGGCAGAGACGTTGACATCGGAGCACTTTCGCGCGGTGGATGCGCTGACCGACGTCACGATCACCGCAGACGTGACGGTGACGGGCCCCGCCGGACCCATCGTCGTCGACGGGGTGCATGCCGGATTGGTGCATCCCGCGCCCACGGTGGGTGCCGACGAGTGCGCCTGGGCCAGTGGACCGTCCAGCGTCGAGCCGGCCGACGATGATGTCACGCGGCCCTTCGACGGCCTGCGCATCCTCGATCTCGGAGTGATCGTCGCAGGCGGCGAATTGGGCCGGCTGTTCGCCGACCTGGGCGCCGAGGTGATCAAGGTGGAAAGCGCCGCGTACCCCGACGGACTCCGTCAGACAGCGCCGGGCATGACTATGAGCCGTTCGTGGGCCTTGACGCACCGCAACGAGAAGAGCCTCGGCCTCGACCTGCGCCACTCAGAAGGGGCCGTAATCTTCCGTCGGCTGGTCGCCGATGCCGACGCCGTGTTCGCCAACTTCAAACCCGGAACGCTTGATTCGCTGGGCTTCTCGTACGAGCGTTTGCGGGAGATCAATCCGCGCATCGTGCTCGCGGAGAGCAGCGCGTACGGCGCGACCGGGCCGTGGAGCGACCGCATGGGATACGGTCCGCTGGTGCGCGCGGCGACAGGTGTCACCTGGCTGTGGACATCGCCGGATGCCGAGCCGGACAAGTTCTATGACGCGACCACCGTTTACCCCGACCACGTCGCCGCCAGGCTCACCGCGGTTGCAGCGCTGGCCGCGATGATCCGGCGCAAGCACACCGGAACAGGTGCGCACGTGCACATTCCGCAGGCGGAGGCGGCCGTCAGTCAGCTCGCCACCACCTACGTCGCCGAGGCGGCACGCTCGGCAGGGCTTGCGGTGACCGACGATGATGCCGTCCACGGCGTCTACCCGTGTACGGGCGAGGACGAATGGTGTGTCATCTCCGTCCGTTCCGACGCCGACCGCGCGAGGCTCGCGAAGGTGATGGGTTGCCACGGCCTCCCGCGCGAGCGCGCGCCGTTCATCGCTGCCGTCTCGGAGTGGACGGGCACTTTGGACAAAGCAGACGTCACCGAGATCCTGCAGCGCGCAGGCGTTCCCGCCGGGCCGATGAACCGGGCCGTGGACATACCGTCGGATCCGCAGGTTTCGTCGCGGCAGCTCTACACCGACATGAGGCATCCGCTTTTCGACGCGCCGATGCTCAGCGAGACCGGACCCGCGCCGTACACGGGTATTCCGGCAGCGGAACTGCACCCCGCGCCGATGTCGGGGGAGCAGACCCGCCAGATATGTGCCGAGGTGCTCGGATTGAGTACCGACGACACCGATCGGCTCATCGCCGACGGTGTGCTTTTCACTCAGCAAGCTCAACAAGGGAGTCCATGATGGATCCGCGGACGCCGGTGCTGATCGGCTACGGCCAGGTCAACCAGCACGACGAGAACCCGGGGGTGGAACCGGTCGACCTGATGGAGGCGGCCGCCCGCGCCGCCGCCGATCCGCGCGTGCTGGAGGCTGTCGACTCCGTGCGTGTGGTGAATCTGCTGTCCTGGCGGTATCGCGATCCGGGACGACTTCTGGCGCAGCGCATCCGGGCCGACGGTGCCGCGACCCGGTACACGGGCATCGGCGGAAACGTGCCCCAGACGCTGGTCAACAAAGCGTGTCTGGACATCCAGTCCGGTCGCGCGGACGTCGTGCTCATCACCGGGGCCGAGACGTGGCGCACCCGCTCACGGGTGCGTAAGGCGGGAGGCAAACTCGACTGGACGAAACAGGACGATTCCGTGCCGATCGCGGAAGGTTCCGACGAAGGCATCGAACTCGCAGGCCCCTCGGATCTCCGCATCAACCTCGACCGCCCCGCCTACGTGTATCCGCTGTTCGAGCAGGCCCTGCGAATCGCCGCTCACGAATCCTCCGACGATCATCGGCGCCGCATCGGCGAACTCTGGTCGCAGTTCAGCGC
The DNA here is from genome assembly GCF_000230895.2 of Mycolicibacterium rhodesiae NBB3. The sequence continues at coordinate 4,916,269 of NC_016604.1, forward strand.
GGTCGCGGCGGCGAACCCTCATGCCTGGAGCCGAGAAGCGTTGTCGGGCGACGAGATCGCCGAGCCGAGTCCGAGTAACCGGATGGTCAGCTGGCCCTATACGAAGCTGATGAACTCGAACAACATGGTGGACCAGGGCGCGGCGCTGGTGCTGACGTCGGTCGAGAAGGCGACTTATCTGCAGATCGCGCGCGACGGTTGGGTATTCCCGTACGCGGGCACCGATGCCCACGACACCTATCACATCAGCGATCGCGCCGAGTTCCACACCTCACCTGCGATCCGCATCGCGGGCAATCGGGCGCTCGAGCTGGCCGGTTCGGGGATCGACGACATGGCGCTGGTCGATCTGTACTCGTGCTTCCCGTCGGCCGTGCAGGTCGCGGCCAACGAACTCGGGCTGCCGACCGGCGATCCGTCCCGGCCGCTGACCGTCACCGGCGGACTGACGTTCGCCGGAGGCCCGTGGAACAACTACGTGACGCACTCGATCGCGACGATGGCCGAAGAGCTGGTTGCGAACCCGGGCCAGCGCGGCCTGATCACCGCCAACGGCGGCTACCTCACCAAACACAGCTTCGGCGTGTACGGCACAGAACCCCCTACCCACGAATTCCGTTGGGAGGACGTGCAGTCCGAGGTCGACCGTGAACCGACCCGCAAAGCGGTGGTCGAATGGTCGGGGGTGGGCATCGTCGAATCGTGGACGACGCCGTTCGACCGCAGCGGTGCGCCGGAGAAGGCGTTCCTCGCGGTCCGCACTCCCGAGGACGCGCGTGCGCTCGCCGTCATTCCCTCCGATGTCGAGGCGACTGTCCGAGAAGACATCGCCGGCGCCAAGGTCCAGGTCAACCTGGACGGCACCGCGACACTGCTGTGAGCTAGTCGAGATCGGCCAGCAGGGCCTCGACGCGTCCCCTGGCGACAAGGCCGGCGCCGGGGCCGACGACGGCGTGCACACGGCCCGCCTCGACGGCAGTGATCGCGGCTTCGGCGACGACCAGTGGGCTGATCGCGCCGCGCATCGCTTCCGTCTGACCGCTGACGGGCGTAGCGGCAGCGCCGTGCGGTACCAGCGCCGCCGAATTCTGTCCCAACGGGGTGTCCACGAGTCCCGGACACAACACGGTCGCGCCCAAATGTTCTGACACCGCTTTCAATTCGGCGTCCAGCGTCTCGGTCAGTCCGACGACGGCATGCATGGTCGCGTTGTACGGGCCGAGACTGGGCAGCGGAATCAGCCCGCCGACGGACGCCGTGTTGAGTACGTGACCCGAACCCTGGGCGATGAGCAGCGGTGCGAATGTCCGGATGCCGTGTACGACGCCCATCAGCTTGACGTCGATCAGCCATCGCCACGATTGCACCCGCTGCTCCCACATCGGAGCTTGTTCGCACACCACGCCTGCGTTGTTGTAGACGAGGTCGACCCGCCCGAACCGTTCGATCGTCGCGTCGGCCAGCGCATCCACATCGGCATCGACGCTGACGTCGACATGCACACCGACGACTCGGCCGGAGTGCTGCGACAGTGCATCCACCGCGCGGGGAATCGCGTCTTCACGGACGTCGGCGATCATCACGTTCACGCCGCGGCGCGCCAGGACCGTCGCCAATGCCAGGCCGATGCCACTGGTGCCTCCGGTCACCACGGCGACCTGTCCCGCTTCGATCTTCATGACTACGGAGCCTCCACCGGTACGTCGGTGTATCGCGGCACGAGACCGTCAGTGGAGAACGTGAAGCCGTTCCCGCTGAATTCGCTCAGGCAGGACACCCCCGTCGCCTCCTGCACGTTGCAGCGGAATCCGGCGACGGCCAGAATTCTGTTGAACGGCAACTCCTTTCCGGGCCCGGGATCGAGCGCGAGCTCCGGTGCTTGCAGCGCGACGAACTGTGCGGCACCTTCGCGCGGGACGACCAACGCGTTGGGAGGTGCGGCCCCACCGTCGGCGCCTGGCACGGAGTCCGGTTCGCCGGTGATACCCATCGTGGCCGGGAAACTGGTCGCGGACTGACATCCCGCCTTCACCCGGGGGACGATCGCACACGCCCAGGCGCCGCTGGGGGAGGTGAAGTAGTAGGTCGTTCCGGTCGGCGGGTACGCGACGTAGTCGAATGCGTTGGCCAGGTGCGCGTTGCTCGGCGCGGGAGCCGACGGTGGTGGCGCGGCACCCGCGGGCACAGGTGTGTGTGACTCCCCGGTGTCGGTGACGGCCCCTCCCGAGCAGCCCACGGCCAGCATCGCCACTGCGGCCACGACCGCAGGCGGTATGCGCACGTTCACCTATGCGCCGACCAGCTGATCCGGGTCGACCCGCTCCCGGGAGCGGACCAGCGATTTGATGTCATCCAGCCCTTCCCAGATGTTGAGGTTCATCCCGGCGAGCACCCGGTTTTCGGCGTCGAGCCAGAACGCCGTGAATTCGCGGCCGCGCAGATCGCCGCGGAACACCACCCGCTCGTAGGCGGGAGCATGCCCGACGTACTCCATCCCGAGGTCGTACTGGTCGGTGAAGAAGTAGGGCAATTCGGTGTACTCCTGCGGCTTGCCGAGCATTCCGGCGGCCGCGATCGCTGGCTGCTTGAGCGCATTCGCCCAGTGTTCGGTGCGTATCCGGGTGCCGAACACCGGATGCTCGGCCGCGGCGATGTCGCCGACCGCGAAAATGTCGGGATCGCTGGTGCGCAGTGACGCGTCCACGAGGACACCACCGTTCCCGGTGGCCAGACCGGCCTGTTCGGCCAACCCGATATTGGCGGCCGCTCCGACCGCCACCAGCACCGCGTCGGCGGTGACGGTAGACCCGTCACCGAGCTTGAGACCCGTCGCGCGGCCGCCGGACGTGGTGATCTCCTCGACCGTCGTCTTCAGCCGCAGATCTACGCCGTGGTCGCGGTGCATCGCGGCGAACACCTCACCGACCTCGCGGCCGAGCGCGGCCATCAACGGGACCTCAGCGGTTTCGACGACGGTGACGGATGCGCCGCGTTCACGAGCGCCGGCAGCCACTTCGAGTCCTATCCATCCGGCCCCGACGATCGCGAGCGAAGCACCCTCTCTGAGAAGGGAGTTCAGGGCGGCAGCGTCGTCGATGGTGCGCAGGTAGTGCACCCCGTCGGCATCGGCGCCGGGAATCGGTGGCCGCTTCGGTGTGGAGCCGGTCGCCAGCAGGAGTTTGTCGTAGCTCGCGGTCGTACCGTCGGGCAGGGACAGCGTGTGAGCCGCGCGGTCGACTGCGGACACCTCGGTGCCGAGTTGGAGCTCGACATGGTGGTCGCGATACCAGGCTGATGGGGCGGCGGTGAAGTCCCCGAACTGCTTCGTACCGAGGAGGAATTCCTTGGACAGCGGGGGACGTTCGTAGGGCAGGTGTTCCTCTGCGGCGTACAGTACTACGTGCCCGTCGAAATCCTTGTCGCGCAATGCTTCCGCGGCCTTGGCTCCGGCCAGACCGCCGCCGATGATCGCAAATGTTGACGACGTTGTCATGTCAGCCGAGCTTACTCGCGCCGAGGTCCGGCGGATCAGGCCAGCAGATCTTTGAGTGTGCGCGCGTTGCGGATGGCGTGTCCGCCCAGGTCGTTGTTGAAGTAGACCAGGACGCGACGTCCCTCGTCATGCCAGCCGGCGATTCTGTCGGCCCATTCGCGCAGTTCGTCGTCCGTGTAGGAGCCGGCATAGATCGAGTCCTGCGATGGTCCGTGCAAGCGGAGGTACACCAGGCGGCTGGTCGCCAGCGGGACACACGTCAGACCGGCGCCGCTCATCACCACGTACGCGGCGTTGTGTCGCTCGAGTAGGGAGTAGACGGCTTTGTCGTCCCAGGAGGGATGCCGCAATTCCATGGCCACCGGAATCCAGTCGGGCATCACGGTCAGGAAGTGGGCGAGCAGCTCGTCGTCGCGTTCGAGCGCGGGATGTAGCTGGACGAGCAGCGCCTCTCGCCGGTCGCCGAGTGCAGTCCAGCACCGCTCGAACCGCTCCACCCATGGTTCGGGTGACCGCAGCCTGCGGTAGTGCGTCAGCCCGCGCTGAGCCTTGACCGACATGGTGAAGCCGGCAGGCAGTCGTTGACGCCAGCCTTCGAAGGTGGCGTCCTTGGGCCACCGGTAAAAGCTCGCATTCAACTCGACGGTGTCGAACTCCTCGACGTATACGCCCAACCGCTTGGCCACCGGAAGCTTGGGCGGATACAGGACGCCGGCCCAGTGGTCGTAGGACCAGCCGGATGTTCCGATGCGAATCACGTCGCCTGCAGCAGTCTGTTCCGCAGATCGGCGTCGAGCGAACAGCGCACCAGTGCCGCGGCCAGCGTCGCGTTGGACCGCGGCGCCAGGCCGCCGAGCTCGTCTGCGCGGTGGGGAAGACCCAGTTCCCGGGCAGCGTCGAGGGCGCGATCGTCGAAAAAGGGGCCAACCCAGGTCCAGTGGTCCTGTATCTCGCGCAGGAAGATGTCGGCGCCGGTGTCGCCAATCCCCTTGAACTGCTTCAGGAGTCGTCGGGCCTCGGTGACATCGTGCCTACTACGGTCGGCGAGTCCGCGCAGATCGCCTGCGTACTCGTCCCTGACGGTCTGCGCGATGTCGGTCAGTCGCGTGGCGGAGCTTTCGTCGTATCGCGCGTAGTGCGCACGCCCGAACGCGGCGATCATCGTGGCTCGGTCGGCTTCGGCCACCGCGTTCGGGGTGCGCAGCCCTGCGGCGAACACTTCGCGGGCGGCCTGTGTCGCGATCGTCGCATCGATGGGCTTACTCGCGAGCATGCACAGCGCCAGCAGCTGAAACAGCGGCATGGGTTTGTCGCCCAACGTGATGTCCGCCTGTTCGGCGTAGGTGGTACCAGCCTGCTCGAGCAGGACTTTCAGCAATTTCGTCGTCGATGCCGCAGGCACACCGCCTGGCGTACCCGGCTACTTGGCGGGGAAACTCTTCGCGTAGTCGACGCCGCGCTTCACCCAGCCCTGGAGCTGGCGTTTGGTCTTGACACCCTCGACGGACACCCGCAACCAGCCACGAGTCTCGCGGCCGGCCATGATCATCGGCTCGACGTGATCGCGGTCGAGCAGCTTCTCGGTGTCCTCGCGCGGCACTCGGACCATGAGCCCGCCCTGGCCGCTGACACACACCGACATGTTGCCGTCGATGAGGAACGCCAGCCCGCCGAACATCCGCTTCTCGTCGAGACCGCGCTCGCCGGCGAGGAGTTCGCGGACACGGTGAGCCAGGTCTTCGTCGTAGGACATGCGGTCAACCTAGCGTCGATAGAGCACTCAGGGTCGTGACCGGTGAACGATCACGACCCTGAGTGCATCTTCGATCAGGCGGCGACCGACGCTTCGGCCTCGGCGGGCGCAAGCGCCTGCGCGATGATGTCGGCCACGTCGACCATCGGCTTGACCTCCAGCGATTCGAGCACGTCGGCTGGGACGTCGTCCAGGTCGGCCTCGTTGCGCTGGGGGATGAAAACCGTTGACAGCCCGGCTCGTTGCGCCGCCAGCAGCTTCTGCTTGACCCCGCCGATCGGCAACACGCGGCCGTTGAGCGTCACCTCACCGGTCATGCCGACGTCGGAGCGGACCTGCCGCCCGGTGGCCATCGACACCAGCGCCGTCACCATCGTCACGCCGGCCGACGGACCGTCCTTGGGCACCGCACCCGCGGGCACGTGCACGTGGATCCGGCGGTCCAGGGACTTCGGGTCGACACCCAGCTGCTCGGCGTGCGCACGCACGTAGGACAGCGCGATCTGCGCCGATTCCTTCATGACGTCGCCGAGCTGACCTGTCAGCTGCAGGCCGGCCTCACCATCGGTGGCCCCGGCCTCGATGTAGAGCACATCGCCGCCCAGACCCGTGACGGCCAGTCCGGTGGCCACACCGGGCACCGCGGTGCGCTCCGCGGACTCCGGCAGGAACCGCGGACGACCCAGGTAGTCAACGAGATCCGGCTCGTCGATGGTCAACGACTGATCGTCGTCAGAAGCCAACTTCGTCGTCGCCTTGCGCAATGCCTTGGCCAGCAGGCGCTCGAACTGCCGCACACCCGGTTCGCGGGTGTAGTCGGCTGCGATCTTACGCAGCGCGTCCTCGGTCACCGTCACCTCTGCCTCGGTGAGCGCCGCACGCTCGGCCTGCCGGGGGAGCAGGAAGTCGCGCGCGATCGCAACCTTGTCGTCTTCGGTGTAGCCGTCGATCTGGATCAGCTCCATGCGGTCCAGCAGCGCCGACGGGATGTTCTCGATGAGGTTGGCCGTCGCCAGGAACACGACGTCCGACAGGTCGAGATCCAGCTCCAGGTAGTGGTCGCGGAACGTGTGGTTCTGCGCCGGGTCCAGCACCTCCAGCAGAGCCGCCGAGGGATCGCCCCGGTAGTCGGAACCGACCTTGTCGATTTCGTCGAGCAGCACGACGGGGTTCATCGACCCCGCCTCGCCGATCGCGCGGACGATTCGGCCGGGCAGCGCACCCACGTAGGTACGACGGTGGCCACGGATCTCGGCCTCGTCGCGCACGCCGCCGAGCGCGACGCGAACGAACTTGCGGCCCAGCGCCCGAGCGACGCTTTCGCCCAGCGAGGTCTTACCGACGCCAGGGGGACCGGCCAGCACCATCACGGCGCCGGAGCCGCGGCCGCCGACGACAGCCATCCCGCGCTGTGCGCGCCGGGCGCGCACGGCCAGATACTCGACGATGCGGTCCTTGACGTCCTCCAGCCCGTGGTGGTCCGCGTCGAGGATCTCGCGAGCCGACTTCAGGTCGGTGGAGTCCTCGGTCGTGACGTTCCACGGCAGGTCCAGCACCGTGTCCAGCCACGTCCGGATCCAGCCGCCCTCGGGGCTCTGTTCGCTCGAGCGCTCCAGCTTGCCGACCTCGCGCAACGCGGCTTCGCGCACCTTCTCCGGCAGATCGGCCGCCTCGACCCGGGCCCGGTAATCGTCGGATCCGTCGGGCTCACCCTCGCCCAGTTCCTTGCGGATCGCGGCGAGCTGCTGGCGCAGCAGGAACTCCTTCTGCGTCTTCTCCATGCCCTCACGCACGTCGTCGGCGATCTTGTCGGTCACCTCGACCTCGGCCAGGTGGTCACCGGTCCATTCGATAAGCGCGTTCAGCCGCGCGCCGACATCGGGGGTCTCCAGCAGCTGGCGCTTCTGCACCTGCGTCAGGTACGACGCATATCCGGCCGTGTCCGCCAGCGCGGACGGGTCGGTGAGTTGGTTGACGAAGTCGATGATCTGCCAGGCCTCGCGGCGTTGCAGCATCGCCAGCAGCAGCTTCTTGTAGTCGGCCGCCAGCGTGCGGACCTCGTCGGTTGCTGGCGGTTCTTCGACCTCGGTCACCTCGACCCACAACGCCGTGCCGGGGCCGTTGGCGCCCGCACCGATGTGTGCGCGCTTGGTCCCGCGCACCACGGCTGCAGTGCCGCTACCGCCCGCGATCCGGCCGACCTGGACGATCGACGCCAGCACGCCGTACGACGCGTAGCGATCCTCCAGGCGCGGTGCGATCAGGAGCTCACCCGATTCCGACGCCTTCGCCGCGTCGACCGCGGCACGGGCGGCGTCGTCGAGCTCGATCGGCACCACCATGCCGGGCAGCACGATCGATTCGCTCAGAAACAGCACCGGCACTGATTTGGCTTCAGCCATATCTCCTCCAAAGTTCAGTCAGATCGACTCAACCCTGAGGAGGGGTGGTTTGTTCCCCGGGACCCGGCTGGCGCGTTCACTCTGCGCGTAGGCCGGAAAACCGCGGCCAACTGCGGCGTGGACGCTGGGCCCACGCGAAGCCGGGGAAGTCAACGCAGAGAATGACAGGAAGCCTGCCGTTCGGGGGGTACGGCAGGCTTCCTGTTTGTGGGTGGGACTCAGGTGGTGGCTTGCGCCCCCAGCACCCGCTGGATGTCGGGCCTCATCTGCTCCAGCTGCTGACCCCAGTAGCCCCAGCTGTGCGTGCCGTTCGCCGGGAAGTTGAACACGCCGTTGGTGCCACCCGCGGCAACGTAGTTGTCCTTGAAGCTCACGTTGGTGCGCAACGTCAAGCCCTCGAGGAACTGCGCGGCCATCAGGTTGCCGCCACCACCGCTGGTGTCCAGATCCGACGGCGTTCCCGAGCCGCAGTAGATCCAGATCCTGGTGTTGTTGGCGACCAGCTGATTGATGTTGACCATCGGGTCGTTGCGCTTCCACGCGGGATCCGAGGACGGACCCCACATGCTCTCGGCGTTGTAGCCGCCCGCATCGTTCATCGCCAGCCCGATCAGCATCGGCCACCAGCCTTCGGACGGATTGAGGAAGCCCGAAAGTGATGCGGCGTAGATGAACTGCTGCGGGTGGTAGATCGAGTATGTCAGCGCTGCGGCGCCGGCCATCGAGATGCCGACGACAGCGTTGCCGGTCTTCGACACACCCTTGTTGGCCTCCAGCCAACCGGGGAGTTCCTGGGTCAGGAAGGTCTCCCACTTGTACGTGTAGTTCTGACCGTTACCCCGTGACGGCTGGTACCAGTCGGTGTAGAAGCTGGACATGCCGCCGACCGGCATGACCGTCGACAGCCCCGAACCGTAGTACCACTCGAACGCCGGGGTGTTGATGTCCCAGCCGTTGAAATCATCCTGCGCGCGCAGACCGTCGAGCAGATAGACCGCGTGCGGACCGCCGCCCTGGAACTGCACCCGGATGTTGCGGTTCATCGACGGTGAGAACACATCCAGATACTCGACGGGCAAACCCGGCCTGGAAAACGCGCCAGCGGTCGCCGAACCCCCGACGAAGCCGATCAGGCCGGGCAGCGTCGCCGCCGCCACGGCGCCAGCCGCCAGCCGGCGCAACCACTTACCTCGTAACCTCACATTGAACTTCATAACGGCAACCAACCCACCTTTCATCACCTGGCGCAAAGCCTTTGCCATTGCTCTGCATGCGTAATGAAACACGTGGTTCCGGCGAGTCCGGCTGCTCAACACTCGGTTGCGATATCGCGTTTGGCTAACGATTGCGACTCGGCGAGGACTCACGAAAGGCTGTTTTACCGTGTGACCAGTGGGAATCATGTGACTAGAGGGAAAGAGCGAGCAAACTACGACTCGCCGGGGACGAGGCGGCGCAGTTGCGTGACGTGCCCGGGTTGCAGTTCGTCGAGCGATGTCACGCCGAGCAGCCGCATGGTTCGGCTGACCTGCCCCGACAGAATCTCGATCGCGCGGTCGACACCGGCCTCCCCGCCGGCCATCAGGCCGTACAGATAGGCGCGGCCCACCAGGGTGAAGCGCGCGCCCAGCGCGACCGCGGCCACGATGTCCGCGCCGGACATGATGCCGGTGTCCAGCAATACCTCGGTGTCACGTCCTAGTTCGCGCGCGACGCGGGGCAACAGGTGAAACGGCACCGGCGCACGGTCCAGCTGCCTGCCGCCGTGATTCGACAGCACGATGCCGTCGACACCGAGATCGACCACCGACCTCGCGTCGTCGAGCGTCTGAATTCCCTTGACCACCAGTTTGTTCGGCCACTGGGATTTGATCCAGGCCAGGTCGTCGAAGGTCACGGTGGGGTCGAACATGGTGTCCAGGTATTCGGCGACGGTGCCGGGCCAGCGGTCAAGCGATGCGAACGACAGCGGTTCGGTGGTCAGCAGGTCGAACCACCAGCGGGGGTGCGCGACGGCGTCCAGGACGGTCTTCAGCGTCAACGCAGGAGGAATCGACATTCCGTTGCGGGTGTCGCGGAGCCGGGCTCCCGCGACCGGTACGTCGACCGTGACGAGCAGCGTGTCGAACCCCGCGGCCGCCGCCCGCTCGACCAACGCCATCGACCGGTCCCGGTCCTTCCACATGTACAACTGAAACCAGTTGCGTCCGTGTGGGTTTGCCTCCTTGACCGCTTCGATGGAGGCAGTGCCCAGGGTGGACAGCGAGAACGGGATACCTGCGCGGGCCGCAGCGTGCGCGCCCGCGACCTCGCCTTCGGTCTGCATCAACCGGGTGAACCCTGTCGGGGCGATGCCGAACGGCTGTGCCACCCGGTCGCCGAGCACGGTGGCAGCAGTGTCGACCTTGGCGACATCGCGCAGGATCGTCGGGTGGAATTCGATGTCGCGGAACGCCTGTCGCGCCCGGGCCAGCGACAGCTCCTCTTCTGCCGCGCCGTCGGTGTAGTCGAATGCTGCTTTGGGCGTGCGGCGTCTGGCGACCCGGCGCAGGTCCTCGATCGTCAGCGCGCTGTCGAGTCGCCTGCGCGTCGGACTCAGGCGGGGCTTCTGGAACTGCAGCAGTGCCGCGAGTTCCTGCGGTCGGGGTGGGCGGCGCTTCATCTCATCGCTGCTCTCAGTCCTTTGCCGCGGCCAACGCGCGCCGCAGACTTTCCCGACGCTCGTCGATGGCGCGCCCGAAGTCTTGCAACAACACCGGCTTTCGCGACACCAGGTCCTCGACGACCTCTCGGTCGATCCGCAGTACGGTGACTTCCTCCAACGCATAGGCCGCGGCGCTGACCGGCTCGAGAGTGAGGGTGGTCTGTCCGAGGAAGTCGCCCGCTTCCAGCGTCCGCACGGGGATGATCCCGCCCGCGTCGTCGGTCGCGGCGAGCCTGACCTTTCCGTTGACGATGAACGTCATCCGCTTGGGGATCTGCCCGCTGTACTGGATGTACTCGTCGGCGCCGTAACGCGTGAGCCGGACCCGGGTGAGGAGGTCCTCCTGGTCCTCATGGGTCAGCCGCAGTGTCGGCGCGATGATCCGCAACGAGGTCTGCACCCGTTCCGTCGTCGCGAACTCGTCTTCTGCCTCGTCGAGGTGCAGGCCGGCCCGCCGCGACGCATACCAGACCCAGCGCAGGAACTGAGATTTGGCGGCGAAGTCATCAGCGGGAGAGCGCAGCGGAATTCCCGTGCTGTAGTCCATGGCACCGGAACGGACACTGGACGGCGTAGCACCCGGCCGCAGCTGCGGCAGCATGACCGCCACCCGGTTCAGCATCGCGATGACGTCGTCGGGTGGGTCGTCGACCGAGAAGACGGTGGAGACACTCAGGGAGTGTGCGCCGGGCGGGCGGCTGAAGTTCTTGAACGACGCCGCGGCCAGCGCCGAGTTGGGCATGATCATCATGCCGCCGCCGGTGTCGATATGCGTTGCCCGCCAGTTCACTTCCACCACGCGGCCGCGCGCCGTCGGGGTGTCGATCCAGTCGCCGAGCTGAAATGGCTGTTCGAACAACAGCAGCAGGCCCGAGATGATCTGCCCCACCGAGTTCTGCAGTGCAAGGCCTAGCACGATCGACGACACGCCGAGCGCGGTGAACAGGCCGCCCACGTTCGCGCCCCAGATGTAGGCGAGCATGATGCCGACACCGACGGCGATCACTGCGAAGCGGGCGACGTCGAGAAAGATCGACGGGATTCGCTTGCGCCAGCTGCCTTCCGGCGCACCCGCGAACATCGTGGCGTTCAGACCGGACAGCACGAGGACCAGGACGACGAACCCGAACACCGTCGCCACCACGCGAACCGGCGTCGCCTCGCCGGAGATCTGGATGGCCTGCACCAGCAGGATCAGCAGCGCACCGAGCGGCAGGATGTAGTTGCGCACCAGATGCACCGGGCGGGCCAACGGGTTCGACCGGCGCAGCAGCGCGTTGTGCACCTCCGTGAGAGCCACCAGGCAGACGGGAAAGCCGATGGCGACGGCCACGGCCCAGTAGAACCATGGCGAATCGAACACGCTGCTCACTGCTGCGCCAATCGCCAAACAGGTTGTTCTTCACCGTCGACGGTGATCACGCCCGCGGCGGTGAAGCTGCGGCTGTCACGCATCTGGTCGTAGACCGTGGAGGTGACGTAGACGCCGGGTTGTGGTGAGCCGCTCTGCACTTGATACGCGAGGTTCACCGCCGATCCCCACATGTCGTAGGCGAGGGTGGAGCGAGCGACCAGTCCGCTGGTCACGGTCCCGGTGTCGATACCGGCTCGCAGGCTCAGGTCGTGTCCGGTCTCGCCGTTGAACCGTTCGATGATCCGTTGCATCTCGATGGCGAAATCAACTGTGCGTCTGACATTGTCGAGGCGCGGAACACTCAAGCCGCAGCTGGCCAGATAGCCGTTGTGCAGCGTCCGCACCTGCTCGACGCCGAGATTGTCTGCAGCGGCATCGAATTGACGCGTCAGCTTGTTGACGATCGTGAGCAGCTCATCGGAGCTCAGCTGGGGGGACAGGTCGTCCAGGCCGACGATGTCGGCGAAGATCACCGTGACGTCCTGATGGTCCTGGGAGATCGTCTCCTCACCCTCGCGGTAACGCTGCACCACCGGCTCCGGCATCAGGGACAACATCAGCCGGTCGTTCTCGCGGCGCTGCTCGGCGAGCAGGTCCTCCTTGATGGCCAGATTGCGGCTCATCTCGTTGAAAGCGACGGTGAGGTCGCCGAACTCGTCGCGTGAGTGGACGGGCAGGTTGATGTTGTAATCCCCGGAACTGATCTTCTGGGCGCCGGTTTCGAGTCTCCGGATCGGTCTGACGAACAACCGCGCGAGCAACATCGCCGCAAGACACACGACGAAGATGATCGCGACCGTCGACAGCACCAGCGTGCGGGTGAACGCGGATACCGGCGCGAACGCCTCCGCCGTGTTGATCTTGGCGATCACGTTCCACCGCAGGCCCTCGATGTCGGCCGGGGCGTACGCCTGCAGCGTCTCTTGACCGAGATAGTCCTGGGCGATCAGCGTGCCCGCCTGGCCCCGCTGCGCGAGCTTGGTGGCCTCCGTCGGCACCGGTTGGATCAAGGTCGTGCCGCCCCGCTGGATCGCTTCGGCAGCGATGTCGGGTGCGGTGCCCGCGTCGACGACGTCGCGTTTGTAGGCCTCGGGGTCCTCGATGAACATTCGGGAATCCGATCGCATGAGGTCGTCGGGTCCGACTATGAAGGTCTCACCGGTCTCGCCCATACCGGACTCTTGCCAGCGCCGATCCATGGTCATCAACCTGTTGATCTTCGAGATCGGAAACTGCAGGGCGAGCACACCTTCCACGCTGCCCTGCGGACCGACGGGCGACAGGAACCACGCGGTCGGCTCGTCGGCCGGTTCGTACTCGCCGAAGTCGGTGATGCCGACGTAGTCGACGGTGTTCGATTCGAGCGCCTCCTTGTACGCGGAAGCCAGCAAGCCGCCCTTGAAGGGACCGGTGAACACGTTCGTGCCGAGATCCACGCCTTTGTACGCGGTGTAGACGACGTTGCCACGGGTATCGAAGAGCAACGCGTCCTCGAACTCGAATCGCTGCACTATCTCGCGGAAGAAGTCGTTGTAGCGCGCGTTGGCGGCCGACCAGGTGCTGCCGTCGCCGGCGTTGTCGAACTGGATCGACTTGTCCCAGTCGGCGAACGGGGCGGTGTAGTAGGCCTGCAGGTAGCGCGACGCGTTCGTCCTGGGCAGCACCGCGTCGACGTCGACCTCTTCGCCGATCGCAGCCTTCTGCGGTGCGAACTGTTGTGTGTAGTAGTCGACGAGAGACTGCTGCTGAGCCGGGTTGATCGTCGCCGCGTTGAGTTGGTCGAAGCCTGCGGTGAAAGCTCCGATGGCCTCGATCGACGTCGCGCCCCGCGAGTAGATCACCAGCGAGTTCTTCAGATCCCCGATGCCTTCCCGCAGCTGACGGCTCTGTGACTGGCGGATCTCGGTCAGCCGGTCGAAAACCGACTCCCGCAATGACGACCGGCCCGATTGGTAACCGATCGCGCCGACGACGGCCGCCGACAGGACGCTCGTGACGAGGAGCATCATCAGCAACTTCGACTGAATGCTCATCCTGGACATGACGCGACGCCGCAGACTTCGGGGTTTCGGTGCCGGACGGGTCGACGTCGACGTATCCGGATCGGTAGGTGTCGTCATTGAATCGCAAAGACTATCCTGCAAAACTTGCACGTGAGGTGGCTGTGGGCGAATTCTTGACATCCGATGGCGCGGATCCGTTCGATCTGAGGCGCTTCGTCGACGCCCAGGAACGCGTCTACTCCTCAGTGCTCTCCGAGCTGCGCGACGGACGCAAGCGCAGCCACTGGATCTGGTTCATCTTCCCGCAGCTGAAGGCGCTCGGCCGCAGCCCCACGGCGATCCGGTACGGCATCGCGTCACTGGCCGAGGCCAGCGCCTACCTCGATCACGATGTCCTGGGTCCGAGACTGCGTGAATGCGCGCAACTGGTCGCAGGGATCGAGGGCTCGTCGGCAGACGAGATCTTCGGCTGGCCGGACAATCTCAAGGTGCGTTCGTCGATGACGCTCTTCGCGCGGGCCACCGCGGACAACGCCGATTTCCGCGCGGTACTTGATCGGTTCTACGACGGGGCCGAGGATGCGCTCACGGTCGAGCAGTTGGCGCGATGATCAGCCAGCCGTGCGGCTCCACCTCCGCCGCGGTGACGATGTGCTGCGGCGGCGCACCCGACCCGCCGAGGATTTCACCCTGCGCAACGCCGACCTCCGGCAGCGAGACGGACAGCGGTTCGTCGTCGATGTTGAGTGCCACCACGAGGGAGTCGGCGCCGTTGCGCGTTTGATACACGTACTGGCGGTTGGTCAATTGCAGCGGCGACGTGCGCGCGGTGTGCAGCCACAAATGGCGTCTTCGTAGACCGATCAGAAACTGGTGCAGTCGTAACTCGTCGTGGCCGAGTTGCTCGATACCCTCTGGGGGAGAACCGAATTCAGGCCGTACCGCGTCATCGCCGCCGAACCGTTCCTCTTTGACGCCCCGATAGGCGTACTCGTCGCCGGCGTACACGCTCGGTGTACCTCCGGTGGTGAGCAATAGGACCAGTGCGTGTGCCAGGTGCTTCGTATTCTCCAGGCGACTGGCGATCCGGGTGACATCGTGGTTGCCGACGAACGTCATCGGCACGAAGTCGTCCAGAAACTCGTTGTGCCGCACCAACGCCCAGTCGAGCTCATGGAAGTTCTGATCGTTGAGGCCGCTCCAGATCGCCTTCCAGAGTTCGTACTGTGTCACCGAGTCGAAGCCGCCGTCACGCACGCGTGCCGAGTAATCACCGTGGATGACTTCTCCGACGAACCAGGCGTCGGGAAATGCCTCGCGGACGCGCGGGAGCACCTGCGCCCAGAACCGGTCGGGAACGGCGTAGGCGGCGTCGAGGCGCCAGCCGTCTGCGCCTCGGGCCAGCCAGTGGGTCATGACGCCGACGGTGTAGTCGACGACTTCGGGATTGTCGTGATCGAGTGCGATCAGCCCGTCGTGCCCCTCAAAGGTGTCGAAGCCAGATCCGTTGCGCCGCTTGCGGAACCATGAGCTGTTGCCGAAGTCGGTGCCGACATGGTTGAAGACGCCGTCGAGCAGTAGACGCACACCGCGCTTGCGTGCTTCCTCGACCAGATGGTCGAAGTCGCCGCCGTCGCCGAGCCGCGAATCGATGCGGTAGTGGTCGGTGGTGTCGTAACCGTGGGTCTGCGAGGCGAATATGGGCCCGAGCGCAACGCCTGACGCGCCGAGTCCGATGGCGTGGTCGAACCATTCGACGATGCGGCGCAGGCGGTGCTCGTCGGCGGTCGGAGGAGTGTCGGCGGGGTATGCGCCGACGAAGCCCAGCGGGTAGACCTGCCACCAGATCGCATGCTGCACCCAGGCCGGCTCGGTCATGGCCGGAACTTTTTCTCGTAGAGGGCCTTCATCGCGTCGGCGTACTCGGGTGCGGGTCCGTCGGCATCGGTGTGCGGGGCGACGGTCGTGATCGGCAGCGGCGCCACCGGCGGCGGGCGACAACCCCATTCGGACAGCCACCGGGTCAGTTGTTCTGATGACGCGGCATACACGATCCGGCCGAGACCCACCCACGCGTGCGCCGCGGAGCACATCGGACAGTGCTCACCGGAGGTGTAGACCGTGGCGTCGGCGCGTCCGTTCGGGGTCAGGTTCGCGACCGACCACTGTGCGATCGCGAACTCGGGGTGACGTGTGTGGTCGCCGTTCTTCACGCGGTTGCGGTCTTCGAACAGCACCCTGCCGGTGTGATCGACGAGTATCGATCCGAACGGCTCATCACCCTCGTCGAGGGCTTCGCGCGCGAGTTCGACACAACGGCTTAGGTATTCAAGATCGTTGTCGTCGATGGCCACAGCCGGAGAGTACACCGGCCTGCACGCGCGACGCCGTGGCGATGACCGCGAGCAGACACCCTCCCGCACCCCAGATCGCGAGTGTGACAACCGGCGTGTAAGCACCATTGCCGCCGAAGTATTCGATGCTGCGCAGCAGCGAGACTCCCGAACCCTGCGGCACTATCGCATTGAAATCGGCGTAGAAGCCCGACAGGAGCGGGCGACCCACCGGTCCTGCAGCTGCCGCGTTACCGATGATGACGAGAAACAGCGTCAGCGCCATCGAGGCGACCGTGCCGAACGCCGCCGCGACACCGGAGACGGCGCCGCCCACCGCCAACGCGTACAACCACAGCGCACCGAACACCTGCCATGGGTGCCCGACGACCGCGTGCAGCACACCGTCGACGTAAACCGTGACGGAGCCGGCGAGCAGCGCCGAGTAGCCCGCGAGGGTCATCGTGCGCAGCACCAGCGTTTTCGGGTTGCGCACGCTACCCATCAGTCGCCCGAAGACCGCGGCTCCCACGGACGCACCGATGGAAATGAAGATGACGGCGTAGAACTCGACCGTGCCGGACGGATTGCCTGGCGCCGTCGGTGCGACGTCGTCGACCGTAGCGGCCAGTCCGGCCTTGCCTGCGATCGCGCGACCGACGGTCTCCGCGGCGCCCGCGACGCTACGCCCACCACCCCCGGCGACATAGATCTTCATGTCTCCGGTCGGACCGACGACGAATGCGGCATCGGCCGAACGTTCATACACCTGCTGTCGCGCGGCCGCGTCGTCGGCGACCGCATTCACCGCCAGCCCGTCTTGGCTGCGGACCCCGTCGGTCAACTGCTGGGGGCCCGCCACGGCGACGGTGAGGTGATGCAGCGTCGGCTTGGCGAATGCGCCGGAGTAGCTCGCGATCATCGCGACGACGAAAATCGTCAAGCCGATCATCGCGAGGATCATGGTGCGGATGGCGGCGCGATCGCCCGCCGGATGTGACTCAGATTCGTGATGTCTACCCATGGTGGAGTCCGTTCGTAGATGGGGTCAGGCCGAGAAGCGCGTTGACGGTGTCCAGCGCGGCGCCGGCGCGGTCGACGAGGTCGGTGGAATCGGGGTCTTCCATCCACGACCGCAGCACCTCCATGAATCCGCCGACGAGGAATCGAGTGACCGCCTCCTCCGTCAGGCCCGCGACAGCGGTCAGCGCGGGTATGCCCTGCGCTGCGATCTCCTCGCATGCGGGGAGTAATTCGACACGGAATGCGGCGGCGACCCGTTGCGTCACCGCACTCGGTACGACGTTGCGGTAAGCCGAACGGTGTTCAGCGGCGTAGTCGAACAATCGGAGAATCCGGGTGCGCGCATCGCCGCTGTGGTCGGCGGTCGCCGCGGCGAATGCGGCAGAGACCGCTGACGCGACGGCGTCGTCACGATCACGGAAGTGTTGGTAGAACACCTGCCGGCTGACCCCGGCGCGGGTGACGATGTCGCCGACTGTCAGCGCATCGACCGGTCCTTCGTGGGCGAGGGCGAATGCCGCCGCGCGTAATCGAGAGCGGACCCGTTCGGCACGGGGGTCGGCACTGTCGGCTCGAGCTGCCATGTCAAAAGCGTAAAGCACTTCGTAGACAATTGACTACGAAAACTTAGGTAATCTATACCACCCGTTCGTGCAGGTGTGACGGCCGCGACGTCGGGATGTGTGAAAAGCAGCCGCCGATACCGCGCGTGCAACACCGATAACCGCCGGGACGACGCGCAGTGGCGTCTTTCGCCACGTCGTCTTGATGTCGCAAACCACACCAAATTGATTGACGGTCGGGTAGATGTATATCCGCCGGTCCAGCAGAGGGCCGTTCATTCCGAGAGGAAATCCATGGATATTGCGCGTTTGTCAGCCACGAGCCTGGCCGTAGCGGCTCTGGTCATCGGGGTCACCGCTTCAGGTTGCAGCAAGGGAGACGACTCCAAGTCCGAGTCGTCGACGTCGTCGGCCGCATCATCGACCACATCCGCCGAAGCGACCTCGTCGGGGGAGAGCGCTCCGCCGGAGACGAGCGCGGCGCCGGCAGAGCCCGCCGATTACGGCAAGCTGCTCCTTCCGCCCGCCGACATGGGCGACGACACCCAGACGCCAGGCGGTGTGCAGTTGAACCCGGGCGGCAATCCCGGTGCGGCGCAGGTCTACGCGAGCTCGGACGGCAAGCAGAAGATCATCGACACCATCCTGGTCTTCCCCGACGTGGCAGCCGCCGCGTCCAACTTCGACAGCAATTCGAAGACGATGAACGAAGTGACCACCGGTGCGCCGGAACCCGTCGAGGTCGGCGACCAGGGAGTGATGGCGATCGGCACGTCGCCCGACGGAACCAAATCGGTGACCGTGGTCTTGTTCAGCCAAGGCAAGGCCCTGGTGTCGCTGAACTTCGAGGGTGAGCCCAACGACCCTGTCCCGCCGGACGTGGCAAAGGACATCGCCACCAAGCAGGCCGCGCTCATCGCCGACGGGCTGCCTGAGGAGTAGCCACTTCACATTCGCGACCGGGCCGAACGGCCGATGGGGAAGGGGCGCAGCCCGTCACCGGGTCGGCGCGGCGCTCCTGCTCGTTCGGGTTGACTCGACAACCTTCACTAGAACGTGTTCTAGTGCTGGTGTGGTGCAGTGGACCGATCTCGGCGACGTCTCTTCTGCTGAGGTCGACCGCATGCGCGCTGTCTACGAGCCGCTCGCCGGGGCGGTCCGCGAGCTCGTCGACGCGACGATCCGTACCGAGGTCGATGCCGAGACGGTGGCCGCGGTCAAGGCCGAGATCGACGCGGCGACGGCGCGACTGCGTGCCGTCCAGTGCGACGGTCCGTTCGGCGTGCGCTTCACTGCCGGTGGTGACCGCATGGCGTGGGGAAACCCGGTCATCGGAATTCGCAATCCGGTTGCCCCACCGCTGACCATTCACCAGGACAGCGACGGCGGTGTGTTCACCGACTTCCATCTGGGCGCGGCGTACGAAGGCCCGCCGGGTCACGTGCACGGTGGCGTCTCCGCACTGGTCCTCGATCATGTCCTCGGGGAAGTGGCGGCCAATCCCGAGAGTCCACGCTTCACCGGGACCATCACCCTGCGCTACCTGCGTCCCACCCGCCTGGGCCG
Source organism: Mycolicibacterium rhodesiae NBB3 (assembly GCF_000230895.2). The sequence goes on from NC_016604.1 coordinate 4,935,523, forward strand.
ACTGCACGCCGAGGCGAGGATCACCCGGACTGACGGGTTCAAGGCTTATGCGACAGGCCATCTCGCCGACGACGAGGGCATCACGGTCGAGGCCGAGGGTGTATTCATCCAGCCGAAGTGGGCTCGCGGTTAGGGACGATGCCGACCAAACTGCGCGTGATGGTGGCGATCTCGGACACCAGCACGCGACCGGCGCCGATGTCTCCGGGAAGCGATCCGGCGCGGTCTCGCACGTTCTTTTCGGCCGCCGTCAGCGCGGCGACGTCGACCGTCCACGGCAGTGCGGGATTCGGCGGTGCACCCCGCAGCGCTTCGACGTAGTCGTCGACGGCGGTGATGAAATCGGGCGTGAGTGTCGTCGGCGACTGCGTCGGCAGGCTACGTTCCAGCGTCGTGCACGCACTGGTGACCGCGTTGAGCGCCGCGCGGTAGGAGCGCAGCCAGCGACGCAGTTCCCGTGAGTCCATCCTCGCCGCGCCGGACGCCGCCTCGAATGCCGCCCGCGCCCGAAACGCTCGCTGCCACGCCGCCGACATCGCGTCGGCCGGGTGATCGAGTTCATGAACGAATGCTCTGACCACCGTTGCCGCATAATCGATCTCGGTCTTCAGTAGCTCGCCGGCACGCTGTCGCAGGCGTGTCAACGCGTGATCGGGTAACACCACGTGTGCCACCACAGCCAGTCCGCCGCCGATCACCACCGAGAACAGCCGGTCTTCCACCGTCGCTCCCGCCGCGGCCGTGTCGATCTCCAACAGGAACACCACCGCCGCGGCCACTCCCGCGCTCGTCGCGAGATAACCGAACCGCACCACCCAGAAGGTGATGGCCAGACACGCAACGGTCAGCATTGCGGCAATCACACCCGTCGGCTGCCAGATCGTGGTCACAAGCGACGCGAGGACGATTCCACCGGCCGCGCCACCGACGCGTCCGACGCAGCGGGTGTAGGTGTGTGCCGTCTCCGGCCGCAGCACAAAGAGGACGGTCAGTGCGATCCAGTGACCGTGAGCGATCGGCGCGAAGCGGTCTGCAGCGACCGCCAGCGCGACAGCGACCGACAGCCGCACGGCGTGGCGCAGGATCGGCGACGTCCGGGTCAGGTGCTTGCGGACTTCGGTCATGGCCGCCCGTAGTGGGTTCATCACGTCGGGTTGGAGGAGATCGGGGAACCGGAACTCGGCGGCCTCCTGCAGCTGCTTGGAGAAGCGTTGCGCCGCGGGTCCTTCTGGGCCCTTCAGCGCCATGACAGCGGTGTCGACGCGCACCAGGGCGTGCTCGGCTTCGCGCCGTGCGTTGTGCTTGTTCTCGGCGATCGCGTCGAGGGCCACCGCCGCGTCGTTCAGCATGTGCGAAATACGGTCGCGCTCATCCCCGGAGGAACCGCGCAGTGCCAGCAATGCCCCCATCAATCGTTCGGGTAGCCGGTGCCCGCCGTGGTAGGCCGCTGGTCGCCTGGTGGCTTGGGTGTCTGCGAAGGCATCCCGCAACCACGTCAACTGAGCCGCTTCCAGCGGCGAGTCGCGATCCGCGGCGATGCGCCTGGCGTCGGCGGCCAGAGACCGGTACGCCCACGCCAACGCATCGCTTTGCGTCCGCCATCGTTGTGGTGGCCAGACCGCGACCAGTGCCGCCTGGACGAATCCCGCCGCGATCGTGAGAAGCGTGGGCAGGGCGACAGAGGTCGCCGACGGCACGTCGGTCGGCGCGATGACCAGTAGCGCGGTTCCGGCCGCTGCGACGAGACCCGCATTGTTGCCGAGCGCCCATTGCATCCCAGCACCCAGGCACCACACCGCGACGACGATCACGAAGGCGACGGTGTACGCCGACGTCAACGAACCGAGGAAGACGGCCGCGCCCATCTGCAGCGCCACGATGGCGACGAGCTGCACGCGTCCGCCGGGGCTGTCCTGCAACGCAATGGACGCGCAGACGATTCCGGCACCGGCCGCCCACACGGCGGCGGCACCGCTGCCGACGGCCAGTGCGAGCAGAGACATCGCCAGGACCGCGATCAGCCCGCGGGCCACCGCGCCGATGTCCGGGGTGGGCGGCTTCAACGCCTCGACGACGCGGCTGCCGGTGGTCACTCCTCCATTCTGGCCTCAACGAGGTTCCTCGATGGCCGAAGTCGATACGCGTCTTACGACAAACTCGGCAACTTCTCAGGCGAGCTCGAACGCGCGAAGCGGTACCCGCGGACCGGATTCGTTACGCGGATAGCCGATCGTCTGGGTGCGGCGGCGCCAGATCGCCTGCGGCACAGCGATTTGACAGGCATCGCTGACGCGTTCGTCAGCAGTTTTGCTGCCGTTCGTCGTCGATTCGGGTGTTATGGATGCAAGTCGGCCGATAGAGTCGGCGCGGGGTCAACAGAGCAGCCGGGAGGTGCCGATGACCAACAATGCTGTCGCGTTCGACGGCGTTGCTGGACCTTGGCTGCTGCCCTGGATTCCGACCGCTTCCTCCGATCACATTCGCCGATCAGCACTGCGCGCCGGCGTGCCCGGCCGACGAAGGGACCCTCGATGAGCACTGCAGCGGAGCGCGCGGCTCAACTAGAACTGACTTCCCGATTGAGGTCGGCATATCCCGAACTGCCCGATGCGCCGACCCCGGACATGTTGGACCCCGGTCGTATCAAGGCGTACTGGAAGCCCGTCCACGATGTCGGCGGTGAGCCCGATGCGCCGATGAAGTACGAAAACAAGCAATACGAGGAGTGGGAGCACATGACGTATGTCATGTGCGAGGTCCTCGGCTGGCGCGGCATCTGGCTTTCGGAGGAGCGCAGAAGGATCGGCAATGTCGACGTCGGACGCGCACAGTATCTGGGACTCCCGTACTACGGCCGCTGGCTGATCGCCGTAGCCCGGGTGCTGGTCGAGAAGCATCACATCGGTCTGTCCGAGCTCAGCGAGCGGATGGCAGAGGTCAAGGAACGTTACGCAGGCGGGCTCGACGGCCGAAAGCCAGAGGCCGAGCCCAAGTCCGAAGGTGACGGCGCGGGCGTGAAGCGCAACTCCCATGCCGAGGAAGCCGACGGCAAGGGCGATCCAGGGTGCTACGCCGGACAGGCCGGAGAGGCGAAGTTCAAGGTCGGCGACCCGGTCGTGGTGCGCGAGCTTCCGGTGATCTTCTATACCCGCACGCCTGAGTACGTACGAGGCGCGAACGGCGAGATCGAGGCCCTGGCCTACGAGACGCCCGCCGCCGAGGACGAGACCTGGGACAGAGAGGTGAAGCCGGAGTGGATGTACGTCGTGAAGTTCAACATGGCCGAGTTGTTCTACGGCTACACCGGAACAGCGAATGACGTCATCTCCACAGAAATCCCCGAACGTTGGTTGGAATCCGCGAAATAGGCTGTGCAGAAAGGGTTTTGCATGACTGACCACGACCACGACCATGACCATGACCGCACTGTCGCCCCGATGGTCGACGAGATCACCGACTTCGAGGTTCTGGAGATCGCCCTGCGCGAACTGTGCATCGAGAAGGGCATCTTCACCGCCGAAGATCACCGGCTCATGACCGAGTTCGCCGAGCAGATCGGGCCGACACCCGCCGCGCGTCTGGTCGCCAAGGCGTGGCTCGACCCTAAGTTCAAGGAACTCGCCCTCGCGGAACCGATGACGGCCAGCAAGGAGGTCGGCGTCGACTGGCTGCACCCCACGGGCTGGGGGACACCGAGCGACTTCACCGCATTTCAGATCCTCGCCGACACTAGGACCGTGCACAACGTGATTGTCTGCGCGTTGTGCTCGTGCTACCCGAGACCGATCCTCGGCAACTCACCCGAGTGGTACCGCACACCGAATTACCGCCGGCGCCTTGTTCGCTGGCCGCGGCAGGTCCTCGCCGAGTTCGGGCTTTACCTACCCGACGAGGTCACCGTCCATGTGCAGGATTCCAACCAGAAGCACCGCTTCATGGTGATGCCCCTTCAACCAGAGGGCACCGAGGACTGGACCGAGGATCAGCTCGTCGAGATCATCACCCGCGACTGCCTGATCGGTGTGGCGCTGCCCAAGGCAGGCGTCACCACCAACATGATCGTCGACACCCGCCCCGCGATTCACCCGGGTAACGCGGGATGAGCTCAGCGGAAAGTCCCGACGTGGCCGCGCGCATCGCACCGCTGGAGGAGATCGTCGAACGCGGTCAGGTCTGGTCGCGCATGGCCGCCAAGTGGGGTGTGGAAAATCCGGTGCCGCCGTGGAAGACGAGCCTGGACGGCATGTGCGACGCGCTGGATCGAGCCTCGTGCGACGAGAACATCCCCGACTTCAAGCAGCGGCGCGACGAGGAGGATGCGCTGTCGGCGACGGTCTACTCGAACCTGCCGTATCCGGAGAACCAGCTCATGTCGTTGGCGCACTCGCTGGTGGCTCGCGGCGTCATCGACGAGGCCGAACTCGAGGAACGGCTGGCGAGCATCCGCGCGAGGTTGGAAGCCTGAGCACCTCCACGCGCTAGGTTCGATCCGTGGAGAAAGTCATCATCGCGCTGCAGCGTGCCGATTCCGACGAGGCATGGTGCACGCGGATGCGCACCGACGTCGCGGCCGACCTACTCGAACTCGGCCTGCCGGGAGTGGCGATCAACGTGCGCGACGACGTGGTGCGCCATTCCCTCATGACGCTGACGGTCCTCGACCCCCCGGTCGTCGGCTTCGTCACGGTGTGGGCCCATCAGTACTACGCAGAGCCGGTGACCGCGGCTGTGGCGCGGCTGGAGTCCGAGGCGGACCGCGTGGCCGCCTACCTTGTCACCGAATCGGTACCGCTGCCGCCGCCCGTGACGGCAGCAGGAGCGCGCACGGACGGCTTCGCCAACATCGCACTATTGCGCAGGCCGACTGACCTGGACGAGGCGACGTGGCGACAGCGTTGGCACATCAACCACACACCGGTGGCCATCGAAACGCAGTCGACGTTCGGGTACACCCAGAACGCCGTGGTGCGCGCGCTGACCCCGGGCGCCCCGGCGATCGACGCGATTGTGGAAGAGCTGTTCCCCGAAGCGGCGGTCACCGATCTGCACGCGTTCTTCGGTGCCCCCGACGACGACGAGCTGAGCCGGCGCATGGAACGAATGGTCGCAAGTACCACCGCGTTCGGTGCGAATCGGGACGTGGACACGGTGCCGACGAGCCGGTACGTCTATCGGACGCCGTTCGTCGCCGACAACAGGATCGGGTGAGCAGATGACGACGCTCGACGAGGCGTTTGCGCTGGCGGCAGGTGAAAGTGGGCTTGCGGTGGTGTCAACTGTCCGGGCAGACAACACCGTTCAGGCATCCCTGGTCAATGTGGGGGTGCTGCCGCATCCCGCGACCGGACACCCTGCGCTCGGGTTCGTCACGTACGGGAAAGTCAAACTGGCGAACCTGCGGGGTCGGCCACAACTCGCGGTGACGTTCCGCAATGGTTGGCAATGGGCCACCGTGGAAGGCCGAGCCGAGTTGGCGGGGCCTGACGATCCGCAGGCGTGGGTGACCGATGGGGACCAACTGCGACTGTTATTGCGCGAGGTGTTCACCGCCGCGGGCGGAACTCACAGCGATTGGGACGAATACGACCGAGTGATGGCAGAGCAGCGGCGCACCGTCGTGCTAATCGCACCCACCCGGGTGTACAGCAACGGTTAGCGCATACGCTCACTCGCGTGATTCTCCAGATTGCCGACGACCAGCGGGTCCGGACGCTGACGCTCAATCGGCCAGAGGTGCTCAACGCCTTCAACGAAGAGCTGTATCTTGCGACCGCGACCGCGCTGACCGAGGCGGCGGCGGATCCGGAGGTCGCCGTGGTGTTGCTGACCGGCGCGGGGCGGGCGTTCAGCGCGGGCAACGACCTCAACGAAATGCAGAGGCGCATCACCGATCCCACCTTCAATGAGCAGGGCAGCCACTTCACGACGATGATCTCGGCACTCGCGGACTTCACCAAACCGCTGATCTGCGCGGTGAACGGAGTCGGGGTGGGTATCGGCGCGACCATCCTCGGCTACGCCGATCTGGTGTTCATGTCCTCGACCGCGCGGCTGAAGACCCCGTTCACCAGCCTGGGCGTCGCGCCGGAAGCGGCGTCGTCGTACCTGTTGCCGCGTTTGATGGGCCGACAGAACGCCGCCTGGCTGCTGCTGTCCTCCGAATGGGTCGGTGCCGAGGAGGCGCGCGAGATGGGCCTGGTGTGGAAGGTGTGCGAGCCCGACGATCTCCTGCCCGAGGCCCGCCGGCATGCCGAAATCCTTGCCTCCCGCCCGATTTCGAGTCTGATGGCGGTGAAACAAACCATCGCCGCGCCGACGCGCGAGGGGATCGACGCTGCGACGGCGCGGGAGAACGAACACTTCGCCGTATTGATGGGCGCCGCCGCGAACGCGGCCGCCCTCGCCGATTTCACCGGCAAGGGGAAGTAGGCGCCGGCGCTAACGGGTTGACAGCACGCACGTGGCGCTGGCAATCAACCCGTTAGGCGCTGATTGCGCTTGCTAGCGGCTTACGGATTTGGACTCGCGTCCGTTGGCCGGTTTGCGGGGGCAATTGTTCTTCGACGGGCAGCCGGCGGAGTCGTGATGGGTGGCGATGATGGCGCGCAGCGTGCGCCGGCACCGCCCGCAGTCACCGCCGGCACCGCAGGCTTCGGCGATCTGCTTCGACGTGCAGGCGCCGTTGGCCACGACCTTGTCGACGTCGTGACTCGTCACTCCTACGCACAGGCATACGAACATAGGCGGGTCAGCTCTGCTCGTCGATGCTCATGAGGTGGGCGAACCTGCCCACGAACTGGGTGGGGTAGGGGCCGAAGCCCGCGTTCGACATCCATTCCGCAGCGGCGTCAGGGTGTTCGATCCACTGCCGTGCGGCGTCCTCGTCCTCGATCTCCTGCAGGATCATCACTTCCTGCCCGTCATCGAGCGCGCGGTATACCCAGATCTTGCGCACCCCTCCGCGCTTGAAGCGCTCGACTCCGTCGTGCAACTTGACCATCAGCGCAGACACGTCGTCGACCGATGACATGACGCCGACAACGACACGGCCGACATGCTCGTCGGGCGACGGGGGATACAGGTCGATCTTCTCCACGACCTCGCCACCGAAAATCGGTGGAATGTCGTCGGCGCCCGAAATGTTGAACCACTCGAAAATTGCGGGCGACCGCAGCACATCACGCATCGAGCGGACATGGCGAATACCGATAGTGACCAAGACCCGGTTACGTTCCCAAATCGAGGTGTAGAGGACGACGTGATGGGCTCCTATCGAAGCAAGGCCGTCGGAATGTTTCTTGAGCCATTCCCACATCTGATCGACGTCATCAACGCGAAAATCGCAAGCGAGAATAAGTGAGTGCAGATCGAAATCACTCATTCCCATTCCTCGTCACTAGGCCAGGCCGGCAAGCGTTAGCGCAGTCTAACCTTACTTAGCCTAGGCAGTCCAGAGTATGGGTCTGATCTGCGCCCCGTGGTTGGCCCGATCGCTCGAGATCAGCCTGAAAACACGCCTCACGCAAGGGGAAAGATGCGCTGATACCGATTTCCTGCACTAGATTGGGTGGTGCACGATCGACGGCGACAACTGACAGCCCTCAAGTTGCTTAGGAGCGATGATGCAAGGCGATCCCGACGTTCTGAAATTGCTCAACGAGCAATTGACGAGCGAGCTGACGGCGATTAATCAATATTTCCTACATTCGAAGATGCAGGCCAATTGGGGATTCACCGAATTGGCTGAATACACTCGTAAAGAGTCGTTTGAGGAAATGCAGCACGCGGAAGCGATCACCGACCGAATCCTGCTTCTCGACGGGCTCCCGAACTATCAGCGTCTGTTCTCCCTGCGAATCGGTCAGACGCTGCGTGAACAATTCGAGGCCGATCTGGCGATCGAATACGAAGTACTCGCTCGCCTCCGGCCGGGCATCATCATGTGCCGCGAGAAGGAAGACGCCACTTCGGCGAATCTGCTCGAGAAGATCCTGGCCAACGAAGAAGATCACATCGACTACCTCGAGACCCAGCTCGAGCTGATGGTGAAGCTCGGCGAGGAGCTGTACTCGGCCCAGTGCGTGTCCCGGCCGCCTGGCCACGCATAACTGGTCAGATCGAGGTTTCGCGCACGGCCGCGCGCCTACTCTCCGTTGGTGACGTAACTTTCATAGCTTGTCTAACGATAGGCCCTGAGGGTACGTCGATCAATGGAAGGTAGGTATGACGAGTACGCAAGCGGACGCGGCCGTCGCGGATTCCAACTCGCCCAGCGCGCTGATCAGCCCGCAGCGCCGCAACATCATCTTCGTTGCGGTACTGCTCGGCATGCTGTTGGCCGCGCTGGATCAGACCATCGTTGCGACCGCGCTGCCGACTGTCGTCGCAGACCTGGGCGGAGCGGGTCATCAGTCGTGGGTGGTGACCAGTTACCTGCTGGCGTCGACGATCGTCACCGCGGTAGTCGGCAAACTCGGCGATCTGTTCGGGCGCAAGGCGGTCTTCCAGGCGTCGGTGCTGTTCTTCCTCGCAGGGTCCATCCTGTGCGGGCTGGCCGGATCGATGACGATGTTGGTCGCCTCGCGCGCGCTGCAGGGTATCGGCGGCGGCGCGATGATGGTCACGGCGATGGCCGTCATCGGCGAGGTCATCCCATTGCGTGAGCGGGGGCGCTATCAGGGCGCGCTAGGCGCGGTGTTCGGCGTCACCACGGTCATCGGCCCGCTGCTCGGCGGCTTTTTCACCGACCATCTGACATGGCGGTGGGCGTTCTGGATCAACGTCCCGATCGGAATCATCGTGATCGTGGTCGGCACCATGGCCATCCCGTCGTTGGCCAAGGCCGCCAAGCCGGTGATCGACTATGCGGGCATGCTGTTCATCGGTCTTGCCGCGTCCGGTCTGACGCTGGCCACCAGCTGGGGCGGCAGCACATACGCATGGTCGTCCCCGATGATCATCGGCCTGTTCGCCGCATCCCTCGTCGCGCTGGCGATCTTCGTCCGGGTGGAATCCCGGACCCCGGAGCCGATTCTGCCGATCCGGTTGTTCGCGAGCCCCGTGTTCACGGTGTGCTGCATCCTCGGGTTCATCGTCGGCTTCGCGATGCTCGGTGCGCTGACGTTCCTGCCCACCTTCATGCAATTCGTCAACGGCGTCTCGGCGACGGAGTCGGGCATGCGGACCCTGCCGATGGTGGCGGGAATGTTGATCACCTCGATCGGAAGTGGGCAGATCGTCGGCCGCACGGGCCGATACAAGGTGTTCCCCGTCGCCGGTACCGCCGCCATGGCGCTCGGATTCCTGTTGCTGTCACAGATGGGTGCCGCCACTCCACTCTGGCAACAGTCGATGAACCTGTTCGTCCTCGGCGCGGGTATCGGGCTGTGCATGCAGGTCCTGATTCTCGTCGTCCAGAACACGTCCAGTTTCTCCGATCTCGGGGTTGCCACGTCTGGGGTCACCTTCTTCCGGACCATCGGAAGCTCTTTCGGTGCAGCTATTTTCGGTTCACTGTTCGCCAACTTCCTCACGAGCCGGATCCCGGGGGCGTTGGCGGCCAGTGGCGCGCCGGTTCGTGCTGCGGATTCTCCGCAGGCGTTACACGCGTTGTCGCCCGAGATGGCGGCACCGATCGTCGACGCGTACGCGGACTCACTGGGGACGGTCTTTCTGTGTGGCGTGCCTGTCGCGATAGTCGGCTTCGTCGTCTCGCTCTTCCTCAAAGAGGTGCGACTGCGTGAGATCGAGACGGTGTCGGCCAGTGACCTCGGCGAGGGATTCGGCATGCCGAGCACCGAGTCGCCCGAACAAATATTGGAAGTGGCGATCGGGCGGATCTTCCGCGACTCACCGGAAATTCGGCTGCGCAGTCTCGCCCAACTTCCGGGATGCCATCTCGACGTCACCCAGATGTGGGCGCTGCTGCAGATCTACCGACAGAACCAGGTCTTCGGCATGGCCACCCTCACCGACATCGCCGAACGGCTGCGGGTGCCCTACGAGGTCATCGAGCCGACGTTCGACAGGTTGATCCGCGACGGCTTTGTGTTGGGGACCGCCGGCAAGTTATGGCTGACGCAATCCGGGATGAAACAGGTCAATGCCATCTCCGGACTCATCGTGGGGCGCATCGTCGACAAGTTGGCCACGTCGTCGTCGTTCGAAGGCCGGCCGGATCGTCTTCAGGTGGAGGCCGCGCTCGAGCGCATCGTGCATCGGATGCTGTTGCAGCAGAGCTGGACCGAGGACCGCGGCGACCTGGTCGCCGCGCGCTGACCGAACCGACGTCGTGGGCGCGGCCTCATCCGTTGCGGGACAGCGCCACCGCGGTGACGTCATCGCTGTCGACCAACTCGCCAGCATTCGCACACAGGTAGTCCACGACCCCCTGCGGGCTCATCCCATTGCCGTTGGCGCACTGCGCTATAGCGTCCTCGAGTCCCTCGATCGAACCGCCCCACAGGTCGAGCACTCCGTCGCTGACGAGCAGGATCATGTCACCCAAAGCGAGCCTGTCGGAGAGCTGCCGCCAGTGGTTTCCCACTCCAACGGGCATGTCTTCGGATGACAGCCGCTCGACCGTGCCTGAAGTGGTGCGGATGACGAAGAGCAAGCCGTGGCCGGCGTCTGCGAATCGGAAGCCGCCCGAGTCCATGTCGACCAGGACATAGGACAGTGTCACGAACGCGCTGATCCTGCGCAGATCACCGTCGAGGATTCCCGCGGCGCCGTTGAGCACATCAGACGGGGTGGTGGCGGGATCGTTGGATCGCAGCGCGGTGCGGGTGGCGGCGGCAAGCATTCCGGCGTCCATACCCTTACCCATGACGTCGCCGAGGCTCAGCACGATGGACGGTTGGTCCACGCGCACGTCGTAGAAGTCTCCGCCGACCTGTCGCGCTGGACTGGTGAACGTTCCGATACCCCAGCCCGGCGTCGCGGGCAGGACGCCCGGCACCAGTGCGCGCTGAACTTCGGCGGCCCGGTTCATCTCCTCGAGTTCGAGCTGACGCAGCCGCTCCGATTCGGTGACGTCGCGGAAGTGCAGTACGAACTGGATTCCTTCGGGCTTATCGCCGATCACGGCGATACTCACGTCAAGGCTGCGGCCATCGGCTAGTTGCAGGGTGAGGCGCGCGCTGCCGTCATCGGCGAGCGAGTCGGCGGCGGTCGAAAGCTCGGCAACGGCGTCCTGACCCATCAATGCGCCGAGGTCTGTGATCGCCTCGTGCAGTCCGGGCAGCTGGTCCTGCGCAGAGGGGTTGGCACGCTCGACACTCCATTGATCGTTCGCGCGGATGACCATCAGCTTGCCCGCGACCGAGGAGTTGAAGCTCTTTCGGAACAATTCCTCGCTGTCATGGAGCTCGGCCCGTGCTGCCTGCGACGTCTCGAGCTCGTCGACGATCCGCCGCCGCATGCCGTCCGCGTCTACCGCAATGCCCCGGATGTCGCTGGGCCCGTCGACAGGAATCCGCGCTTCGAAATCTCCCGTGGCGATCCGTCGGCATGCCGCCGCGACGGCAGCCACCGGCCGCGCGACGGCGTTGCGCACAAGCAAACTCAGCGCCAGACCGGTCGCGAGTATCGCGACCAACACGCCGGTCAAGACCCGGTTGAGCGACGTCTGGTCCTGTTGCAATTGGGTGCGGGCGACGGTTCTTGCCGCATTGAGGTTTTCATTCTGTGTGTCGAACAGCGAGCGCAACTGGTCGAACTGTGCCTTACCTGAATCGGCCTCGCCCTGGCTGAGCGGATAGGGCCGGCCGGGTGACACGCGCGCGATCACCGGTTCGGCGTAGCTGGTGCGCCACTGGTCAACTGCAGTCTCGATCGCGGTGAGATCGGCCAGCAGATCGTCGTGCCCGCTCAAGCGTTGGCGTAGCGCGGCTGCGGCGGTGTCCTCAGCCGTTCGGCCAGCGTAGTACGGCTCGAGGAATCGGGGATTGCCGGTGATGACGTAACCGCGCACGCCGGTCTCCTGATCGCGCATCCACGCCTGCAACTGGAAGGCCGTGGAACGGGCCGGCGAAATGGTGTCTGCCAACTGGCGGGTGGCGATGTCGGTGCGGTGCAGCAGAACGGCGACGACGACAGAACTACCGATGACGATCACGCCCATGACGCACAGCACGACCGTCAACCAACCCTGCACGGTCAAGCGCGCACCAAGGTACCGCCGCCGTGGGATCCGGGGGCCGGGCTGCTCCGCGTTCGCGTTGCTACTGATGGTCGCCATCGGGCAGCTCGCGGACATTCGCAGACAGGTCGTCGACGATCGCGTGCGGGCTCACCTCATCGCCCTCGACGCACTGTGAGATTGCGTCGATCATCGCGCTCATGGGGACCGCCGCAGGATCAACTTCCAATGATTGCCCTGTGGATCGCGCCAATACCGCAGCTCGTCGAGTACGCGATGTGCGAGGGCGAGTCCGCGGCCTCTTTCCGCGGCTTCCTCGGGCATCGATATGTGGGTCAGGTCGAGCGGTGCAGGATGGCCGTCGTCGGTGAACCTGACGGTCACGCTGTCCGGCTGCACGTGCACCACCATGCGCATCAGCACCGGCTTGCCGTCACCCGAGTACGCGATGATGTTCGTTCCGATTTCGCTGACCGCGAGTTCGATGCACATCCTGGTGTACTCGGGAACATCGTGTTCCGTCCATGCCAGGTCGAGCGTTCGCTGGATCTCGTCCAGCGTCTCGGGCCCGGTCAGGCCTTCCATTGTGTGCTCACCCATCGAAAGCACTGTCCGCCGATTCATAGGGACGTAGGAGCTGGTCGAGGTTGCTCAGCTCCAGCACGGTGCAAATCTGCTGGGTGGGCGCCGCAATGCGTAGATCGCCACCCGCTTCGCGGGCGATCTTCTGGCTCGCGATCAGCGTGCCGAGACCCGACGAATCGATGAAATCTGTCGAACTGAGGTCGACCACGATTCGATTGTTCCCGCCCTCGACGATGTCGCCCAACTGTTTGCGCAGCGCGGGGGAGGCGCTCATGTTCAGTCGCCCGGTCGGCTGGACTACGACGACACCCGACTCGGTTGTGCGAGTGACAAAGTCGCTCATCACCGTCCCCCTCGTCGTAGCCGCCGTTGGCGTCCACCCGCACAAGACCCAGCATGAAAGACTTGCCAAAGCACTGGTTTAGCTTGCCATGCGCGCTGACAATGGGGATCAAAGCGCGCAAAACACACCGTATCGGCACCCAAAAACTTTTCGCGAAAACTGCTCCGGAGGCGACGGATTCGTCAACTTCGTACAGCCCAAAAAATTGACGCCGACTAAAAACTAGAACGTGTTCCAATTTTGCGCATTGGGGGCGTACGATGCCGTCATGAGCCGAATTGGACCCTTCGCCGACGACGACGCAGCAGCCTGGGTGGTCAAGTCGCCCGATATCGGCGTCGCGATGGCCGGATTCACCAATGCGGTCTACAACAAGAATCGCCTGCCGATGCGGGTCCGGGAATTGGCACGGATGGTGATCGCACTGGACAACGAATGCGTGGTGTGCCAGAACACCCGCGATTCGGAGGGCATCGCGGCGGGAGTGGACGAAGACCTTTATGACCATGCCGCCGAATGGCGGACGTGGCCCGGCTACAGCGCACAGGAGCGGGTAGCCGCCGAGTTCGCCGAGCGTTTCGCCAGTGATCACACCGGCCTGCGTGACGACGAGGACTTCTGGGCGCGCGCCGGCGAACAGTTCGACGACGAGCTGCTGACCGACCTCGCACTGTCGTGCGCGATGTGGTTGGGCATGGGCCGGATGCTGCGGACGTTGGACATCGGCCAAAGCTGCAAGATCACCCTGTAGCCGGCGCCCACCGCGCAGAATGGTGGCCATGACGTCGCGGGCCGCCAAACCTCTTGCCGCTGCCGCCATCGCGCAGCTCGAAGCCGACGGCGTCACCACCTTGATCGGCACCGTCGTCAATCCCGCGGGCCTCACCCACGCCAAGACCGTTCCACTGCGCAGGATGAGCACCTTCGCCGACCCCGGATTAGGCGCGAGCCCCGTGTTTCATGTCTTCGCCATCGACCAGACGGGCATCGTGTTCGGCGACGCCATCGGTGTGGTCGGAGATCAGCGCATACGCATCGATCTGGGCGGATTACGCATACTCGGTGACGGATTCTGCTGGGCGCCCGGCGGTTTCTTCAACCAGGACGGTTCGCCTGACCCGTATTGCAGTCGTGGCACTCTGCGGAAAGTCTCCGAGCGTCTCTCGGAGGCGGGCATCGATGCGGTGGTCGGGCATGAAATGGAATTCGTACTCGTCGGGCCCGAAGGGGGCGAGCTTCCGTCGCACATGTGGGCACAGTACGGACTTGCCGGAGTCCTCGAATTCGAAGGATTCGTCTCAGACGTCACCGAGGCGGCGACGAATTCGGGTGTGGCGATTGAACAGTTCCATCCCGAGTACGGCAGGAACCAATTCGAGATCTCGCTGTCCCCGCAGTCCCCGGTGGACGCAGCCGACTCACTGGTGCTGATTCGCATCATCGTCGGCCGGATCGCGCGGCGCTACGGGCTTCGCGTCAGTCTGTCGCCGGTCCCGTTCGCGGGTAGCGTCGGATCGGGCTCGCACCAACATTTCTCGATGAAGAGAAAAGGTGTGCCGTTGTTCTCCGATGGCTCGGGCCCCGCGGGGATGACGCCGGACGGTGAGTCGGCCATAGCCGGATTGCTGGCCGGGTTGCCCGAGGCTCAGGGGATCCTGTGCGGCTCGGTGCTTTCCGGACTGCGGATGCAGCCCGGCCACTGGTCGGGTGCGTACGTGTGCTGGGGCACCGAAAACCGCGAAGCGGCGGTGCGATTCCTCGCCGGCGGACACGGTAATCCGCATGGGGCGAACGTCGAGGTCAAGGTCATCGACCCGTCGGCGAATCCGTATCTCGCGACGGCCGCGATACTGGGCCTTGCGCTCGAAGGCATTCAGCGGAAGCTGCCGCTGCCACCGGAGGTCACCGTCGATCCCGCCTCGCTCAGCGAAGCTCAGCGGCAAGAGTCCGGAATCGCGCCGCTTGCGCAGGAGCAGGTCGCCGCAATCGGCACACTCGACCAATCCGCCGTGCTGCGAGGGATTCTCGGCGACGAGGTCGTCGACGCCGTTGTCGCGGTTCGGAGCTATGAGCAACAGAACTACGGCGACCTGGCGCCGGAGGAACTGGCCGAGAAATTCCGTCTGGCCTGGAGTGTCTGAACTGTCAGACCAGCCCGGTGGCGTCGAACACCCAGCTCATGTCGGCGTTCGCGAAGTCTTCCATCCAGGTGGGCGGTGCGTGGTTGGCCAGCGCGCCCATGTCCCAGTAGTCCTTCCACAGCGTGATCTTGCCGTCGCGCACCTTGTGCACTGAGACGAAGTTCAGTACCGCGGATTCGCCTGTCGCCCAATGCCATTCTTCGTGATGCTCGTACATCACGTCGGTGCCGTTGTCGACCATCAGTCCGTTGAAGTTCTCGTATGAGGCCAGTGGCTCGATGCCGATCTTCAGACGTTTCACGATGTCCTCGGGACCGCGTGCCGCGGCGGCCGGGCCAACCGGCACATCCAGATAGATGCAGTCGTCGGAAAGAAACGTCTTCACTGTTTCCCAGTCACGCTCCGACAGTGCTTTCCACATGCCCAGCACCGTATCCTCAACTGACACTTGCCAACTCCGATTCGTCGATCGCCTGAGCCGGCGCCTTGTGCGCGGCCCGAAGAAATCTTCCGGTGCGTGCGGCGCCGACGACGTCCGTCGGCTCGCCATCGAGGAAGACTGCACGGCCACCGACGAAAACCGCCGTCACCGTGTCGTCGTTGCGGTTGACCATCCGCGACAGTCCGCCGTACTGCTCGACCGGTGCTTCGGCGTAGGCATCCAGTGACTCGTCGAGGCGTTCAGGGTCGATGACGACGATGTCGGCGCGGTCACCGATACGCAGGTGTCCGGCGTCGAGGCGATACCAGTCGGCGAGTTCGCCGGTGAGCCGGTGCACCGCCTGCTCGATGGACATGAACGGCCGACCCGTGTTCTGTGCATCCCGGACATGGCGCAGCAGTCGCAGTCCCATGTTGTAGAACGCCATATTGCGCAGGTGGGCACCCGCATCGGAGAAGCCCATCTGAATGCCGGGATCGCGCGCCAGCTTCTTGAGCACCTCGGGCCGGTGATTGGAGATCGTCGTACGCCAGCGGAGAGCCTTACCGTGCTCGAGCACCAGGTCGAGGAACGCGTCGACCGGGTGCAGGCCACCGCGGTCGAGGCCAACCTGGCCGAACGACTTGCCCACCACCGCCTCGTCGGGGCAGCCGACGATCTCGGCGTCGAAGAAGTCGCGCTGCCACACCCGCATCCCGAACTTGCTCTCGTATTGCTTACGGAACTCGCGACGATACGACTCGTCGCGCAGCAACTCGTTGCGCTCGACCTCGTCGCGCAGATGCAGCGCTGCCGCGCCCGCCCCGAATTCCTCGAAGACCACCAGGTCGATGCCGTCGGCGTAGACCTCGAACGGCACCGGCAGGTGTTGCCAGCGAAAGTTGCCGCCGAGGCGATTGACCAATCGGGCCAGCGGGCCGAGCACCTTGATCGCGTACGGGTTCGACTTGACGTCGGCGGCCGACAGCAGGCTGGTTTTCAGCGGGTTGCGGAAAACGCCGAGCGACTGAAACAGCTGCGAACCGAGATTCAGCGGATTCTGGATGTCGGGCCCGGACTGCAGGACCCGGCCGGCCCGCCGCAGGCGGGACTTGAGGCGACGCAGTTCCCGTGGCTTGGCATATGTCGAAGGCAACGTGCGCGAGCGACAGACGTCGCCGTCCAGCTTGTCGAAAAGCAGTTGCTGCGATGACATTCCGACGAAGCCGGCCTGCAACGCCTCTTCGAGCCACTTCTCCATCTGCGCCTGTTCGCTTCTGGTGGGCCGCTGCCGCTTTTGGGTGGCCCGATCGAGTCCCATGGTCGCGGCCCGCATGTCGGAGTGTCCGATGAAGGCGGCGACGTTCGGGCCGAGCGGACGCGCCTGAAGCGCTGCGATGTACTCCTCGCAGTTCGACCACGTCTTGTGGTCGTCGACCGCGCCGATGACGTGTTCGCGAGGGATCGCCTCGACGCGTCCGAAGATGTCGTCGGCGTCCTCGGCGTCGACGTGCACGGTGGACAGCGAGCACGATCCGAGCATCACCGTGGTCACGCCGTGGCGCAGCGACTCGGCCATCGCGGGTGCGACGAGTACTTCAACGTCGTAGTGGGTGTGTATGTCGAGCATGCCGGGCAGCACCCATTTGCCCGTCGCGTCGATGACTCGAGGGCAACCCGCCTGATCGAGCTCATCGGCGGTGATGGCGACTACGTGACCATCGCGGATGCCGATGTTGCAAATGGCCGACGGAGCGCCGGTGCCGTCGAACCAGCGGCCGTTCCTGATGATCGTGTCGTATGTCACCCAGCCATAGAACAGTCCCGACCCGCGGGTGTCAACGAAATCTGTGAACAGATTTGAGAATTTGTCTACTTTCGCATCTGAGCTGCGGTTTTTGCTATTCCCAGCCGTCTGGCTGACGGCCGTCCAGGTCGGTGAAGCCATAGTCGCGCGCAAGCTCGGCAGACGTCACCGACCGCTGGTTGAACCGTGCCCGGTGCGGGTCTGCGGCGATCGCGGCCACCCCACGCCCGACATAGCGCGGCGTCTCGGATTCGGCGAAGCCAGGGGGAGCGACCGGACCATCGGTCCGGCGTGGATCCAGCGCGGAGTGCCAGTTCTCCTCGGTGACGCCCCAATTGTCGAGCATCATCTCCGACCGCAGCCAACCCGGTGTCACGGCCACCGCGGTGGCGCCGAAGCGCTCCAGTTCGTGACCCTGGCTGTAGGCGAGCCGGTTGACCGCGGTCTTGGCCAGGTCGTAGAACACCGACAACCGGTAGTTGGAGTCGTTGAAATCCTTTGTCCCGTCGGTCACCTCGACGAGTAGGCCGCCTGGCTTGCTGATCAGCAGCGGCAACAGGCGGTGCGACGTGATGAGGTGCGTGTCGATGCCGAGCCGCAGAATCCGCAGACCGTCGTCGATGTCGTGCTCCCAGATCGGGCGATTCCACATGGCTGGGCCGCCCTTGAGGACCTCCGCACCCCAGATGTCGTTGACCAGGATGTCGATCGATCCCTGGTCATCGCGGATGCGGTCGGCAAGGCGGCTGACAGCGGCGGTATCGAGGTGGTCGACCTGCATCGCGATGCCGGTGCCGCCGAGCCGCTCGACGAGCTCGGCGGTCTCTTCGATGGTTTCTGGACGGTCGTAATCGGACCCCTCGTTGCCCGATACGCTGCTACGGCCCGTGCAGATCACCGTCGCGCCGGCCTCTCCGAGTGCGGCCGCGATTCCACGGCCGGCGCCGCGCGTCGCTCCGGCCACCACGGCCACGCGGCCGCGCAGCGCATCCGTATCCGGAGTCCAGGTCACAGGTGCATACTCGCGAACGTGACCCCCTTGCAGCGGTACATCGCCGAAGAAATCGCCACTGATCACATCGACGGGTTGCTGTCCAGGCGGGAGGCACTACGCCGGCTGGCATTGCTCGGCGTCGGCACCGCGGCCGCCACCGCATTGATCGCGGCATGCGGCGAGAACAAGCAGTCGACGTCGGACGGCCCGGTCACCTCGAATGCGCCCGCAACCGAGAGCGCACCGCCGCCGGGCTCGCAGAACGCCGTCGCGACCGAGCCGATCGCCTGGGCGGGGCCGCGCGGCGAACTGCAGGCGGCGTGGGCCCAGGCCGCGCAGCCTCGCGGCGGTGTGCTCGTCATCCACGAGAACAAGGGCCTCAACGACTACATCCGCTCGGTCGCCGGACGGTTCGCCGGTATCGGGTACTCCGCGCTGGCGATCGACCTGCTGTCGGCGCAGGGCGGCACGGCCAAATTCGCCGACCCCGCCGAGGCGACGGCGGCCTTGGGCAAGCTGCCGCCGGAGGATGCCATTGCCGATCTCAAGTCGGGAATCGATGAGCTGCAGCGCCGAGTCCCCGGAAAGAAGGTCGCCGCGGTCGGCTTCTGTATGGGTGGCGGCTTCGTCTGGCGATTGCTGGCCTCCGGTGAGCCGCGGTTGGCCGCCGCGGTGCCGTTCTACGGTCCGACGCCGGACAATCCGGACTTCTCCGGATCCAAAGGTGTTGCGGTACTGGGCATCTACGGCGCGCGGGATCAGCGCGTCAATGCTTCCGAGCCGGTGGCGCGAGCGGCACTGGAGAAAGCCGGCCTGGTTTTCGAACTGGTCACCGAACCGGACGCCAACCACGCGTTCTTCAACGACACCGGTGACCGTTACAACGCCGCCGCCGCCGACGATGCGTGGCGCCGCGTGCAGGACTGGTTCACCGAGCACCTCGCTTAGCGGTGCCCATTTCCCGCGAGCGTGCGTGTCAGAGGACGACACGCCGGGTTCCTTCCCGAGTTCGCGCACGCTCGGCGACAACTCACAACGCCGTGTGACGTGACCTCTGTGCGTATGTCGGCATCCGACCGTGAGCGTGCGCGAACTCAGCAGAATCCTCGGCGTGTCGGTCACAGACACGCACGCTCGACAACATGGGTCTGAATTCGCCCGCAGTTCAGCTGGCCTTTGGTGTCGCGTTGTCGACCGCACATGCGTTGAGGTCAGATTCAGCTCATGCGGGTGGTGCAGGTGGCGAACTTCTACGGTCCGCGTTCGGGTGGCCTGCGCACGGCGGTAGATCGCCTTGGCGCGGAGTACTGCGCCAGGGGCCACGAGGTGTTCCTCGTCGTGCCGGGGCGGGTGTCCGAATGCCATGAGCTGACGTCGGGAGTCGTTCGAATCTCTCTGCCTGCCCGGCTGATTCCGTTCACGGGTGGCTATCGTGCGGTATTGCCGGGGCGCGTCACCGAACTACTCGCGCAGTTGGCGCCCGACGCCCTTGAAGTGTCCGACCGATTGACGCTTCGTTCGCTGGGGGAGTGGGGCCGACGCCGCGATGTGGTGACCACGATGATCTCGCACGAGCGGCTCGATCGCCTTGTCGGGCAGGTACTTCCGTCGCGTGCCGCCCGCTCGATCGCCGACGCCGCCAATCGCCGGACCGCCGCCAGTTACGACGCCGTGGTGTGTACGACGGCGTTCGCGCGGGAAGAGTTCGACAGAATCGAGGCCACGAATGTGGTCACGGTGCCACTGGGTGTCGACCTCGACCAGTTCCACCCCAGCAGGCGGTCGGAGTCGGTACGTCAGCGGTGGGCCAGTCCGGACCAGACACTGCTGGTGCACTGTGGCCGGCTATCGGTCGAGAAGCATGCCCACCGCAGTGTCGATACCGTTGCGTCGCTGCGCGATTCGGGTGTGGACGCACGCCTGGTCGTCGTTGGCGAGGGGCCGATGCGCGCCAGGCTCGAAAGACAGGCCGCACGTCTGCCTGTCGAGTTCACCGGCTACGTCGGCTGCCGCGATACGGTCGCCACCATCCTGGCGACCGCCGACGTCGCGCTCGCCCCGGGCCCGCATGAGACATTCGGACTTGCCGCTCTGGAAGCGCTGGCTTGCGGCACCCCCGCGGTGGTCTCGCGCACATCTGCGCTCGCCGAAATCCTCACCGCGGACAGCGGGGCCGCCGCGGACAACGATCCGGATGCCATCGCGCAGGCGGTGACGTCGATCATCAGCCGTCCAGAACGGTTGCGCCGCAATGATGCACGGCGCCGTGCGGAGCATTTCACCTGGCCGCGCGCGGCCACCGGAATGCTGAACGCGCTGGGCGCGGGTTAGGCCCCGCCGGCTTCACCGGCTAGGTTGGCGGCATGGCTGGCGTGCCGACCGGGCATGAGGACATCGAGCGAACTCGGACCCTGTGGTTCGCTCTCCTGCTCACGCTGGCCAACGGATTTCTCGACGCGCACACCTACATCGTCCGCGGCGGCGTGTTCGCCAACGTGCAGACCGCCAACGTCATTTTCGGGGCCATCGCCACATCGGAGGGCAAGTGGTTCGCGGCCCTCAATCACCTATGGCCGCTGATGGCGTTCATCGTCGGCATGGCGCTCGCATCGCACATCAAGTCCGGCCGTGTCGAACGCTTTCTCCCGCACGCTCTGCGCTGGACGATCGGTGCGCAGGCGGTCGCGCTGGCGATCTTCGGATTCGTTCCCGCCGACGTGCCCCACAGCTACGTCACCGTGCCGATCTCCTTTCTCGCGGCCATGCAGATCGGGCTGTTCCGCAACATCGGCGACCTGGCCTACATGCCGGTCGCGACCACAGGCAACTTGATGCGGTTGATGGAGTCCTGGTACGACGCGTTCGTCGAGAAGAACGCGGAATCGCGGCGGGCCTTCGGTGTCTACGGTGCGCTGATCTCAGTTTTCGGCCTAGGGGCACTCCTCGGCTCGTTCGCCAGCGTCGCCTGGGGGGTGCATGCAATCTGGCTGCCCGCGGGATTCCTGGCGTTCACCCTCTGTCTGTTCATCATCGATGAACGCCACCTGCGCTGAACTACGATCAGTCAATGACCAGGTCGCTGATACTCCTCGTCGCGGCGATGCTGCCCCTCGCCGGAACCTCGGCCGTGGCCGCCGCCGACCCCGTCCCGCCGACGTGCACGTACAACCTGTCGCCGCCGCAGGTCGTGGACGTCTCCGGCACCAGCATGGTCACCGCCACGCTGTCTCCTGGGGCGTGCGATCGATCCAACGTCTATCTCTCCGTGGCCTGTGTGCAGCTTCAAGGCAGTCCGGAGTCTGCAAAGTGCGCACAGAACAACGGGGTGCTGACCGCGCAGGTCTTCTACGCGCCGTACCGGCCGGGCGCCACCTACGTCTCCACCGGCCGCGGGTGTGCGAACACCGGGAATCCGCCGCAGCCGGTCTGTACGCCGGTCGGACCTGTCACCGCGAGTTTCTAGTGCGCCCTCGCGCCAAACCGGCCTGCTTGATCCATCACCGGTCGATAATCGTGACCTAGGGGAGATCCTGGTTAGGGGACACGATGAAGAAGATCTTGGTGTTGTGCGCTACTGCATGTCTGGCCGCTGCGATCGCCGCCTGCGGCAGCGAATCCAGTTACACCACCTCCGAAGGCGACACCGGCACCGCGACCGCGACCGCGAGCCCCGAAACGACCGGTGCCGCGGAGCCCGCCGGCCCCACGATCACGATGGTGGGCATGAGCTTCGGTGACCCCATCACCGTCGCGCCCGGGGCGAAGATCACCGTGAAAAACGACGACTCCGCGGAGCACTCGGTGACGTCGCGGACCGAGGGCATCTTCGACGTCCACGTCGACGCGGGTGAACAAGGCACTCTCACCGCTCCCTCGAAGCCGGGCGAGTACGCCTTCTATTGCGTCTATCACCCATCCATGAAGGGCACTCTGATCGTCAAGTGAGCCGTCCCGATCGGACGGTTCCCGCGGGGTCCTACGCATAGCCGCGCCGCCCGTTACCAGGGCGCCGACCGTCCGAACCTAGCACCGCGCCCCGCCGGTGACCCGGTAGTGGTGTTGCTAAAACTGTCTCAGCGACGTATATAACCCGTGTAACACCAGGCGGCACATGAGCGATGCGACGATTAACGTGGTTGAAATATAGTTTGCTAAAACTACACACTTGTGCACATTTAGGAGCACTCAGGCAGATTCGACCCGCCGCGGTGGTGGATCGCGAATCCAAGCATATTTACTGTTCAAGGAGATATCAGAGTCGACGAGCGACGGCGGACGTAAGACGGAGCCGGGGTTTATAAACGATCTTGATTGAATCTAGTAATTCATAGCTTGTGCCATCGCCGGGTCTGGTGATACCGTGCCGATACATATGAGCTGAGGCCTGGAGGGCGTCTTGATGCAGACAACGCAGCAATATTTGCTAAATCAGGATCTCCGGGTCAGCGCCGATCCGAGGGGTGGAGCCGTGGCGGACGAACACATCGCTGGATATGGGCGCGACGCGGGGAAGCCCGGGATCCGGAGAACCACATGAGCAGCTCGCTGGATTCGTTCGAGGGCACTGCCGCCCTGCGTCGCAAGGTCGATCTCGTCCGGCCACTCGAGCAGTCCGTCCCGCCCACCAAAGCGGCGGTGGACATGCCGAGCGGTGTCTTCGAGCGGTCGACCTGGCAGCGCCGGTACGCCGCCACGCTGGCTGTCAGCGACTTCGTCGTGGTGTCAGCGGCTGTGCTGCTCAGCCAGTACGTGAGGTTCGGTCCCACCTGGACGCCGCCCGACTATCCGCAGTACTACGTCCCGGCCTACTCCGCGTTGTTCATCGCCGGCTGGCTGTGCGTGCTGGCGGCGTTTCGCTCGCGGTCTCCGAGGATCATCGGCACCGGAGTCGAGGAGTACCGGCGCGTCGTCTCTGCGTCGCTGAGCACGTTCGGCGTCATCGCCATCATCTCGCTGCTCCTCAAGCTCGACATCGCACGTGGATACCTCGCCCTTGCGCTGCCCGTCGGAGCGGTCGGATTGGTGCTCACCAGGTGGGCATGGCACCGCTCCATCATTCGGCAACGTTCGAAGGGACGTTGCCGGACAGCGGTTCTGGCTTTCGGTGAGCTCGATGCCGTCGAGCACCTGGTCTCAGAACTGACACAGAACGAATCCGACGGGTATCAGGTTGTCGGCGTCGCGGTCCCCGGATACGGACCGTCCCGCGGCGAGCACGTCACCATCGACGGACATGTGATCCCGGTGGTCGGCGACGAAGCCGAAATGCTGCGTGCGATCCGTACCCATGGCGCCGATACGGTGGCGATCGCCGGGACCGAGCATTTCGGCGTTCGCGGAATCCGGCGACTGATCTGGGATCTCGAGCCGATGGGTGTTGACCTGGTGGTCTCGACCGGGGTCATGGATGTCGCTCTGTCCAGGTTGGTGATGCGTCCGACCGCGGGGCTTCCGCTGCTCCAGATCGAGGGACCTCAGTACCGAGGCTCCAAGAAGCT
This sequence comes from Mycolicibacterium rhodesiae NBB3, assembly GCF_000230895.2. The sequence continues at coordinate 4,959,454 of NC_016604.1, forward strand.
GCAGAAAAGGGCGTTCGATCTCTGCTTTGCATTTGCCGTGCTCGTTCTGACATCGCCAGTGCTGCTTGCGATTGCGGTCGCGATCAAGCTGGACAGTCGAGGTTCGGTCTTCTACACATCCGAACGAATCGGCATCGACGGCCGGCCGTTCTCGATGGTCAAGTTCCGGACAATGGTCGCCGATGCCGACCGTCAACTCTTGAGCCTGTTGGCATCCAATGAGAGCGACGGTGTGCTCTTCAAGATGAAAGAGGACCCTCGGATCACCAGGGTCGGCTCGTTCCTGCGTCGCTACAGCCTTGACGAGCTGCCACAGTTCATCAACGTCCTGCTCGACGACATGAGCGTCGTCGGTCCGCGGCCACCGTTGCGTCGCGAAGTCGAGTCCTACGACTGTGACGTACTGCGCCGGTTGCTCGTCAAACCCGGCGTCACCGGTCTCTGGCAGGTCAGCGGGCGCTCCGATCTGTCGTGGAACCAGGCGGTCCGGCTGGACCTGTCGTACGTGGACAACTGGTCGATGATCGGGGACCTGTTGCTCATCGCCAAGACGGTAGGCGCGGTCGCGCAGAAGAAGGGTGCGTACTGAAATGGCGCCGCCGACAAGGAGTAGCGCAGTGGGCGATCGAATCTCGACGGGTATGTCCTTCGCGGGCCTTGGCGCGGTGACCGGTTACGGCTGGGGCAAAGACGCGCTGTGGAACGGCTTGTTGAGCGGCAAGCCCGCCGCTCGCCTCTGCCGTATCGACGACGATGGCGGCGAAGAATCGGGCTGGCTGGCGCGCATTCCCGAGGGTGGCGCTCCGGAAGACGGCGACGGTCTGTTCATCCGGTCGTACCTGTCCTCGTGCCGCGAGGCCATCGAGGACGCGCACAACCGCGGCTGGGTTCCCGGCAACCGCGTTGGCGTCATCCGTGGTACCACCTTCGGCGACAGCTATGCCTTCCGCGATTTCTACCGGAGCTATTCGGGCAGCCGTCGGGAATTCGTCGGCAGCGTCCTGACGTCGACGGCGATCTCGATGCTCATGAAGGAGAACGATTTTCACGGTCCGGCGACCGAGGTGAGCGCGACCTGCTCGACGGGTCTGGTAGCCCTGTTGACCGCCAAGATGTGGCTGGAAGCTGGTATGGCGGATGACGTCATCGTGTCGACGACGGATCTGTCCTTCACGCCCGAGATCCTCTCTGGCTTCGTCAATCTCGGCGCAGCGGTCATCGACGAGGAACCGTTGGCGGTCTGCCGGCCGTTCCAGTCGGGCTCTCGCGGATTCTCTCCCGGCGAGGCCGCCATCACCTTCGTGATGTCCAACCGCGTTGAAACACCGTATTTTCGACTGCTCGGGGCCGCCATGACAGCGGACGGCTATCACCCGACGGGTATGGATACGTCCTTCGCAAGGGTCAAGGAGAGTGTCGCCACAGCGTTGTCGAGTGCGGGTGTCGATCGCTCCGAGATCCGTTATCTCAACGCCCACGGCACCGGTACCGAGCAGTGCACCAAAGCCGAAGTGACCGTGGCGGACGACATTTTCGACGGGGACTTGGACATCTACGCCCTCAAGCCCCTGGTGGGGCACTGCCTCACCTCGGCAGCCACCATCGAAATCGCCGGAGCGGCGCTGGCTGAGCAGCACGGCAAGATTCCCGCGCCGCCCGCGTTCTCCGAGCGCCACCCGAGACTGATCGACGGACCGACGGAGATGGAAGACGGTCTGACCCTCAAGCTTTCGATGGGCATGGGGGGATACAACACCGCAGCGATCCTCGGATCACGATAGAAAGGCGAAGCGTAACCACCATGGCCGCTACAACGAAGATGAAGGTGGGCTGGGCGGACGTCGCCTTCGCAGGCACCAGGACGTCGCTGCTTGCCGGTCCGTTGGACCACAAGGGCGAGGACTACGCGAAGGCGGCACTGCGGGCGGTCGCCGAGCGTGGCCCGTCGGCACGAGTCGGCTTGATACCATCGTCGACCACCAACAAGTGGGAGTTCCGCCCGGACGAATTCGCGCGAATCGCGACGATCGATCCTCTTCCCGTCCCGGAGATGCTGCGCAAGTACGAGCAGATCACCGCCGAGGCGTCGGTGGGAAACCACCCGCTGGTGCTGGTGTTCTGCGGCGACTATGTGATGTTCAGCGCCGACCACGGCTTCGGGGACGCGACCGCATGCCTCGAAGTGGTCGCACTCGCCTCCGGTAGCGATGTCGACGGCTACCTGGAGTCCAACGACGACCTGCCCCTGAAGAAGGCGGTGAACGCCGTCGTGTCGAAGTCGCCGTCTACTGCATTGAAAGCGCTTCGCGGACAACCGGTCTCGCCGCCAGAGGATGTTCCGCACCTGCGTACCTATCCGAAGGCGGATGTGCGAGACATCGTGATGTCGTTCGTCCGCACTGAGCCGGGTACGTTCAACACCCTGCGGAAACTGCGCAAAGAGTCGTTCCCCGAAGTCAGTATGAGCGCTGCCGTCTCGTACCTGATCCGGCGAGCATTCGCCGACCACGGTGTGGAACTCACCGACGATCTCGGCGTGCTCGTGGACCTGCGGCGTTTTCTGCCGGAGGGCACGGTCACTCTTGCCAATCTCCCGGGAATCGCCGAGGTCACCGCTCCGGTGTCGTCGACGCTCGAGGAATACGGGAAGGCCTATAACGCAGCAGTGTCCACCCCGGCACCTCTGCTGAGACTGGCGGCCTCGCTGCTGAAGAAGCGGATCCTGCCGTCGGGGCAGTCCGGCACTGAGTCCGCCGACTATCCCGATCGCGCACGAACCATCTTCTCGGATCCCTCGCTGCATCCGACGATGAAGAAGATCCGGTGGAGCGACCGTGGTGACGGGTGCATGTACATCCTCATCAACGATCCCGGTGTTCCACACCAGATTCCGATCACGACGATGTGGGACGCCCAGGGTCGATTGAACATCACGGCGTCGTACTACTCGGCATCCTTCGATCGCGCTGTAATCGATTCGATTCTCGACGACGTTGCGGCGCAACCGCTTCGTTACCTCGAGTCGGCTGCCGTCTCCTGACATGACCGATCACGTTCTGGAGGCCGAGGCCGAGGTCGCCACACCCAGTCAGCCGAAGAGTCTGCTTGGGAAAATCGCCGGGCTGATCTCCTCCCAGCCGCTGCTCATCGCCCAGATGTTCATGAGCGCTTCGGGCGCCGGGGCCATGGTGATGGCGGCGGCCGCGATGCAGGCCGCCGAGTTCGTGACGTTCTCGCTGCTCACCCTGGTCACGGTCACCCTCATCGGGGCGGTTCGGTCGGTGCTCTTTCAGCCCGCCCTGATCGAGATGCGACAGAACAGTGACTCGCACATCCACGTGCGCACAGCACTGATCGGTGCCCTCGTCGCGTCCGGGATCTTCGCCGCTGCAGCCTTCGCACTCGGTGTCCGCCAGCCACTGTGGCTCGCGGTGCTCGCTCTGACCAACGTGCTGCCGATCGCGGCGGAGTGGTTGCGGATCCGCGGGATGGCGCTCGACGAACGAGTGTCGGTGATGCGCAGTGACGGCCTGCGTTTTGCGGCAACGATGTTCGGCGTCGTGGTGCTGTTCTTCAGCACGGACGCGTTGGTGTTCACGCTGTTCGTCAACCTGACCTACCTGATCACGGTCGGGTATCTTGCCCTGCGGCTGCCGGCGGTGTCGGCGCACGCGTCGCCATTGGCGTTCTGGCGTCCGGCATCCGCTCAGCTCGCGGATTTCTCCTTCGGGCAGGCGGTCTCGACGATCCCGCTGCTCGTGCTCGGTGGGTTCGGGCCATCGGTGTACATCGGCGGTCTACGCCTGGCGCAGACCCTGCTCGGCCCGTTGAACATGGTGCTCTCCGCCGCGGCGGTGAATCTTCTGGCCGACGGCGCGACCAAGGAATCTCATGCGGATCCCAGGGAGCTGATCCGCCGCGGGCGGAAGCTGGCCCTTGGATTGGGCATCCTTTCGCCGACGTTGGTGCTCGCGCTCCTGGCGTTCCTCATGATGACCGGCTTCAGTTTCCGCGGTGTCGACAACCGCTCACTGATCGTTGGGGTCGCCTTGGTCGGGGCGCTGTTCACCACGTCCGGTCTGGGCCTCGTCGACACGTTCATCGTGCGGCTGCTGGGTCATCACGCCGGTCCGACGGTGGGGCGCATCCTCCTCGTGATCGTGACCGGTACCGCGTACCTGTGGGGCTATCACGTCGGCGGCACCGATTCGAGCCTGATCTACGGCTTCTTGGTTGGCGCGATCGCCAACCCCGTGTTCTTCTCGCTGCCTGCGGCGGTGCTCTACCGCCGCTACAAGGCGGGAACCCTGACCGCGGCACCGTGACGGTGATCCCCTTCCCGTCACGGTGTCGCGGGCACCACGCCTTGCACATGCAGCGAGTCCTCTTGACCTCAGCGGCGTAACGGTGAATCGCTCCCGTTACGCCGCTGATCGGACCAAGCCAAGCGAACGCAGTGATTTCTCCATCCGGTCGGCGATGCGGAGCGCGCCTTCGGAGTTCGGATGCACGCGGTCAGCGGCCAGAAGAGTTGAGACGTCCACGTTGTCATACCAGCCCTCGGCGATGGGATCGATCACGATGGCACCGATCTTCGCCGCACTGTTCTCGAGACGGTTTCGGACGTCCTCATAGCGTTCGAACGCGTCCGGCGTAATGAATGTCGGCACGACGACGACGATGTCGGCCGTCGGCCACTGAGCCCTGGCGTGATTCAGGTACTCGGATGCCGCGTCTCCCACCTGATCGATCGGGAACCGGAGGTCATTCCTGCCGGCATCGATCACCACAAGTGAGGCGTCGGGAAACTTCTCTCCGTCGGCGGCGAGTCGGTCGATCAGTTTCGAGGTGTGGCCGTTGCCGGTGCCACGCGCATCGTTGATGAAACCGGTGCCACCTTGGCCGTCGACCATCAGCCGCATATCGGTGGCGTCAGCCAGGAGTGCAGGGTAGGTCTCTCCCTCGTAGGCCACCCCCGCGCCTGCGACGAAGCTGTCGCCGATGACCAGAAGCGGCGGCCGGTTGTCCTGCCGCTGTGCATGCGGACTGGGCATCGCCGATGCGGGGGGCGCCGGTTGCGCGCCCTCTGCCGCGCCGTTGTGGTCGACGATCGCGGCTGCGGTCGTGCCACCGAGCGACAGAACAAGCAACGCAGAAAAAATTCGCAAGCGAGCCTTGGTCATTTCTGTTGACTTCCGTTCGACACAGCGTTCCTCCAGTGGTCATCCAGCGGCGCGCCGCTGATCTTGCGTTGCCGGTTCGCCTCGCGGCCGTTCCGGCGTTGTGAGCGATATCTGCACTATAAGCTGCAAAATTCCGGGATGCCAAGCCATGTTTCACGGCTGCGGATTCGCTGCAGTCTCGGCGTGGACATCCGGCAGATCGTCAACTGCCCAAGGGCCGGCAACGGTTGAGTTCGACAGCCGAGTAATATTTGCTAGAATTGCAACAGTTATCAACTTTTGCTCTGGACCCCGGAGTGGGTTCGCGAGGTCCGCCTCGGTCAGTTGAGGGGTGTCAGGTGGCAGGTTCAGTCGGTGTTGTGTCCGAACGAGACACTTTGGGCGTGGACGGTGGCGGTGCCATCGCCGCCACTTCCCGCCATGACTGGCGCACGCTGCCCGCCTGGCTCCTCGCGACGTGGGTCGCCATCGCGATGATCGTCGTTCTGCCGCTCGGGCTGGTGTCCGCGACGCCCTCCGATGGCCGGCCAGTTTGGGTCGTCGCGCTGTCGGTGACGACGATCTCGGGTCTGCGGTACGCGTGGATCATCGCGGACGGTCGACGTCGCCTGCACGAGATGTCGTTCTGGGTTTTCGTGTACGTGTTCCTCGGTCTCGCGCCGCTGGTGCAATTGCGCACGCAGCAGAATCCCGGCACCACGCCGCGTATCGATCCCGCGCTGAACCAGCCGGCGATGGTGGTGGTTCTCGTCGGGATCGCGGCATTCTGCGTGGGCCTCGGACTGGCAATGCCGAGGCGCAGCTGGTCGCCGGGATGGACAGTGTCGGACACCCCGCATATGTGGCGCACAGTCATGCTGGCGGCGTTCGCCTTGGCGCTGGACGCATACTTCATCTCGAGAGTCGGTGTGGGAACGCTGTTCTCGAGCCGCGGCGACTTCCTGCTGGCCCTGCAGGGCAACTGGGCAGAGACATCGGTAGCGGCAATGATCAGTGCCTTCACCGGGATGACGCTGCTGGTGGCCTTTATCGCCATGGTGAATCTGGTCCGCCGTCAGCAGACCCGCGAATGGCCACTGATAGCGCTGACAGTGGTCGTCGGGGCGGCCCTGGCGATCACCATCAATCCGTTGAGCAGCGCGCGATATGTCTTCGGCACCGTAGCCCTCGCGGTGGCCGCCACCTTCGGTTTGTTCGCCACTGCCAAGCGCTTCCGGGGGATCGCCATCCTCTGGGTGGTAGTGCTCATCGTGGCGTTTCCGTTGGCCGACGCCTTCCGGTACTCGTCGACGGCCGAGTTCAAGTCCGGTTCGGTGGTCGAATCGCTGACATCCCCCGACTTCGACGCCTTCGCCCAGATCAACAACACGCTGCTGTACGTCGACAATCACGGCATCACCAACGGGAACCAAGCCGCCGGCGTGCTGCTGTTCTGGGTGCCGAGAAGGTTCTGGCCGGAAAAACCCAGCGACACTGGAATTCTCCTGTCGGAGAGTCGCCGCTATGACTTCGGAAACCTGTCAGCACCGATCTGGTCCGAGCTGTTCATCAACGGCGGTTGGCTGGCGTTGGTCGTCGGCATGCTCGGTCTCGGCTGGCTGGTGCGTTCGCGTGACAACGGGATCGAAGGCAGCCTGCAGAACGCGCGGGCGCCCGGAATCATCGACTGTGTTCTGCCCTTCTATCTGATGATCCTGCTCAGAGGGTCGCTGCTGCAGGCGATGTCCTACCTCCTCGTCATCGTCGGGTCGACGATCTTCGTCAGTCGCTGGAAGCGGGTGGCACCGCGATGAACCGCTCGTCCACCCTCCGGACGCTGTGCGCCTGCTGGCTCACTGCCACGTTGTGCCTGGGCTCGATTCTGTTGTGGCGTATTGCAGATGGTGACGCTCCCAACGTCACGGCGACGCTGCCCTGGAGCGGTCAGAAACCCGCATCACTGGAATTCACCTATCGTCCCTCGCTGCTCGTCATGGGCGACGACTACGCCTCCGGTTACGGCGGCATCGCGCGCAATGCGTATCCCTACATCCTCTGCAACGCCGTCGATGTGAACTGCAACGTGGATGCGCAGACCGGTACCGGCCTGTTGAACGATGGCCGCGCGTACTCGCCTGATGTGGACCGCCTGATCGAGCGTCTGGCGAGGGACCGCGAGTGGTACAGCGTCGATCTCGCGATCATCGACGCCGGACGAAATGACGCACAAGCTCCGCTGACCTCGCTGAGCAGAGCACTGGACAAGTATCTGAAGCGCGTCGGCGAGCTATGGCCCGACGCACGGCTTGTCGTGCTCGGCCCCGCGAACCTGAGCAAGGAGCAGGCGCCGGACTACCCACTGCGAGTTGCCGCGATGCGCGACGTTGTCACGCGGCACGGTGGAATTTTGATCGATCCCGCTGCAGAGGGATGGTACGACGACGTCGACCTGTCGACGATCCGAGCCGAAGACGGGCTGCATCCGACACCTCTCGGACACCAGTTGATTGCCCGCAAAATCGCGGAAGCGCTTCAGCGAAACGGAATTATCGAAACGGATGAGGGCTGATGGATTTCCGAAGATATCTCGATTTCTTGCGCGGTCAATGGGAGTGGATCGCGATCGCGACCACTGCCGGTGGCGTTATCGCGATGATCTTGGCGCTGACGGCCACCCCTAAGTTCGCCGCCACCGCCGAACTGTTCCTTGCCACTCCGGGGTACAGCGGCGTCGCCTCCATCGACACCGCTGACAACAGCCCGTTCCAGGCCGACGCGTTCTCACAGCAGCGCGCCAGAAGTTACGTCGAGCTGGCGACCAGACAGGATCTGGCGCGCCGGGTGGTGGACAATCTCCAACTCCCGATGAGCCCGGCGGACTTGTCGTCCGCGGTCTCAGCGCGGGTCCGGCCTGATACGGTGCTCATCGCGGTCACGGTCAAAGCGTCGTCGCCGGTCGACGCGCAGAACCTGGCGAACGCGGTGACAATTCAACTCGCAGACGATATCCGGCGACTGGAAACCCCTGCTGGAATGCGAATTCCGAACGTGGATCCGGTGATTACACAGCCCGCAGAAGCCCCGAACCGCCCCACCGACCCCAATATCGCCGTCTACGCGTTGCTCGGGATCTCGATCGGTTTTCTCGTCGGCGTGACCGGAGCCGTGGTCGGGCAACGCCGACGATTCATCACGGATGCGCGAACGGTGGAAGCCGTCGGTGGCCTACCTGTGCTGGGAGTAGTCGAGGACAGCGGCGAGCGCGGACTGGACTGGAGCCTTGCCGCATTGTCGATCGAGCATGCGCTGCCCGTTGAGCGACCCGTCATCCTCGCTGTGACCGAGGCGAACGAGGACGCCGGCGAATCGGCGGCGGCGACCATTGAACTGACCGCGGCGCTGGCATGCTTCCCCGACATCATCGTGGTCGACGCGTCGAGGGCGCTGGAGCGCATCGACGATGTCAGCTACGGGCTGCGCGATGAGGTGGACCAGGTGCTCGTAGTCGTTGTGACCGGGCGTATGCGGCAGTCCGAACTACGTGCCGCGGTCGAACGTCTCAGGGCGCACGATCTCTCGATCCTCGGCGCTGTGCTCGCACCGCCGGCTCGTTTGACCAACAGCTATGTGAATCAGAAGTTTTCCGTTTCGTCCAAGAGAAGGGTCGCCGAATGAACTGGCGAAAGATCACCCGACGTTCGCTTCCCATAGTCGCAGGGGTTGTGGTCGGCTTGGTGGCATCGATTGCAATCAGCAGCCTGCTGCCACAGACGTACGAGGCGAACTCACGACTGTTCCTCGGGTCACCGGCGAGCGCCGATTCAGCCGGTGCCTACAACGGCGACCTGTTCTCGCAGCAGCGCGCGGCCACCTACGCCCAGTTGGTGGGGAACCGCGACCTCGCGGTCAAGGTCATCGACGATCTCGGACTGACGGTGTCACCGGAGGAACTCGCAACTCAGGTCACTGGTGCACAAGTACCGAAGACGGTGTTGATGGAGATCTCGGCGACGGACTCGTCGGCGCAGGGCGCTGCGAATCTCGCCGATGCATATGCCAATAACCTGGTCGCTTACATCAAGCGGCTGGAAACCCCGGTCGACTCCAACCAGCCGACGTCTGTGGTGACCGTTGTCCAGCAGGCGGAAACCCCGTCCGCGCCGGTATCGCCGAGCTATGTCCTGAACGCGCTCCTCGGGATGCTGTTGGGTGCCGTGGTGGCGTTGTTGGCGACGTGGTTGGCAAACAAGCTCGACAAGACCGTCAAGAGCGAGGAACAACTGTCCGATGTCACGGGGGTACCGGTGTTGGGGGTGTTGCCCCGGGATTCAGCACGCACGCGTACCCCGATGGACGCCTCGGCCGATGCTACGAGTCCCTACGCCGAGGCGGTACGACAGCTGCGTACCAATTTCCTCTATTCGCAGGGTGATTCGCCGTCAGCCACGGTGGCCTTCGCCTCGCCGACATCGGCGATATCGACGACTGCGACGATGACGAACCTCGCCATCGCCCTCGACGGGATCGGTCGTCGACCCGTGATAGTCGATGCCAGCCTTCGCGATTCGCGGTTGGTGAAGTACCTGGCCGACAATTCGGACAGGGGACTCGCCCAGGTGCTGTCGGGCGAGGTCACGATCGATGACGCGATTCAACAGCTGCCGCAAACCGATGTCCGAGTCGTGTTCGGCGGCAATTGCAAGGGTGCCTCCAGCGACCTGCTCGCATCGGATGAGATGGCCAAAACGCTGAACGCGCTGCGCCAGTGGTTTGACCACATCCTTCTCGACACGCCGGGCGTACTTGGTGCGACCGATGCGGCCGTGGTCGGGTTGGGCTGCGACGCAGTCGTACTGGTCGCTGTTTCAGGGAAGACGCGGGTCGACGAACTCACCCGAACCAAAGAAACATTGCACAACGTCGGGGTGAACGTTGTCGGCGCGGTGCTCACCGAGGCGCGGTAGTCATTAGTGTCGCGAAACCATGCACGTCACTCCCGAACTGTCGACGCCCGCGGAAGGCCGCTGCGCATCGCTGGGCGACTGGCCGTGTTGGTGACGTCGTTCGCGGTTCTGGTGGCCACCTCGTTGGCCGCCGACGCGGGCAACAGTCAACGGGGGGACACCGTCCGAATAGCAGGGCCGCCGGGTCACGTCGGGAAAGGTAGTCGGATGGTCTTTGCGCATTACTTTCCGCCGTACCCCATTTCGCTGGACAACGTCGATCCTGCTGTCGACTACTACTCGACGAACTACCTCGACCCCGACGGACAAAACGGCCAGTACTCCGAATTTGGAGGCATGCTTCGCGACCGGCCGCTGCCTCGCGCGCCGCGTTCGGCGGCGAACTGGCGTGAACTGGACCTGATGCAGGAGGTCGCTCAGGCTTCCGCGGCAGGGATCGACGGCTTCTCCGTGGACATCTTGACTCCTGCCGCCAGCGACATCTGGGTAGCCGACGTGCCTGCGATGCTGCTGCGTGCCGCTGGATTGGCGAACCCGAACTTCAAGATCATGCTGATGCCGGACATGCACGGTGAGCTGAAAAATCTGACACCGGCCCAGCTGGCCGGCGAGATGGCTGCCCTGGCCGCGAGTCCGTCTGCGTTCAGGCTCGAAGACGGGCGACTCGTGGTATCTCCGTTCTACGCCGAGAACTGGTCGCCCGATCTGTGGCGGATGTTCCTTCACGAGATGAAGTCGACGCACGGCTTGGACGTCGCGCTGGTGCCGGTGTTCCTCGAGGCCCGCGAAGACCTCATCGACGCGTACCACGACATCAGCTTCGGTATGTCGGCGTGGGGCGGCCGAAACCCCGCCTTCAATCCGGTGACTGGATTTCCGCTGGCAGCCATTGAGCGGGTGCGCAGCTTCAATCAGTTGTGGATGCAGCCTGTTTCGATGCAGGACTACCGTCCCGTGCAGAAGATCTACGACGAAGCCGAGAACACAACGAATCTTCGGAACACATGGCAGATCGCCATCAACGGCGACGCGGACTGGGTGCAGTTGATCACCTGGAACGACTTCGGCGAGGGCACAGCGTTTGCGCCGTCGGTCCAGCACGGCACGGCGCTGTTGGAGCTGAACGCCCTCTACGTGGCGATCTACAAAACCGGGATCGCACCGCCGGCCGCTTACGATCGGGTGTTCGTTACACACAGGACGCAGTCGGTCGGCGTCAGCACGTTCCCGAGGCAAAGGGCATTGGCGGCATTGCGCGACGGCAGCGTTCCCGCGCGCGACACTGTCGAGGCGTTGACCATCCTCACCGGGCCGGCCCAAGTGACTGTGCAGGTGGGCGATCAGACCACCGTCTGCGATGCCGAAATAGGCGTGTCCGTCTGCGAAGCGGCGATCGGTGCTCTCGACAACCCGGAGGTCGAGGTCAACGTACGGGTTTCCCGTGGCGACCAGTCGGTGCTGGAACTCACGTCTCCACACAGGATCTTGTCGGCGCCGTCCGTGCAGGACTTGACGTACACGATGTCGGAAAGCCGTGTGGGGTAGTGCCTAGTGCTTCGTCGAGACAACAAGGAGATGACAGTGATTGCAAAGTCTAAGCCGATGCGTGCATCGGTGGCGATTCTGATCGTTGGAGTGGTATGTGCGCTCCTGCCGGGGTGTTCCGCCAACGATGCTGCGCAGCAGGGACAGTCGACATCACCGACAGGCGAACAGCCACTTGAGATCTCGCCTGAAGCCAAGAGCAGGCGAGGATCGATCGTGGAGTCGCAACCGGTGGCGACTCCTTCACCGCCGCTGGCCGACCTCAAGAGCAAGCAGTTCACGGTCGTATACCGGTCGGTCTCCGGAATCGACGGGACCGGCCGTGATGTTTCCGGAACCGTCGTGGTGCCCGAGGGCACACCACCACCAGGAGGGTGGCCCGTTATCGCCTACGGACATGGCGTTACGGGAATCGACGACGCGTGCGGGCCGTCGGGGTACCCCGACCTCCTGGGTTATGACCTTGTGGTCGCCTCCCTGGTGTCTCTCGGATTCGTCGTGACCTTGTCTGACTATGAAGGACTTGGGCACCCCGGCACCCATCCGCTCCTGGAGCCGAGGACGGCGGCGTTCAACATGATCGACTCGGTGCGAGCCGCGCGCGAAATTGCGCCGTCGGCGTCGACGAAGTGGTTCGCGGTGGGGATATCGCAAGGCGGACAGGCAAGTTGGGCGGCCAATGAGTTCGCCGGTGAATACGGTGACGGCCTGGAGTTGCTCGGATCGGCGTCGATGGCTCCGGTCGTCGACATGTCGAAGTTTGCGACTCTTGCAGAGTCCGGATGGCTCTCGATGGAACAACAGGCGCTGCTGCCGATGCTCGTGCACGGACTCCGCGCGACGCACCCCGATCTCGACCCGACCGACTATCTGCACGGAGCGTTATCGCGTAACACCGACGTGTGGCTGGCCTGCACCGGACCTCTTGTCCAGCAGCGGTTGGCGCTCTCCGGCGAGCTCCGGGAGACCGACAGCACGCCTGTGTCCAAGGAGGCCGGCGAGAAGTTGGAGAGGATCTTCGCCGAGTACTCGATGCCGCAGCGTCCGGCGACGGCGCCGATGTTGGTGATCACCGGCGCGAATGACGACACGGTCCGCGCCCAGTGGGTGCGCACGGCGGTGGAGAACGCATGTGGGCGCGGCGATGTCGTCGAGTTCACCGTGCGGCCGGACGAGGGACATTCCAACCTCAATGGCGGCCCGCGACTGTCCCAGTGGCTGACGGAGCGATTGGACGGCGCAGCGCCCGTCGACAACTGTAGCGAGGTCTGATCGGCGGCGGCGACCGTTCGCGGTCGCCGCCGCGCGTCAGCGCACCGGTTCGCGGGTGAAGATCGCCCGCCGGTAATTCTGCTCCAATATGTCGACCACGGCCGACATATCGAGCCGCTCTGCGACTGTCCGACGGGAGTTTTCGCCCATTTCGCCGGCCAGTCCGGGCGTTTCGAGGATGGTACGGACCGCGGCGACCAGGGATTCGATGTCGTCGGACGCGACGACGAGGCCGCATCCGGATGCTGCGATGAGCGGGGCCAAACCGCAGGTGTCGGTGACCACCACAGGAAGGCCCACCGACATCGCCTCGAGCACGCTCATCGGGTACGGCTCGTCGACCGAGGGCAGTACGTACACCTTGGCGTCGCTCATCCGCGGAATCGACTGAGCCGGCGGCAGTGGGCCTTCATAGGTGACTCGTCCGTGCAGTGACGCTTCGTCGATCAGGTTTGCGACCGCGGCGCCTTCTCCTTCGTCCGGACCGACCAGGGTGAAGTGCGCATCGACGCCGGCTTCGACGAGAGCCGCGGCCATTCGGACGAACAACGTCGGGCGCTTTCGCGGGTGCAGCCGGGCCATGAACAGCACCTCACCGTTGACTGTGCGCTCGACGTCGGCAGAGACGGTCGTTTCCGGAACCCCGTTGTGCAGTTCGCGCAGCGCGATGGAATCCCCGGCAATACCGGCAAGATCATCGAATTCCCGCGGCGTCAGGTGGAGGACAGATGAGGCCGCACGAAGCACCGGTCTGGTCAGGTAATGATCCAGCGGCCTGGCGAGCATCCGGTCACTGGCGTCGATCATTCCGTGTGGTTGTGCCACCACGGGCACGCCGGCACGCACCAGCGCAAGCGCTGCGGGCAACGTGACGAAATCTCGTGCCAGGTGCACGTGCGCGACGTCGAACTCACCTGCATGCCGGCGAACCCACCTCACGAGGCCCGCGGCGCGAAGCCCCGCGAACCCGATCCCGGGAATGGTCGTCCGCACCGGAAAGAGCGTGGCGGGCACCGCGCCGACCATGTCGGGAGCCGCGTCGTAGCCCCGGACACCTGCCGCCAGGTGAACGTCGTGTCCGCGACTGAGCAGCGCAGTGCACTGGTTCTCCGCCACGCGTACTGGACCGCCGTATGCCGAGTCCGGTGATACGAGGGTGACGATCTGCAGGATGCGCATGACTGCGGTTCTCCGATCAACGATTGGTCGCCGCGGCGCGGGGAGCCAGGACTGTCGTGCCGGGTGCGACGTCGGAGGCCACGAGAGCGGTGGCGCCGACGACGGCATTGCAGCCGATCGATGTTCCGCGAAGTACGGTCGCGCGCACGGCAATCCATGCGCCGTCGCCCACCCGGATAGGTGCGTTGTCGAACTCGAATGTCGGTGATCGCCGGTCGTGGCTGCCCGTGCACAGCAGCGCTTCCTGCGATATGCAGACATCGTCACCGATGGTCACCGGTTCCAGGTTGAGGATCCACGCGCCCTCGCCCACCCAGGTGTTGGCGCCGATCACGAGCTTCCAGGGCCAGTGGATGCGCACTCTGTGGCGGATGAGTGTCCCCGGACCGATTTCGGCTCCGAACCAGCGCAACACCGTGCACCGCACGGCGTTGGGACACCACCAATGAGCCAATATCAGCCCGGAGACCGCGAACCACAGGATCTGAGTGAGCGGCCCGCGCCCCTTGTCATACCCTGCACCGCTGAATCCGGCCAACGACCACTTCGCCGCGCTCATGTCCGTATGGCCGCGCGGTTGGCGCGATACCAGTCGACCGTCGACCGGATACCCTCGCGCAGAGTCACTTTGGGTTCCCAGCCGGTGCTGCGCAGGAGGCTGACGTCGAGCAGCTTCTGCGGAGTACCGTCGGGTTGTGATGTGTCCCAACTGGTGTCGCCGTCGAAACCGACCGCATCCGCGACCACGCCTGCCAGTTCCGCGATCGTGATGTCCTTACCGGTACCGACGTTGACCTGATCGGGGCCGTCATACCGTTCGAGTAAGTGAATGCAGGCGTCGGCCATGTCGTCAACGTGCAGGAACTCGCGGCGCGGTGTTCCCGTGCCCCAGTTGGTGACGCTGGATGCGCCATCCGCGATCGCCTGGTCGTAGCGTCGGATGAGTGCAGGCAGGACGTGAGAGCCCGTCGGCGAGAAGTTGTCGCCGGGCCCGTAGAGATTCGTCGGCATGGCTGAGATCCACGGCAACCCGTACTGGCGGCGGACCGCCTGCACCCCGATGATCCCGGCGATCTTGGCGATCGCGTAGGCGTCGTTGGTCGACTCGAGGTGTCCGGTGAGCAGCGCGCTCTCGGTGATCGGTTGCGGTGCGAACTTCGGGTAGATGCACGACGAACCCAGGAAGAGCAGACGCGGCGTTCGGATGGCGGCGGCTGCGTCCAGCACGTTGGTCTGGATCCGGACGTTCTCCGAGAGAAAGTCGGCCGGGAAGTCATTGTTCGCTTTGATTCCACCGACTTTGGCGGCCGCAAGGATGACGACGGACGGCCGCACGTCGGAGATGAACCCGAACACCGCCGCCCGATCGGTCAGATCCAGTTCGTCCGACGACCGGCCGACGAGATTGCCGAATCCGCGGGTCTGCAGCGCCCGCCAGATCGCCGAACCCACCAGGCCGCGGTGACCGGCCACGTAGATGGTTTCGCCACGGTCGAGGGCGAACGCCCGAGTGTCGTCGGTCATGAGATCGGCCAGCTCGGCAGGTCGGGTGTGTCGATCCATTGGCCTCCGGCGTGCTTGAGCGCCTCGCGGTCGGCGTCGACCATGATGCGGGCCAGTTCCGGAGTGTGCACAAGCGGTTTCCAGCCCAGTTTGCGCTCGGCCTTCAGTGCATTGCCGATCAGCGAGTCGACTTCAGTCGGACGCAGGTAGCGGTCGTCGAACCGGACGTGGTCCTGCCAGTTGAGGCCCGCGTGGTCGAACGCGATCTCCAGGAAGTCCCGCACGGTGTAAGCCTCGCCGGTGGCGAGCACGTAGTCGTCGGGCTCGTCCGTCTGCAGCATCCGCCACATACCCTCGACGTACTCGGGGGCGTACCCCCAGTCGCGTACCGCGTCCAGGTTGCCCATGTACACATACTGCTCCAGGCCCGCGGCGATGCGCGCGACGGCCCGCGTGATCTTGCGCGTCACGAATGTCTCTCCGCGGCGCGGTGATTCGTGGTTGAACAGGATGCCATTGACCACGAACATGCCGTAGGCCTCACGGTAGTTCTTGGTGATCCAGTACGAGTACACCTTGGCTGCACCATAGGGCGAGCGGGGGTAGAACGGTGTGTCTTCGTCCTGCGGAGGCGGTGTGGCGCCGAACATCTCAGAACTCGAGGCCTGGTAGAAGCGGCAATTCAGGCCGGCCATCCGAACCGCCTCGAGCAGGCGAACGGTGCCGACGCCCGTGGTGTCCGCGGTGTGCTCCGGCTCATCGAAGCTGACCCGCACGTGTGACTGGGCCGCGAGGTTGTAGACCTCGTCCGGGCTGATCTTGGCGAGCAGCGTGACGAGGCGCGCGCCATCGCTGAGATCCCCGTAGTGGAGGAAGAGCTTGGCGTCGGGCTCATGCGGGTCGACGTAAAGGTGGTCGACGCGGACCGTGTTGAAGGTCGAGCTGCGGCGGATGAGGCCGTGCACCTCGTAGCCCTTGGCGAGCAACAACTCGGCGAGGTAGGAGCCGTCCTGGCCCGTGATGCCGGTGATGAGAGCGCGTTTGGTCATGCGTGCAGTACTCCTCGGGTGTCGGTGCGGCGACCGGATGCGGTCTTCGCGAGCCGCTGGATCCACTCCTCGAAGTGGTCCAGCGCAGTGGTCTGGGAGAGGGTGCGGGTGCAGAAGTCCATGCCCGCCTGGCCGAGTTGCGCGGCGAGATCCTTGTCGCGGCCGAGTTTTTCGACCGCGTCCAACAGATCGACCGGCGATTCCGGCGCGACCACGAGGCCGCCGCCGGATGTCTGGATCTCCGCGGCGGTGATGCTGTCGGCGCGAGTCGCCGCGACGACAGGGTTACCGGACGTGAAGTACGAGGTGATCTTGCTGGGCACCGCCATGTCGCCGACGGTCGCCTTCTCGTTGACCAGCAACACATCGGCGGCGAGCAGCGCTTCACGGTACCGCGCGTCGGGCAGGGGCGCGATCATCTCCAGAGTCGAGATTCCGGCGCCGGCCTGCTCGAGTTTCGCGCGCTGGTTGCCGTCGCCCATCAGAACGAATCGAACTGGCTTGGTGTGAGATTCAGCCGTTGCCGCCGCAGCGATGACGTTCTCGAGGGCCTGCTTGGCGCCCATGTTGCCGGCGTGCAGCGCGACGACTTCGTCGTCAGCCCAGCCGAAGCTGCGACGTGCCCGCACGCGGGCGGACCGGTCCAATGGCCGCAGGTGGGTCCAGTTCCTGATCACGCTCACCCGTTCGGAGCGGACGCCGAGTGACTCCACCACATGGGATTTGAAGCGGTCGTGAATCACCGCGACCTGATCGGCGGAACGCAGGACGGTCTTCTCGACGCGGCTGATGACCGACGATGCCGGCCCGCCGGCCGCGCCCGTCTCGGCGACACCGAGTCCGTACAGGTCCTGGACCCAGACCCCGATCGGTGGGCGCCGGCGAGATGAGCGGCACTTCGCGATCGCTGCCGCCGTCGACAGCAGGGCCGGGGTGACGGCGACGATCGCGTCTGGGTCGCCCCAGTCCGCCTGCGCGAGGCCGCGACCGAAGGTGAGTTCCATCTTGATGCGGCCCGCCATGGAGGGCGGCGACGGCACGTGGTGCGGCAGGTGGCACACCCTGGGGTTCGTCTCGGGACCGGTGTCCGATCCCGAGTCGTGACCCGGTGCCACCTGCCACTGCGGGTAGTGCGGCAGCCCCGTGAAGACGTGCACCTGATGCCCCCTGGCCGCGAGTCCGTCGGCCAGCCCCGATGTGTACAGCGAGATTCCGGTGGGCTCGGGAGCGTAGTTGAGTCCGAGCACCAGCACGCGAAGTGGATCGACCGCCACCAGGAGACCCCTCTCATGCCGTGTTGTTTCACCGCAAAGAATGCCGTATTTGCTAGATCCACGCAAGCCGAAGTCACACAGAACGCTGATAGTCGACTATGTACTGCTAATACTGTGCGTCTTTCGGGAGATATAAACACAGAAAACATACAAACAAAGGTGATTATGGCAAACCATATGCGACGAGTCATCGTAGGCATCCGAGCGCCTCCGCGCCACCGCTGTTTAGGTGCCTGGACGGACGGGCATTCGCAGAATTAGCGGGTTCGTCAATCGTCGTGACCCGGGACAGTCAGAAGGAGCCGACATGGACAGCAATGCCGTCGTCTGGATCGTTGTCGCCGTCGTGGCGATCGTTGTCATCGCATTCGTCGCGTGGACCATCCGCAACTCGCGCCGTCGCGCCGAGGCAGAGCGCTTGCGCGGCGAAATCGGACACCGGACCGAGCACCTGGAGAAGCGCGCAGCCGTCGCCGCCGAGACGGAAGCCCGGGCAAGGGCCGCCAAGGCAGAGGCCGAGGCGAAGGCCGCCGAAGCCGCTCGCCTGGAGAACACCGCCCGTTCGCATCGCGAAGAGGTCGACACGACGCGCGAAGAACTGGACGCCCATCGAGAGCGGGTCGACAAGCTGGATCCGAAGGGCAGCACCGCCGAGCACGCACCCGGCAAGGCCGACGAGGTGCGCACCGATACGGCGACGACCATGCCGCAGCAGCCGACCGCCTCCCACGAGCGTCATCGTTCGTGAGAAAACACAAACGCGACGTCAGTGCGGCGGTGCTGTTCGATATCGACGGCACCCTTGTCGACTCGAACTACCTCCACGTCGCTGCGTGGATTCGGGCGTTCGCCGACATCGGTACACCCGTCGACGGATGGCGAATCCACCGCTCGATCGGGATGGACGGCAGCACCCTCGTGTCGACCCTCGCCGAGGGCGCTGACGACGACGCCCACGCGCGGGCGAAAGATCTGCACTCGCAGTACTACAAGGAGACGGCGTCATTGCTGCGCCCGTTGCCCGGTGCCCGCGAGCTGCTGGAGGCCGTCGAAAAGCTCGGTGTGCAAGTCGTTCTGGCCACCTCGGCGCCCGACGATGAACTCGCCATCCTGCGCGATGTGCTGGATTGCGACAACTTGGTCTCGGCGACGACCTCGTCGGAGGACGTCGACACCGCCAAGCCCCGTCCAGACATCATCAACGTCGCACTGGAACGCGCCGGCGTCGAGGCCGCGCACGCAGTTTTCGTCGGCGATGCGGTGTGGGACGTCGAGGCGTGCAAGCGCGCCGACGTGCTCACAATCGCACTGCTCAGTGGGGGAGTCTCGAAGTGCGAACTCGAAGAAGCCGGGGCACACCAGGTGTTCGAGGACGCGCGCGACCTCTGCCAGCACCTCGACGACACCCCGATCGCGGCGCTCGCGAACCTGGTGGGCGCGCGCTGATCACGGCATGCGCCGCTCAGGCGGCGTCCAGGCCACCGGCAACCGCTTGATGCCGTGGATGAACGGCGACAACAGCCGCCGGGGTTCCTCGGTTGCGGCGATGTCCGGAATCTGGCGGTGCAGTTCCTCGAAGACGACGCTGATCTCACGTCGCGCCAAATTGGCACCCAGACAGAAGTGCGCGCCGCCGCCCCCGAACCCGGCATGCGGGTTCGGGTTGCGGCCGACGTCGAACAGCCACGGATCGGCGAACTTGTCCTCGTCGCGGTTGGCCGAGCAATACCACATCGAGACTTTCTCGCCCCTCGACATCTTCGTGCCGCTCAGCTCGCAGTCCTCGGTCAACGTGCGTCGCATGTAGATGACCGGTGACGCCCACCGGACGATCTCCTCGACAGCGGTGGGTGCCATCGCTTCGTAATCAGCCCACCACCGCGCGCGCTCGTCGGGATAGCGGGTCAGTGCGAGCACTCCATGGCTGATCGCGTTTCGCGTGGTCTCGTTGCCGGCGACCACCAGCAGGATGAAGAACGAGGCGATCTCGGCCGATGTCAGCCGCTCACCGTCGACCTCGGCCTGAACCAGTGCGGTCGTCAGGTCCTCCTGCGGGTTGGCGCGACGGTCCTCGGCATGCGCGGTCGCATATGCGCCGATGTCCATCGCGACCTTGACGAATTCCTCGTAGTCCGTGGCGATGTCCTTGTCGCCGAACCCGAGGATGACGTTCGTCCAGTGAAAGATCTGCTGATGGTCCTCCTCGGGCAGGCCCATCATGTCGCAGATCACCTGCAGGGGCAGCGGGCCCGCGAGGTCGGCGACGACCTCGCCGGTTCCGTCGGGGTTGTCGGCGATCATCTTCTCGACGAGGCGTCGTGCCCGCTCCCGGACCGACGTTTCGGTCCGCGCGACGACGCGCGGGGTGAACGCCCTGCTGACGATGTTGCGCAGGCGCAGGTGTTTCGGGTCGTCCATGGCGATCATCGAGCCGAAGAACTCCGACACTTCGGGGTTGGCATCGTTGATGGTGATCCCCGGGCTCGAGCTGAAGATGTGGGGATGGCGGCTCGCGAAATGCACGTCGTCGAATCGCGTCAGCGCCCAATGGCCTGGACCAGGCTCCACACCCGGAGTCTCCAGCGGAGAGTGGAAGGACACCGGTGCCTCACGCCGCAGCGTGGCGAATGCGCCGTCGCGCATATCGTCGTCGAGGACCCAGAACTTCCAGTCGGACAGCTCGATGTCCGAGAGCGGCATGTGCGGGGGAACGGCCCCGTTGACGCGTGTCGAGATACCCACACGTCGAGAGTAGGTTCACGTCGCCCTGCCGTCACGGATTTCTGAAACATGTTCCAATCCGGGATCCGGCGTGGTAGCACGAGTTGTGCGCAACCCACATGCCGGACAACCCTTTACGACGACGGACGACGAGATAGCCGAAGCGCTGCTCGACGTCAGTATCCCGACCCTGATGCTGTCGCTGGTGCACATGTCCGCAGACCCCGAGCTGATTCGCGGCGCACTGAAGCCGGCGGGACTTTTTCTCAACGAAGTGCAGGGCTACATGTCCGAGGAGGACAAGGCGGCGGTCCGCAAGATCGCACTGGAGGTCATCGCGGATTACCGCGACCGGGGATGCCCGGAACCAGAACCCGTCAGCCCCGAGCTGCTGCACGAGATGATGCAGTGGCTGGTGTGCGAACCGGTGCCAGCCGAGTACGTGCCGATGGTTCTGGAGGAGATGGAGCTCGACGGCCGCGACGCCAGGGCGACCGGCGAAGTGCACGAGGCCGCCCGCGAAGACTTCGGTGTTGTCGTCATCGGATGCGGTGAATCCGGCCTGCTCGCCGGGATCCGGCTCAAGGAAGCCGGCATTCCGTTCACGATCGTGGAGAAGAACGCCGGCGTCGGGGGCACCTGGTACCAGAACAGTTACCCCGGTGCGCGTGTCGACGTGGGAAATCACTTCTACTGCTACAGCTTCGAGCCGACCGATCACTGGACGCACTTCTTCGCCGAGCAACCTGAGCTACAGGCGTACTTCCAGGGTGTGATGGACAAGTACGACATCGCACCTCACGTGCTCTGGGAGACCGAGGTGACGGAGGCCTCGTGGCGCGATGCCGACGCGACGTGGCGGGTGCGGGTGCTCGGGCGCGACGGCACGACGACGGAGCTCACCGCTCGCGCCGTGATCAGCGCGGTCGGACAACTCGACCGGCCGCACGTTCCTCTGATCGACGGTCAGCATGATTTCGCCGGACCGGCCTTCCATTCCAGCCAATGGGACCACTCGGTCGATCTCCGTGACAAGAAGGTCGCGATGATCGGCGCGGGGGCCAGCGGATTTCAGATCGCCCCGACGATCGCGCCGGATGTCAACCGTCTCACCGTGTTTCAGCGCACGGCGCAGTGGATGTTTCCGAATCCGAATTACCACGAGCGGGTTGGGCCCGGTGTGCAGTGGGCGCTGCGCCACCTTCCGTTCTACGGGCGGTGGTACCGCTTCCTGATTTTCTGGCCGGGGTGTGACAAGGGTCTGGACGCGGCCCGCGTCGACCCAGACTATCCGGACCAGCAGAAAGCGGTCAGCGAGATCAACGAGATCACGCGGATCATGTTCACCGAATGGATCACCAGCCAGATCAACGACAAACCCGAGTTGGCGGCCAAGGTCGTGCCCGACTATCCGGCCACTGGCAAGCGCACACTGCAGGACAACGGCAGCTGGCTGAAGACGCTGACGCGCGACAACGTCGAACTGGTGCGCACCGGCATCGACCACATCGAAGCCGATGCGGTGGTCACCGAGGACGGGCACAGATATCCGGCCGACATCATCGTCTACGCCACCGGTTTCGAGCACACCAAAATGTTGTGGCCCATGACAATTCGGGGCCGGGACGGCGAGATTCTCTCTGAGCGCTGGGGGGAAAGGCCGTCGGCGTACCTTGGCATCACGATTCCGGGCTATCCGAACTTCTTCTGCATGAACGGTCCGGGTACCTGGCTGGCGAGCGGGGGCAGCCTGATCTTCCACTCCGAGTGCCAAATGCGGTACATCAGCGAATGTCTGGAGCTGCTCATCGAAGGTAGGCACGCCACCATGGAGCCGACGGTCGAGAAGACCAAAGACTGGCACGAACGCAGTCAGGCGGAGATGGCCAAGATGGTGTGGTCACAGCCGAGTGTCAAGCATTCGTTCTTCAAGAACAGCTTCGGCGAGATCCACACGCTCAGCCCGTGGCGCCTCGTCGACTACTGGACCTGGACCCGCGAACCCGATCCGAGCGACTTCGTATTTCGTTAGGTCAGTTGCCAATTCATGTTCTTGGCGAAGGTCCTGGCATCATCGGAAATTGTGCCGAGTTCATGGCTGCGCTGGATGTAACCCTGGACCATCGGCAGGAAGTTCGTCGGGTTGTAGGCGTCCTCCTCGTTGTGCCACATCCCGTCGCCGCCGTACCGCAGTATCGTTATGCACGGCGCCTCGAAGATCGTGCCGTCCCCGGGATCCTTCATCCGATTCATGATCTCGCTGAAGACCCAGCCCTTCTCCGTGTCGATCGAATACCACGTGACGGGGTAGAAGGGCATCTCGCTACCGGGGAAGGTGTCCATCGTCGACGCAATCCATGTACTGATCGCCTCGCGACCGGCCATCTTGCCGTATAGGTGCTCCACGTACGTCGCATCCTCGGTGAACAGTTCGCCGTAGCGCGCCCACTCCCACGACTTGCCGATCTCGACAACGAGATCCTGGTGGTGGGAGAAGGTGTCCTCGATCTCCTGGCGTGACCACTTACTCATGACTCTCCTCGCGCGTCAGGTCAGTTCCCAGTTCATGTTCTTGGCGAATGCGCGGGCGTCCTCGGAAATGGTGCCGAGCTCGTGGCTGCGCTGGATGTACTGCTGGATCATCACCATGAAGTTCATCGGGTTGTAGGCGTCTTCCTCATAGCTCCACCTGTCGTCGCCCGCATACTCGAGGACGGTGATGACGCCCGCGCCGTGCACGCTGCCGTCGCCCGGATCGCGCATGGTGTTGATGTTCTTGAAGATGACCCAGCCCTTGTCTTCGTCGATCGAATACCACTCCACCGGGTACGTCGGCATCTCGCTGCCGGGGAACGTGTTCATCGTCGAGACGATCCACTCACGGATGTTCTCGCGGCCTTCCATGTTGCCGAGGGCATGCTCGACGTAGCGGGCGTCCTCGGTGAAATGATCGGCGTAACTGGACCAGTCCCAAGTCTTTCCGACCTCGACGACGGATTCCTGGTACCGGCGCCAGGCCTCCTCGAGCTCCGCACGTGACCACTTGCCCATCGCAGACTCCCTCGGCTCGAGAAACTAGAACCTGTTCTACCAAACCGGACCGTCCGCCGGAGGGGATTCAAGCCACCTTCAACCGCGCGGCATCCGCGTTACTGTCGCTGCCATGACACTCGGCATCGACGAGCAGGTTCTCGCGGAAATGGCGCCCCTGCTCGCAGAACTCGGCGAGTCGGAGTCCGCTGCCGTCGGTGACGTCGAGGCGCGCCGCATCAGCGGCCACCGGATGTTCGATCTGGTCGGTTCCAGGCGGGCGCCGACCGCCGGCGTCGACACCGACCAGTTGGCCTTGACCGCATCGGACGGTGCAACCGTGGCGCTGACGTGGTACCGCCCGTCCGATGGGGAGAGGTCCGGCAGCGCCGCGCTCTACCTACACGGCGGCGGCATGATCTTCGGTCTCGAGCAGATCGGCCCCCTGTACGACCTGGCGGTGCGGGAGTACGTCGCGGCGTCTGGTGTGCCGATGCTGGTGGTGGACTACCGAGTGGCACCCGAGCACCCGCATCCGACGCCGATCGAGGATTGCTACAGCGCACTGGTCTGGCTCGCCGAACATGCGGCGGACCTCGGAGTCGACCCCACACGCCTGGCGGTGATGGGCGACAGCGCGGGTGGCGGTCTGGCGGCGGGGGTGTGCCTGATGGCGCGGGACCGGGGCGGGCCCCGCCGTCGCGCAACAGATCCTGATCTACCCGATGCTCGACGATCGGCCGGTGACTCCGAATACGGATCTGCAGCCGTTCTTGACATGGACCTACGACGACAACATCACCGGTTGGGGTGCGCTGTTGGGCGACAACGCCGGGGGAGAAGGCGTTTCGCCGTACGCCGCACCGGCGCGCGCCGACGACCTCACCGGGCTGCCCGACACCTACCTCGACGTCGGCGACCTCGATGTGTTCCGCAACGAGGACATCGAATACGCGCGTCGACTGGGTGACGCGGGAGTCCCGACGGAGCTGCACGTGTACCCGGGTTGCCCGCATGCATTCGAAGCGCTGGCCCACGGGGCTGCCGTTTCGCAGCGGGCCATCAGCGATCGGGTTCGTCGCCTGCGCAGCCTCTGACCCGTCAGCCGGCCTCTGGTCCCTCGACGACGGCCTTGATCCGTTCCAACGTCTTTCGCATGTCGCGGATGTTGCGGCGACGGCGCAGTTGACCGCCGAAGATCGAGAACAGCTTCATGGTGAGCGAGTCGTCGAGCCGAAAGGATTCGGTGACGTCGGTGCCGCCGTCGACCGGGGTGAGCCGGTAATGCCAGTTGTTCACCGCCTTGCCGTTGAGTAGTACGGCGAAGCCGAATTCGCGCCCCGGCTCGCACGCGGTGACCTCGCACGTCGTCCAGTACACGGGCCCGATTTCGTTGCGCTTGACGTGACCGCGGAACCGCGCACCGAGCGCGGGACCGGTCGCCGCACCGACCCACTCGGCTTCCATCACCTCCGGTGAGAAGCGACCGGTGTTGCGCACGTCGGCGATGAGATTCCAGATCTTGTCTGCCGGTGCCGCCATGGACACCGTGACCGAGCCCTCCATACCTACCCCTGCCTTCGGTAATGGCCTTTGCTTGCAGGCAATTTCGAACCGTAGCATTGGCGGCGAAGGCCAGGAGGCGCGGTGTGAAGATTCGCTTCGGTATCGGATTGGGCGCCGAAACAGGCCCGGATGAACTGCCGGACATCGTCGACCATCTGGAGGACAACGGCGTCGATTCGCTGTGGTTCTCCGAGCTCGTCTACAGCAAGGCCGTCGACCCGTTCATCGGCATGGCGCACGCGCTGGCGCGCACGGCCGACCTGAAGGTCGGGACGTCGGTAGCCGTTCTTCCGGGTCGGCACCCGGTCCTGGTCGCGAAACAGCTGGCGTCACTGGCGGCGCTGGCACCCAAGCGGGTATTGCCGGTGTTCGGCCTGCGGTCGGCCATCCCGGCCGAGCGGGAGATCTTCGTGGTCCCCGAGGGTGAGCGGGCCGCTGTTTTCGATGAGGCGCTTCGGTTGCTGAGATCCGTTCTGGAGGGCGAGGATGTCTCCTTCGCAGGGAACTACTTCTCGGTGAGTTCGGTCGGCGTGCTGCCGCGCCCGAGCAAGCCGTTGGACATCTGGCTCGGCGGATCGGCGCCCGCAGGTTTTCGTCGGATCGGTCAGCTCGGTGACGGGTGGCTGGGCAGCTTTCTCACCCCCGCGGAGGCCCGCGACGGTCGCGCGCAGATCGAGCGTGCGGCAGCCCAGGCCGGACGTGAGATCGAGGCCGACCATTACGGCATCAACCTCGCGGTGTGTGACGGCGATGTGTCGGGCGAACTGGTCGCGGCGGTGCGGCGGCGTCGGCCCGACGTGGAGCCCGCGGAGCTGATCGCGGACAGCTGGTCACGCCTGCATCGTCAACTCGACGCGTATCTGGAAGCGGGACTGAGCAAGTTCGTCATCCGATCGGCGGGGCTCTGCAGCGCATCGGCATTCATCGACCGATTCGTGGCCGAACTTCTCCCGCGCCAGAACTGAACCACGACCGCCGCTCGAGCGTGTTTGGAAGTATGCGGCCGGGGACAATCAGCTGGCCATTCATGGGCGCTGCGCTGTGATCGGGAGGAGATCGGGAATGAGGCATCGATTCATCAGGTTCGGCCGGTCGGTCACGCTGGCCGCCCTCGCCGCCGTGCTGGCTGTTGGCCTGGTCAACCCGCCCGCCGCGGTTGCCGACGACCGCCTGCAATTCACCGGAACGACGCTGTCCGGGGCGCCGTTCGCCGGGTCGAGTCTGGTCGGTAAGCCTGCGGTGTTGTGGTTCTGGACGCCGTGGTGCCCCTTCTGCAACGCCGAGGCGCCGAACGTCAGCAAGGTCGCCGCGGCCAACCCAGACGTGACCTTCGTCGGCGTAGCGGCCCGTTCCAGCGTTTCGGACATGGAGGGCTTCGTCTCGAAGTACAACCTCAACTTTACGAATCTCAATGACGCCGACGGTTCCATCTGGGCGCGCTACGACGTGCCATGGCAGCCGGCCTACGTGTTCTACCGCGCCGATGGTTCGTCGACGTTCGTGAACAATCCGACGGCGGCGATGCCGGAGCAGGAGCTGGCCGACCGGGTAGCGGCGCTCAAGTAGGCCGGCCGCGCGTGAACCACGAAGGCCGCGCGTGAACCAAGAACTCCTCGGCTTGGCGTTCGCCGCAGGGTTGGTGGCGGCGCTGAACCCCTGTGGTTTCGCGATGCTTCCCGGCTACCTCGCGCTGGTGGTCCGCAGCGACGTCGACAGTGAACGGAGCGGGGTGCTGACCGCGCTGGGCCGGGCGGTCGCGGCGACCGCGGCGATGGCGCTGGGCTTCATCGCGGTGTTCGGCACGTTCGCATTGCTGACGGTCACCGCCGCATCGACGGTGCAGCGCTACCTGCCGTACGTCACGGTGGTCATCGGCGTTCTCCTCGTCGCGCTCGGCATCTGGCTGCTGGCCGGCCGCGACTTCGCGGCGCTGAGTCCGGTCGCGCATGCTAAGTGGGCACCGACCGCGCGCCTCGGTTCGATGTTCGGCTACGGGCTCAGTTACGCCCTCGCGTCGTTGTCATGCACCGTCGGTCCGTTCCTCGCGGCCACGGGCGTGGCGTTGAAGGGTGGGGCTCATCTCGGTGTGCTCGTATACGTGGCCTATATCGCCGGGTTCACACTGGTGGTCGGCGTGTTGGCGGTCGCCGCTGCCCTGGCGAGTTCCGGCGTTGCTGAGCGGATGCGCCGAATCCTCCCGTACGTCAACCGATTCAGTGGGGCACTGCTGGTCGTCGTCGGTCTCTATGTGAGCTATTACGGCCTCTACGAGGTGCGCCTGTTCGCGGGGGACGGCGATCCTGCCGATCCGGTGATCGCCGCCGCCGGACGACTGCAGGGCGCGCTCGCAGGCTGGACCCATAGACACGGGGCGTGGCCGTGGGTGGCTGCGCTGCTCGTGCTGGCGTGCCTTGCGCTAGTCGTGGCGTGGCGTTCCAGGCCCAAGGTTGCTTCGAGATCTCTTGACAGAGGTCGGGCCACGGCGGGCGACGAGTCATAGCCACCCGCGGTATCAGCTGAGACGGGTCACCGCAGGGTGCGCGACCAATACTCGCCGACCAGGTCCTGCCCGAAGCTGTGGTGGGCCTCGCGGCGATCGCACTCGAAACCCGCGTGCTCATAGATTCGCCGGGCGGCCAACAGGACATCGTTGGTCCACAGCGTGATTCGCGTGTACCCCGCCCTCTTGGCGAATCGCAGACACTCGTCTACGAGCCGTGTGCCGACGCCGAATCCGCGGGCGGACGGTTCGACGAGCAGCAGCCGAAGCTGCGCGGTATCTGACCTGTCGGTGGTCGTGCAGAACACGCAGCCGATGCGTTCGCCGTCGCGCTCCGCGATCCAGCCCGCCTCCCGCTGCGCGTCGCCGCGTTCGGCGAAGTCGGCGACCACGCGGGCGACCAATGCTTCAAAGGTCACGTCCCAGCCGTACTCCGCGGCATAGCGCGCTCCGTGGCGCTCCACGACCCACCCGAGATCGCCGGGCCGCGGGGGACGAATGACCACGTCCGGGTGTGCTCGCGGCCCGCCGAGAGCACGCCGCACGCGCCCCATGGATGTGACGAGTTCCTGACGATGCGGTTCGTCCAACGGCGCCAACAGCGCATGGATCGCCTCGACCTGTAACCGGTCGAGATCCGCGAACGCGCGCCGTCCGGCGTCGGTCAACCGGATGATCTGCCTGCGCCCGTCCTCTCCGCAACGTTCACGGTCGACCAGACCGGCCGTGGTGAACGAGCCAAGGATGCGGCTGAGATAGCCCGCGTCGAGGCCCAGTTCGCGTCGCAGGTCCGACGCGGTAGCGCCGTTGCTGTGCGCCACCTCGAACAGGACCCTGGCCTCGGTCAAACCGAACTGCGAGCCTGCGAGATCGGGCCGCAACAGGCCGACGACGCGGGTGTAGAAGCGGTTGAATTCGCGGACCTTGTCCACGACTTCCGGCATAGTTGCCATCGTCAACTAATTAGTTGCCAGAGTCAACTACCAGGCCTGTCCACTGGCCACGAAGATGCATCCAGGAAACTTCGCTGGCGGTCGTGCATGGAATGGACATGACTGGGCACCCTCCTAGAGTCCGATACGGGCTGACTCAGGTATTGTGCGTAAACTGCGCAGTTGATCGGGGGAGGCAACCGCATCGGTGCGGAGCCCTCGCAACCATTCCTAAACAAGAACGTCAGAGGCTTAGAACTTGCCAGAAACGACCAACGACGCCGACGGCCTCAAGCCACACTTCGAGGACGTGCAGTCGCACTACGACCTGTCCGATGAGTTCTTCCGGCTCTTCCTCGATCCGACGCAGACGTACAGCTGCGCGTACTTCGAGCGCGATGACATGACACTGGAAGAAGCGCAGATCGCGAAGATCGATCTATCGCTGGGCAAGTTGGGTCTGCAGCCCGGAATGACGCTGCTGGACGTCGGCTGCGGCTGGGGTGCCACGCTGAATCGCGCATTGGACAAGTACGACGTCAACGTCATCGGTCTCACGCTGAGCGAGAACCAGAAGGCCCACGTCGAAAAGGTGTTCGCCGAGTCGCCGAGCACGCGCACCAAGCGGGTGCTGCTTGAGGGCTGGGAGCAGTTCGACGAGCCCGTTGACCGCATCGTGTCGATCGGCGCGTTCGAGCATTTCGGCGCGGACCGCTACGACGACTTCTTCAAGATGGCCTATACCGCGCTGCCGAGCGACGGCGTGATGTTGTTACACACCATCGTCAAGCCCAGCGACGAGGAGTTCGCCGAGCGCGGGTTGCCGCTGACCATGACGAAGCTGAAGTTCTTCAAGTTCATCATGGACGAAATTTTCCCCGGCGGGATGCTGCCCTTCGTATCGACCGTCGAGGAGCACTCCGCCAAGGTCGGCTTCGAGGTCACCCGAGTCCAGCCGCTGCGGATGCACTACGCCAGGACGCTGGACATCTGGGCGGACAAGCTGTCGGCCAGCAAGGACGAGGCCATTGCAATCCAGAACGAAGAGGTCTACGACCGGTATATGAAGTACCTGACCGGCTGTGCGGATCTCTTCCGTGAGGGCTACACCGACATCTGCCAGTTCACGCTCGTCAAGAACTAGCGCGAGCGCAGCCGCCGCCACAACCGCAGCGGCAACAGGCCGATCAGCGGTGCGCGCTTACCGAGATCGTCGGCGTCACGTTTGTTGAAGGCCGCGGCATATCGTGCGGCCTCGGTGGCGGTCGCGTACTCCTTTGCACCGCTTGACTGTCCGCAGCGGCGGCACGCCCATCGCATGATGCTGCCGTCAGCGTGGAACGCCGGCTGATGGCCGAACACCCGGCACGCGAACGTCACGCCGGCTTCTCGTCGGCTGTGGTCAGCGGCGCGGCGATGTCCTCCAGGTTCTGACCCTCTGCTTTCACGCCGAAGATCAGCTCGGCGACACCGCCTAGTGCCATCACCGCGGCCCCGATGAGGAACGAGATCGCGACCGGGCCGCGATCGCCGGTGTCGATGAGCGCGCCGAACAGCAGCGGTCCGGTGATGCCGCCGATGGCGGTACCGACCGCGTAGAAGAACGCGATCGCCAACGCGCGAGTCTCCATGGGAAAGATCTCGCTGACCGTCAGGTACGCCGCGCTCGCACCCGAGGACGCGAGGAAGAAGCACGCCGACAACACAGCGATGAAGACGACGACACCGCCGGCCTCTGCATAGAAGAGCGCGGTGAGCCCAACCGCCACCGCCGCGGAGCCCAGATACGCCAGCGAGATCATCGCCTTGCGGCCGACGGTGTCGAACATTCGGCCCAGTAGCAGCGGACCCGCGAAGTTGCTCAGTGCCCACACCACGAAGAACAGTGGCACGGTCCCAGACGCCACTCCATAGAACGTGCCGAGCAGCGTCCCGAGGTTGAAGGTGAAGGCGTTGTACAGGAAGGCCTGCCCGATGAACAACGCCAGGCCGAGGATCGCGCGTTTGGGGTAGCGGGTGAACGCGACTTTGGCGATCTCGACGAACGAGATCGTCTTGCGTGGCCGGATCGTCAGCGATCCCTCGGGTTCCGCCAGGGTCTTGTCGGTCTCGCGCGCGACTTCGTCTTCGATCTCGCGGACGATCCGCTCGGCTTCCTCCTGGCGCCCGTGGATGAACAGCCAGCGTGGGCTCTCGGGAACGTTGCGCCGGACCACCAGCACCGCGAGGCCGAACACCGCGCCGATGCCGAACGCGAGTCGCCAACCGAGGTCCTGCGGGAAGATCGACGTGTTCAGCAGCAACAGGGCGCCCGCCGCGCCACCCGCCGCGCCCAGCCAGTACGAGCCGTTGATGATGAGATCGACACGGCCGCGGACGCGCGCGGGGATCAACTCGTCGATGGCGGAGTTGATCGCTGCGTACTCGCCGCCAATGCCCGCCCCGGTGAAGAAGCGGGCTATGTAGAAGTACCACGGCGCGAAGGCGAAAGCCGTTGCCACCGTGGCTGTCAGGTACAGCACCAGGGTGAGGATGAACAGCTTTTTGCGGCCGAAGCGGTCGGTGAGTTGGCCGAAGAACAACGCGCCCAGACACGCCCCCGCGATGTAAATCGCAGCCGCGACGCCGATCTGGGCGGCGGACATTTCGATTCCACTGCCCGGTTCGGTGAGGCGATCGGCGACGTTGCCGACCATGGTGACCTCGAGCCCGTCGAGAATCCAGACCCCGCCCAGCCCGATCACGACCCGCCAGTGGAATCGGGACCACGGAAGGCGGTCCAGCCGGCTCGGAACCTGCGTCGTGACTGTCTCGGTCGAAACGTCTGCGCCCATGCGCCGCCTCCTGTCGTCGGAGACCGGAGTACCCGCCTCGCGACGAATCACCCGTGGCGAGAAGGGTCAGCGGGCACCGGCTCCCACCGTGGCGATCGCGTCGATCACCGCCGACGGCGCGTCGAGCGACACGAAGGTTCTCGACTCGGGTACCTCGATCAGGGTCGAGGTGGGGAACAGGGCGGCAAGTCTGCGGCCGAGCGACGGGGTGAACGCGCGGTCACGTTGCCCCCAGACGATGGTGACCGGTTTGGTGAAGCGGTGCAGCCGCGTCGACACGTCGGTGAGGTCTGTCTTGGCGACGGCACGCAACAGCCGGGCGAGGTCACGCCGGATCCGGACGTCGGTGCGGGCAGGCTCGAGCCAGGATGCCGTCAGCTGCGGGTCGGGGTTGACCAGGAGGCCGAAGCCGAGTGGGGAATGCCGCAGGGCCTTGATCCGCATCTGTTCGAACAGCACCTTGATCGACACCGGTCCGCGCAACAGCGCGAACACCAACGTGAAGGGGAACGGCGGAAACTTGTCGAACGCGTCGCAGTTGGTCAGGACCACGCGCCCCACGTTCTCCGGGTAGGCGTCGATGACCAACTGGCACAGCCCGCCGCCGGTGTCGTTGCCGACCAGCGTCACGTCCGCCAGGCCCAGCTTCTCGATGAAGTCGTCGATCATCGTGGCGACCGCCCGGGGCGACAACTCGGCGCCGTCGTTGACGGGGATCGTGTGCGAGCCGAGCGGCCAGTTCGGCAGGTAGCAGCGAAACCCCTTACTGGCCAGCCCATCTGCCACGCGATCCCACAGCCGGCTGTCGACGAGGATTCCGTGCACGAACACCACAGGTGGATGCGGCGAATCCTGGGGCCCCAACACGCGGTAGTCGATGGTGGCCTGTTCCAGTGCGACCTGCGGCATGTTCGCTATCCTCTCCTTACTTACAAACACTTGGTATGAAAGTTACGTGCAGGCTGTATGAAAGTCAACGATCGAGGTGCGGCGCCGGCGGCGACTCGTCGCACCCAGGCGGAACGGACGGCTGCCACCCGCGCGCTGCTGATCGAGACCGGCCGAAAGCTGTTCGCGGACAAAGGGTTCAACGAGGTATCCACCCAGGCGATCGTGGAGGCCGCCGGTGTGACGAGGGGAGCGCTGTATCACCAGTTCGACGACAAGGTGGGTTTGTTCGCCGCGGTCTACGAGCAGGCCGAACGGCAACTGGTCGAGGACATCGCCCGCCAGATCGTGGAATTGCAGCCGCTCGACCCGCTGGAGGCGATGCGGGTCGGGGCTCGTCTGTTCCTCGACGGCTGCGCGGCGCCCGATGTGCAGCAGATCGTCTTGATCGACGCACCGGCGGTGCTGGGATGGGATCGCTGGCGTGAAGTGGGCGTCAAGTACGGGCTCGGGGTGATCGAGGGAATGCTCGCTCATGCGATTGCCGAGGGTGTCGTTCCCGAGCAACCTCTACGTCCGACCGCGCATGTGCTGCTCGGCGCGCTGGACGAGGCGGCGCTGTTCGTGTCCCGCGCGCCGGACCGCGAGCGGGCGCGCACGGAGATGGACGCCGTGTGCGAGCGGTTGATCAGCGGGATCGCCGGACGCGGTTGACGTCGACCGTGAACCGCACCGGTTGGCTCACCTCGACGCAGTCGAGGTCACTGCTGTGGTCCGCGCTCGTGCTGTCCTTGGTGCTCGGCGTGGCTCTGGTCGTCGTCGATCGGCACGAGGCCGACCCGGTCGGCCAGTTCGGCGCACCGTTGACTGATGAGCAAGCCATCGAGCAGGTGGTGGGTTCGGCACGGCGGATCGTTGCCGCCGCGCACCTACAGGATGCTGCCGGCGGCTACTCGTTCGTATCCTGCGCGACGCAGAACGGCCCGCCCTACCAGGTGGCTCTGTATATGAACTTCACTCTGCCGCAGAGTGATTGGATCCGATACCTCGACGAGGTCGCGTCGGCTATGGTCGTCGACGGGTGGGCGGACGCGCCCGCGAAAGCCGAGCATTTCGGCCGAAAACTCACCAAGGGCGGCGTCACGGCGGTTCTGCAACGCAATCTCGACGACCCGACCTCCGCCACGATGCGGCTGTACGGCGAGTGCCGCAACACCGGCGACCATCGGCACGACAACCCCGCGTGGACCGAAGTCACTCTGTGATCTCGTTAAAGCATGTCTTCCACCGTGTGGCTGACCGGTCCGGTCAGCAGGAGACCGGATGCGATTCGCAGTACGGGGTGGTGCCGGGTAAGCGGTAGCGATGATCGGCGACCCAGCGGTACACCGCATCCTCGAGCGAACGGATGCCAGGGATGCGGTAGACCGTCAGCGGAATCCGGGTGCCCAGGGCGGCCGACACTGCGGCGTTGGCCGCCTCGGCGCCTGCGTACACGTCGCCGTTGGAGTCCAGCCAGCGGACCGCGTCCATCAAGGCCGAGTCGGGGATGCCGAGCCGCTCCGAGGTGCCGGGCGTCTGCAGAGGTTCTGTATGTAGCTCACCGGTGCGGTTGAGTTTCAGCAAGAAATCCCGTGATCGCGTGCACATCCCACACTTGCCATCGAAGAACAGCGTTCCGGACATGACCCCATTATCCCCTCGGCCTGGGCTACCGGGCGGGCGGACCCGGCGGCGCGGCATCGGGTGTGGCATCTCGGCGGCGGGCGGCCATGCCACCGAGCGCTTCGAAAACCACGCGGTGCGCGGCGTTGACGGTCAGCTCCGCATGGTCGTATGCGGGTGCCACCTCGACCACGTCGACGCCGACGACGTCGTGTTCGCGGCAGAGCTGCCGCACCAGTCGCAGGAGATCCGCGGTCGTGATACCTCCCGGCTCCGGCGTGCCGGTGCCCGGCGCATGGGCGGGGTCGAGCACGTCGATGTCGACGGAGACGTACAGCTTCTCGGCCTTGGCCAGCGCCTCGCTGACGGCGTCGCGCATGACCTCCTTGAAGCCGCGATCCCAGATCTCCTGCATGGTGTGCCAGGTCATGCGCTGTTCCTGCATCCACTCGAAGGTGTCCTGCGGCGGCCAGTAGCCGCGGAGACCGACCTGCACGAAGTGGCTACCGGGTACGGCACCGGATTCGATGAGCCGCCGCATCGGCGTCCCGTGGCTGGCGAGGTTGCCTTCGATCTCATCGGCGGTGTCGGCGTGCGCATCGAAGTGCACGATGCCGACGTTGCCGTATCCGTGCACATCGGCGACGGCGGTTGCGGCCGGCCAGGTGATCGAGTGGTCGCCGCCGAGGATGACAGGCACGATGCCGCGCGACGCGATGGCGTGCACGCGCTCACGAATGTTGTTGTGTGAGACCTCTGTCTGGCCGTGCGGGCAATATGCGTCGCCGAAGTCGACGACTTCGAGCCAGTCGAAGATCTCCAGCCCCAGATCCAGGTGATAAGTGCCCGGCTCGTAGGCGGTGGCGCGAATCGCACGCGGGCCGAAGCGCGCGCCGGGCCGGTTCGTCGTCCCGACGTCGAACGGTGCCCCGACGATCGCCACATCGGGTCGCCACGACTCCAGCTGTTCGACCTCGGTGAGGAATGGCCGATGTCCGAAAGACGCCACGCCTGCGTAGGCCAGCTCGAGCTGCTCGATCATGCCCGGCGGAAGGTCGCGCTGATGTCCATGATCGTGACCGTGGCCCATGTGTCGACCGTACCGTTCCGTGCCCTCGGCGTGGGGCCAGTCGGCTGTTCATTCGGACGCGTTATGAGGTTGACGCTCAACCGAAGTGAGCGCTTCGCGCAGCACCGAAGGGATCGGGCGCTTGGCCCAGTCCTCGGTGGAGACCACCACGTAGACGTTGTGGCCGCGCACAGCGGTTTGTTCGGTGTCGCCGTCGCGGCTGCGCATCACACTGAAGCCCAGGGTGAAGCTGGTGGATCCGATTCTCTCGCAATGGACCTCGACGCGTACCGCGTCACGCCACCTGACCGGTCCCTTGAAGTCGATCTCGCTGTGCACCACCTGGATGTCGTAACCGCTCGCGATCAGGCCGGGATAGGTGACGTCGAGATGGTCGAGGAATCCGGTGCACGCCTCGTCGAACCAGGTGAGGTAATGCCCGTTGAACACGACACCCTGCTGATCGATCTCCGCGTAGCGGGGTGTGATCGGCAACGAAAACGTGGACACGGCCACACAGTATCGACCCCGTCCGGTCTGTAGGTACTTTCACTTCGGGTCAGCAACGCTGCCCGCCACTACCATCTCGCGTGAGCATCCACGGTCACGAGGACCGGCAACACCGCACATCGACATGAACTCCGAGTGCATCCGGGCGGCCTTCTCGGGAAGACTGAGCTGGTGGACATGGTGACCATCGATGACATCAGGGCGGCTGCGACCAGGATCCGCGCTTTCGTGGTGCGCACGCCGCTGCTTCCGGCGCTGTGGGCCGATGCGGAACGGCCGCTGTGGATCAAGCCGGAAAGTCTGCAGAGCATCGGCGCGTTCAAGGTTCGCGGCGCTTTCAATGCGATAGGGAACCTCGACGAATCGGTGCGCACACGAGGCGTGGTCGCCTACTCGAGCGGCAATCACGCCCAGGCCGTCGCCTACGCCGCAGCGGTCTACGGCATTCCGGCCCATATCGTCATGCCGAAGGAGACGCCGGCGGTCAAGGTGGATGCCACCCGCGACCACGGCGCCGAGGTGGTTCTCTGCGAGGCGGGTCAGCGCGAGCGTGTCGCCGCCGAAGTCGTCGAGGAAACCGGCGGAGTGCTGGTCCCGCCGTTCGACCATCCCGACATCAT
Organism: Mycolicibacterium rhodesiae NBB3; assembly: GCF_000230895.2. The sequence goes on from NC_016604.1 coordinate 4,995,737, forward strand.
CGCCGGGCAGGGCACGATCGGTTTGGAGATCGCCGAGGACATGCCCTCGGTGGAGAACGTGCTCGTCCCCGTCAGCGGCGGCGGGCTCGCGTCCGGGGTCGGCAGCGCGGTGAAGGCGCTCTGCCCGCAGGCGCGCGTGTTCGGCGTGGAACCCGAACTCGCCGCCGACACCGCGGAAGGACTCGAGAAAGGGCGCCGAGTCGATTGGTCGATCGAAGACCGGAACCGCACCATCGCCGACGGCCTCCGGTCACAGCCGTCGGAGTTGACGTTCGCTCACCTGCAGCAGGTCCTCGATGGTGTGATCACCGTGTCCGACAGCGAGATTCGCGACGCCGTCCGCGAACTCGCCCTGAAGGCGCATCTCGTCAGCGAGCCCAGCGGGGCTGTCGCGCTGGCCGCCTACCGCCAGGGCCGAACACCGCCCGGGCGCACCGTGATGGTGCTGTCCGGTGGGAACATCGAGCCACGGGCGCTGATCGACATCCTCGGTTAGTGCACGCCCTCCATCAGGCGGCTTATCCATCCGGACAGCGCGAAGACGACCGCGCCGACGACGATGGCGACCAGTCCGAGAATGCCGAAGTAGGCGAACTCGCGGGCCGGGTCGTAGTAGCCGGACAGCACGCCCGACATCGCCGTACCCAACCCGACCGAGAAGAAATACAGCGCCATCATTTGCGCCCGAAACGCCTCCGGCGCAAGCTTTGTGGTCACGGACAGCCCGATGGGTGAGAGCAGCAATTCAGAGATCGCGAAAACCGCCATGATGCCGACCACCAACAGCGCCGGGACCGTCCGGCCGGTCGTGCCCGACATCGGCAGGAACAACAGGAACGCCGCACCCATACCGATCACGCCGTAGGCGAACTTGCGTGGCGTTGTGGGGGCGCGCCCTCCGAGTCTGGTCCACATGATCGCAAACACCGGGGACAGTGCGATGATCCATATCGGCTCGATCGAGCCGATCCAGTTCGACGGGGCGGTCCAGCCGAAGATCGACCAGTTCATCCGCTCGTCGGAGTAGACGGCGAGCACGGTGAAGATCTGCTGGAACAGCGACCAGAACACCGCGTTGGCGATGAACAGCGGAATGAACGCCCGAAGTCTGGTCCGCTCGATCGGCGCCACCTTCGAACTCGTCAGCATCACAACGAAATAGACGACGGACGCAACGACGAGTACCCCCGTCGTCACGTGCGACAGGTTGGACAGCTTGACCAGACCGGTGACGAAGACCGCCACGATCACCGCGACGATGAGGACGCCGATACCGGCGACCCAGCCAATAGCGCTGCGTGGCAACGGATTCGGGACAGTTCTGCCGTGATCGCCGAGGTTGCGCCGGAACACTATGTACTGCGTCAGGCCCAAAGCCATCCCGACGGCTGCAGCGCCGAAGCCCCAGTGGAATCCCAGCCGGGTCTGCAGCAGACCGGTGAGCAGCGGTCCGATGAACGCACCCAGGTTGATGCCCAGATAGAAGAGCGTGAAACCGCCGTCGGCGCGTGGGTCGCCCTTCTCGTAGAGCGTGCCCAGCAGCGACGACGCATTCGCCTTCAACGCGCCTGAGCCCAGCGCCACCAAGACGAGACCCACGGCCACACCGGCAAGATCCGGTATCACAGCGAGCGCGATGTGGCCGCACATCACCACCACGCCGCCGTAGAGCACGGTGCGCTCCATGCCCAGTACCCGGTCGGCGATCCAGCCGCCGAGGACGGTGGACAGGTACACCAGTCCGCCGTACGCGCCGACAATGCCGGTCGCGGTGGCCTTGGGTAGCTCGAGGCCACCGTCGGTGAGCGAGTAATAGAGGTAGTACCCGAGGATCGTGAGCATCCCGTAGAACGAGAATCGCTCCCAGAGCTCGACGCCGAACAGGTTGGCCAGGCCGATCGGATGGCCGAACACCGTGCGTCCGGCCGGGCCGCCCTCGGTGCGCGCCGTAGTTGCCATGCAGGTCACCCTGCCACTTGGCCCGTTTCGCGGTGACCGATCGAATGAGCCCGCAATTCGGGCAAAGACGAAGCTCGAGGGCATGCAGTAGCTTTCTGCGCCACAGCACATTTCGAGAGTGGGTGCGCGGCGGTCCAGAACAGCGCCCGGTGAGCCCACTCATGCCGGCGCCTGTAAGGTCACCCCGGACAGGTGGACGCCCGCAACCTCTGAAGAAGGGCGAGCCGGAGCGTCTCAGAAGGGCAAGAGTGGACACCGTACTGGGCTTATCGGTGACGCCGTCAGCTGTCGGTCTGGTTCTCGTCGAGGGGCAGGACGCCGACGGCACGACGGTCGACCGCGAGGCCTTTGAAATCGTCTCTGGTCGGCATTCGACGCCGCTTGCGGCCTCCGAGCAGGCCGCCGCGGCGGTGCTGCGGACCGAGGCGATCGCGGCCTCGCGCGGTCAGCGGCTTCATTCAATCGGCGTGACGTGGAGCGATGGCGCTGACACCGAGGCCTCGATGCTACTGAAATCACTGAACGACTCCGGCTTCGACAACGTCGTTCCCGTGCGTCTGCCCGAGGCGACGGAGGCTCTGGCATGGGGCATCGCCGAGGTCATCGGCTACCAGGTCACCGCGGTCTGTGTGATCGAATCCGACACGGTCATCATGCTCGTCGTGCACGACGGAGTCGGCGCCGTGCAGACGGCGATCAACCACGCCATCGAGACCGAAGAGGCACTGCTGCAATGGTTGAGCACCGTCTTCACCAGGGCCGACTGGCGCCCTGAAGCCCTGGTCGTGGTCGGCTCGGGTAGCGATCTGCACTCGGTCATCCCACGGCTCGAGGACATTCTTTCGGTGCCTGTGTTCGTCCCCGCCGAATCCGAACTGGCGTTGGCCCGCGGAGCGGCCCTCGCGTCGGCGCACAACACCGAGTTCATCCAGATCGGCCAGACCGCCGAGCGTGCGCCCCGCGATCGCAGTGGTGCTCGTCGACCGCTCGCTCAAACCGGCCCCCTGGCCATGCTCGTCGCGGGCGCAGTGGCGTTCGTCGTCTCGGTATCGGTCGCCGTCAGCATCGAGATGACACCGGACAGGCACGCCGCGGCGCCCGAGCCGCAACCCGCGGCCAAGGCGTCCCCTGAAATCGCGAATATCCGCGCCGCCGCTCCCGATGCCCCGAGCCCGGCCGTCCTGCCTGCTCCGGCCGAAGAATTGCCGTCGCCGCCGCCTGAGGCCCCGCTCGCCGAGATCACGCCCCCGCCGGAGGTGGCCCCGGACGCGGCCATAGTTCCCGACGCCCAGCCGGTCGACGGCCTTCCGGCGGTCGCGCCCGTCGACGCGGTGCCGCCGGACGCTCCGGTGCTTGCCGCGCCTGACGCCCCGGTCGGCGCTGTGCCGCCCGGAGCCATTCCGCCTGCACCAGGTCTGGTGCCCGTGCAGCCCACTCCGGTGCCCCAAGAGCGACCTGGGCTGTTGACCAGGATCAAAGACCGGCTGTCGAACATCGGCAGGAACGACGATGCGCAGCAGGCAGCTGTGCCCCCTGCGCCTGGCGCACCGCTGGCGCCTGCGCCCGAAGCGCCGCCTCTTCTGCCGCCTCAGTGACGTCCTCAGCGCCAGGGCTCGCGATTCTGCGCCTGGTGCTGCGCATGGCGATCGTCATGTCGGTGCTCATCGCGCTCGTCGTCGTCGAGATTTCGTCGCGATCGGGTGTGTCGTGGCGGCTGATCACCTTCACCTATCAGGCGAACATCATCGCCGCTGCGTACTACCTGTGGACCCTGGTCTCGCCCCGCGCCGATCCGCGAGTGGGCCTGCGCGGGGCGGTGGTGCTGTACGTCGTGATCGCCGGCGTTGTCTGGAACCTGTTGTTGACCGGCCGCAGCATGGGCTACACGCCCGCGAACGTGCTGCTGCACGTCGTGGTACCCGTCCTCGCGCTCAGTGACTGGCTGCTCGTCGGACGCGGGCAGGGGCGCGTGCGCTGGTGGCATCCACTGGCCTGGCTGGTCTATCCCTCGCTGTATGTCGTGCTCGCTGTGGTCGTCCTCAACGAGGCCGGTCGCCGGGCGCCATATTTCTTTCTCGATCCCGAGAGCGTCGGGGTGGCCACGGTGGTGCTCAACGTGTGTGTGCTGGGGGGCTGCGTAGTCGCTGTCGGCTACGCGTTGCTGGCGGTCAACCGACTGGCGACATCGGCACGTTTCGACGCGGTGTGAAACGTTCTGAACGGCGGATTCGATGAACCCTCGGAGATATTTCCCCCAGGAACGACGACATGCGAGGCCGCGCGAAGTGCGGCTACGGCGTTAACTCGTTTGGACGAACTAGGATGAAAAAGTGCTGAAGCTTCGCTTGTTGGCTGTTGTCGGTCTCATGGTCGCCGCGCTGTCCGGGCCCATCGCGACCAGCTCCGCGGGTGTATCCCTCCCGACGGATGTGGTGAGTATTTCGCCGTCAGGTACGACGGTCGGCGTGGCGGCCCCGATCACGGTCACGTTTGCGGGGGACATTGCCGATCGCGCGGCCGCCGAGCAGAGCTTCGACATCTCGTCGCCGACGGTCCCGGCCGGGGAGTTCACCTGGCTCAATGACCGTGTTCTGCAGTGGACGCCAAGTGAGTACTGGCCGGCTTACTCGCCCATTTCGGTGTCCGCGGGCGGGGCGAAGACGAACTTCCAGACCGGGGGCCAGACGGTCGGGGTCGCCAGCATCAGCAACCACACCTTCACCGTCAGCCAGGACGGTGAGGTGCTGCGTGAGATGCCGGCATCGATGGGTAAGTACGGGTTCCCCACGCCGGTCGGAAACTTCACCGCCCTGGAAAAGCAGTCGACGGTGATCATGGATTCCCGCACGATCGGCATCCCGTTGGATGACCCCGAGGGATACAAGCTGACCGTCTATGACGCTGTCCGCGTCACCTGGGGTGGCGTGTATGTGCACGGCGCACCCTGGTCGGAGGGTTCGCAGGGCTACGAGAACGTCAGCCACGGTTGCATCAACCTCAGCTCCGACAACGCCGACTGGTACTACAACATGGTGCGGATCGGCGATCCGATCATCGTCGAGGCCTAGCGCCGCGTCCGCTACGCCGGAAGCTCGGCGTGTAGGTTCTTCGCGGTCGGTGAGTTCTCGACTGTGGCCGGATCCGGGTACGTCCGCAGTACGCGGTCGGCCGTTCCGGAGCTGGTCACCGTGAACCAGTAGTGCTCGTTCTTGTAGTGATGGTTTCGGTGATTCCGCCAAATCGCCCTGTACACACGGGTTTTCGGCTTGTAATCGGTATGGATCAGGTAGTGGGTCCACTCGTAGCCCAGCCCGGCGACCGCGATACACACGAGGTACGTCAGCCCCATCCCGAGCCGCGGAAAAGCCAACAGAGCGACCCCGATCGCCAGCGGAAGTACCCATGAGGCAAGCGATTTCCACGGTATGAAGATCAACGGAATGCTGCGCGGGTCGACGTGGTGGGCGCGGTGCTCCCTCGACAGCAGGGGGTCGATCGTCAGTGCACCGAGGCGCCTGGGCCGCCAATGCAGGATGAATACGTGGATCATCCACTCGAAGAACGGGAAGAGCGCGAGCATCACCAGCGGTACGACCGCATCGGTGATCTGCCAGTCGCCGACAACGATCCGCGCCGCGACCGCCACGGCGAGGACGGCCCCGATCATCCAGGGGGAGGGGTGTTTAGCGAATTCTCTGGCCGCATCGCCCAACGTGAGCTTCTTGCGTGCGGTGCGCGCGGTGGCGGTGGTCATGACTGGTCCTCCAGATCATCGAGGGCGACGAGCAGCGCCGTGGTTGCCGGTTCGAGAAGATCGTGCGCAGCAGCTCTGGCCCGTGTCGGGTCACCCGCGGCGATCGCATCGGCCAGTTCCCGGTAGGCCTGCGGGCGGCCCACCTCGTCGGCCATCACTGCGGCAAGGGCGGGGAGCGCCGGTTCGTAGGTGGCGCGCAGGGTGTTGTACATCAACCGGAACGCAATTGAGTCGGCACCGTCGACGATGCGGTCCCAGAACGCGAGCGCGCAGCGCTGCTGTTCGACGGGATCGTTCTCATCGGCCAGAGCACACAGCGCGTCATCGAGAAGTGCGGCCAATTCCGGTCCTCGGCGCGCCGCGGCGAGCTCGGCGACTTTCGGACCGTTGTGCAGTCGGGTCTCGAGGATGCTGCGGACGACGGAGACGTCGAGTTCGCCCGCCCGGATGAGCAGGCGGGGCAGCAGGTCGAGGCCCGCGTGCCTGCGAAAATCGCGGACCGTGGTGGCGTCGCCCTGACGGACCTCGACGAGCCCCGCCGCGGTGAGGCGCTTGAGTGCCTCGCGGACGGCGGGCCGCGATACGCCGAGCACCTCGGCCAGTCTGCGCTCGCTGGGCAGTGATTCCCCGGGCTTCATCTCGCCACTGAGCACTTCGGCGACGATCTGCTCGAACACGTCCTCAGGAACAGATCGCCGGTTCACCGGTTGGAGGGCCATGCCGCCAGGGTGCCAGGCGACAGGCCAGAGGTCAAGTGGTCAGACCAGTTGTCTAGCCTGCGGCGAGGCGGGCCTTCATCGCTTCTGCCAGCACGAGCATGGCCTGCATCGGCCGCACCATGACGGTGAACTCGTCGATCGCGCCATCCGCGTCGACGTGGATGAAGTCGCAGCCCTGCAGCTGTTTGTCGCCCACCCGAGCCTCGAACACCAGCGCGTGGTCGGGAGCGCCCTCGGCGCCGATCTCACGCACATAGCGGAAGTCTTCGAAGACCTCGATGACGGCACCCAAGATCAGTCGCAGCGCGTCACGACCCTCGTATGGGGTGAAGACGACCGGACTGCGAAAGACGACGTCTTCGCGAAGCAGGGCGACGGCGGCGTCGAGATCGCGGGCCTCGATCGCCGCGCGGAACGGATGCACCACGTCTTCAGCAGTTGGCTTCGATGCGGAACGTCGCCGTCACGGCCTTGCTCGGGTTGTCCTTGTACGAACCGTCGGCCGACCCGGTGATCGTGAACGTTCCCCCGTTACCAGTCACCTCGGCTTTCCCGATGCGGCCCTGCCAGAACGTGCCCGTGAAGCCAGCGAAATCGCGGAATTCGACCGATTGGACCGTGACTTCGCCTTCGGTGTTCAGAAACGCCGTCAACCCCGACGGCTCACCCGGGGTCTTGATGTCCCACATCCACCCGGTCTGCGAGCACACCACGGCGTGCGCGTCACCAGTGCTCTTGCCGTCGATGGTCACTTTGGCGGTCGTGCCACCGAGGGCGGCCGGCGGTGGCGAGCAGCCTGCCGCGACGGCGGCGACCGCGATGGCGACTGCCGCGACGAGTCGATTGTCCATGTCGGGTGACTCTATTGCGATTGACCGCTCGCCATGGTCATTTCACGCCGAGCGCGGCGGCAGTCGCGTCGTCGGCAGGCAGAAACGCCTCGATCGACAGTTCGGCCGCCGTGAGGTCCAGAGCCGTGCCGAAGGTCGTCACGGTTGACAGGAACGTCAGTAGTTGACCCGCCGGGGTGAACAGTTCCAGCGGAACCGCGACGCCGCCGAGATCGCGAGTGTCGTCGAATCCGCCTGGAAAGGACTCGATCTCGGACAACAACCCCGACAAATCCGCCGAGCCGCTCACCGCGGCCTCACGGCGCAACCGTTCGATGACGTGGTGTCGCCACTGGGCGAGGTTGCGTATGCGCGGCGCCAAGCCATCGGGATGCAGTGAAATGCGAAGCGCGTTCGGCCGCTCGAGAAGACTCGGCGCGACACCCTCCAACAGCAGACCGGCGCCGGCGTTGGCATGCACGATCTGCCAACCCCGGTCGACCACGACGCAGGGGAACGGGTCGTATGCGCGCAGGACCCTTTCGACACCATCGCGAACGGCGGTCATGTCGGGATCGTGCAGGGATCGCTCGCTGTAGACAGGGGCGAGTCCGGCGGCCATCAGGAGCTGGTTCTGTTCGCGCAGCGGTACGTCGAGCACCTCTGCGAGGCGCAGCACCATCGCGCGGCTCGGGGCGGACCTGCCCGTCTCGATGAAGCTGACGTGGCGCGCCGAGACGTCGGCCTCGATCGCCAGATCGAGCTGGCTCAGCCGTCGTCGTTGCCGCCACTCGCGCATCATCGTGCCGAAGGGCGGAGATTGCACATGAGCGGTGGTCACGGGCTCAGTCTCGCCCACCCGACGAGGTGTGGCCATTACGTGCCAGGTAATTGCGCCGCTTACCTGGCCCCTGGATCGTGGGAGGCAGGAGACGAGCTGAGGAGACAACGATGCGGACGACATCTTCGGACGAGCGGCCGATTCCGCGGTGGCTGCACTTCGTGCTGATCTCCGACCGCGCCGGGTCGTCGTGGTACATCGGCATCGGATTCTTCTTCGCTCCGGTGCTGGTGCTGCTCTCGCCGTGGCCGACCGTCACCGCCGTCGCCTGGGTCGCCATTGGGCTGGCGGGTCTGTGGCTCGGCCTGCTCGGCATCGCCATGGCCACGGGTCTCACGATGGCGATGCGGTCCAACGTCGAGATTCCCGAGGAGTACTGGCGCTCGTTGGTCGACTACCCGGTCAGGTAGCCCCCGCGCCGGTGTAGTCGACCTGCCAGTGCTTGATTCCGTTCAGCCACCCTGACCGGAGCCGTTCGGGCGCCGAAATCGGTGTGAGGTCGGGCATCTCGTCGGCGATCGCGTTGAAGATCAGATCGATCGTCATCCTCGCGAGGTTCGCACCGATGCAGTAGTGGGCGCCGGTGCCGCCGAATCCCACGTGCGGGTTGGGGTCACGCAAGATGTTGAACGTGTAGGGATCGTCGAAGACGTCCTCGTCGAAGTTGGCCGAGCGGTAGAAGATCACCACCCGGTCGTCTTTCTTGATCTTGACCCCGCTGAGTTCAGTGTCCTCGAGCGCGGTGCGCTGGAAGGAGGTGACAGGCGTTGCCCAGCGGACGATTTCGTCCGCCGCCGTCGCCGGCCGCTCCCGCTTGAAAAGCTCCCACTGGTCGGGAAATTCGGTGAAGGCCATCATGCCCTGGGTGATCGAGTTGCGCGTCGTTTCATTGCCCGCCACCGCGAGCAGGATCACGAAGAAGCCGAACTCGTCGTCGGTGAGCTTGTGGCCTTCGACATCGGCCTGCACCAGTTTGGTGACGAGGTCGTCGCCTGGATTCTTGCCCCGTTCGGCGGCCATCTGCATGCCGTACATGATCAGCTCGACCGATGCGGCCGTCGGGTCGTTCCTGCCGTACTCGGGGTCCTGGTCGCCGACCATCTGATTCGACCATTCGAACAGCTTCATGCGGTCTTCTTGGGGCACACCCATCAGCCCGGCGATCGCCTGCAACGGAAGCTCACAGGACACCTGCTCGACGAAATCGCCGGACCCTTCGGCCGCGGCTCGCTTGACGATGTCGCGGGCCCGAAGACGAAGCTCCTCGCGCAATGATTCGATGGCTCGCGGAGTGAAGGCGCGCGAGATGATCTTGCGCAGATGCGTGTGATGCGGCGCGTCCTGGTTGAGCAGAACGACCTTGCCCGCCTCCAGCGACGCCGGATCAGCTTCGTCGCGGTAGCGCGGTAATGCGGTCTTCTTGTTGCTGGAGAAGACGTCGCTGCGCCGCGACACCTCTTTGACATCCTTGTGCTTGGTCACCACCCAGAAGCCGTCGTCGCCGAAGGCGAGGTTGCCCCGCTCCTGCTTTTGCCACCAGATCGGAGCCACCTTCCGCATGTGCGCGAGCTCCTCGATCGGCAGCCGTTCGGCGTAGATGTCGGGGTCGGTGAAGTCGAATCCGGGCGGCAGGTTCGGAGTGGGCATCAGTAAATCCTCGGCATCCCTCGTATGACGTCGTCTAGTGGCGGTAATGCATTGCTACACCACAGGCCGGACCGCTGCGGCAGGTTCCGGATACTCCGAAGTGGAACGTGTTCCCGTCCCGTCGCAGTTCTTGACCGGTTGTTCACATGGGACACAGGTGTAACAATTTTGACGATCAAACTGAAGCAACCGGTAGGCCGGATTCCGGTCCGCATGTGAGAGGGGCTTGGGTGAGAATCGACATCGAGGTTAAAGCGGCGGCAGTGGCCTCCGCAGGCCTTGGGACACTCGCCGCGCTGTTGGCCGGTGCGACGACCGCGCAGGCTGATCCGGGCGTCCCCGCTCCGCCTCAGCCGCCACCCGCGCTGGTCGCGCCCGCCGTTCCCGGTCCGCCGCTCGCACCGCCTCCTGCGGCGCCGGTTGCCGCAACTGCTCCCGCCGCTCCTGGCGTGCCCGCGCCGGTACTCGCCGCGCCGGTCGCCGACGGTGCGCCCGTACCGGCGGCAGAACCCGTCCCGCCCGCAGAAGTACCGCACCTCGTAAGCCCCGAGAATCTGCCTCCGGGCACCAGCATGACGCCGGCGGGTCCGGGGCAGCACAGTAGCGGCTCGTACCTGCGTGAACTCTGGCATGCGGTCCAGACGCAAGAGGTCAGCGGTAAGGACGCGCTGCTTCTGCTGACCCAGCGCCCGCTGCGGGCCAACTCCACACCGCCACCCGGACTCGCCGCGAACCCACCCGAGCAGATGCCTGCGACGCCACCTCTCGGCGACCCGCTGCCGCCCGCCGCTGCCCCGATCCTGCCGGCTGCTGCTCCGGCACCTCCGGTCCCGGCTGCGCCTGCGCCTATTCCGCCGCCGTCCGCCGGCTAGCCATCTCGAGGATCGAGCGCACCGTTCGCACGTGTGCGGCCTCGATGGATGCCCACAGCCCACGGGCGATCGAGTTGTCCTGCTGAACGAACGTGGCGAACAACAGTCCCGTCTCGTGGCGCTGAAGCAGCAGTTCACCCGGCATGCCAATGCGCGATTCGGCGCCGAGCAGCACGAAATCGCGATCGGTCGCGCGGATCTTCCACCCGAGCACCGACCGGTCGGAACCGGGAAGGCTGACCTTGAGGCCGATCGCCGACCACGCCGAGAGCAGGCGCAGCCGGACGCTTGCCGGTGCGTCTTCCAGGATGACGCGCATCCACTCTTCGGCGCGACGACTGTGCGGCGCATCGACATCGACGACGAAAGCATCCGCGTAGTCGATGCGAGTGAGCGTGCTTGCCGACGTGGCGTGCGCGTCGGGCGTGATCTGCCGCACTCTCGCCTCGGCCGCCTCGGTGTCGATCATTGGTGCCTCCTATCGGGTTGTGTTGAGGTGCTGAGCTTTTCGCGCCACACCCGCCCGATGTCGCGCATCATCAACGGGTAGACGATCAGGTGGCGAAAGGGAGCGATCGCCGTGAGATACGCGACGCCGAGCGCGCCGTTGGGCCGTACGAGCACAGCCAGCTGTCCGCGGAAATCACCCGACTCGCAGGCTTCGTCGCGAACCCAGCCCACATGCATCACCCCGTGCACAGTCTGGTTGGCAATCTCCAACGCGAACTCGTCGTCAGTCAGATACAGCGGAGTGAAGGGGGAGCGGTCGTCCACGAAACCGGTTGGCGCATCGCGCAAGTCGACCGGCAGCCGGTCGCGGAGCATTTCGACCCGTTTGCCGAGGCCGGTTTCCGGCCGGTCGAGGCCGAGCACCCGGCCGAGGGTCCACCGGATGGCGAACAAGGCCCGCACGATGGGAGAGGAACGCTGGGCGTCGAACGTCGACCACAATTCGACAAGTCGCCCGAAGTCGTCCGCATCACCCGGTGTCGGCAGTGCCCACACGTCGAGAATCTGGAAATCGTTGGCGATCGCATGGATTCGCCACGGTCGCGATGTGTGCTCGGTCTTGTCCAGCAACGTCGAACCAAACATACAGTACTGTATGCTTGCAGCTGCGCTGCCGTCAAGCTCTCGTCAATCAATTGGAGAACAATGGTCGCCCAGACCCGGACACCGCGGAGCACGTGGATCGACGCAGGCCTCGCCGCGCTCGCGTCAGGTGGGCCCGACGCGGTGCGGGTGGACCTCCTCGCCAAGGCGCTCGATGTGACGCGCGGTGGCTTCTACCACCACTTCGACAACAGGGGAGCCTTTCTCGAGGCGCTGCTTCAGGAGTGGGAGCACCGCAGCACCGACGAGGTGCTCGACCGTGTCGAGGCCGAGGGGGGCGACCCCCGGGACAAGGTGCGCAAGGCAGGCATGCTGACCTTCTCCGAAGATCTGCTGCCGATCGACCTCGCGGTACGCGACTGGGCACGGCGCGACAAGTCGGTGGCCCGACGGTTGCGGCGCGTCGACAACAGGCGCATGGACTACCTGCGCGCCCTGATCGGCACGTTCAGTGACGACCCGGACGACGTCGAAGCCAGGGGCATGCTCGCGTTCTCGTTGGCCATCGGCAGTCATTTCATCGCCGTTGACCACCCGGGGAGCAGTCGCAAACAGGTGCTCGAACGCGCGACCCGGCGCCTGCTGTCCTGACCTAGACGGTCACCGGGACAGGCGCCGGTTCGATTCTGGCGGGAACGTGCTTGTGCCATGGCGTGCCTGCATACGGATCGCGCCAGTCCGATGACGTCAACGCGTTCGGCGCCACCCCGGGAACGTGTGCTCGGCCGTCGCTGTCGACGAAATCGAGGCCGAATCCGTTGGGCAGCGAGGCGTGTCCGGGAAGCATCGCCTCGCTGATCTCGACACTGGCTTCCGCGCTGCCCGCCGCAGTGGTGATGCGGGCCCGTCCGCCGTGCACGAGACCGAGTTTCTCGGCGTCTTCGAGGCTCACCCGAAGCGCGCCGTCGGCGTCGCGTTTACGCCAGGTCGGGTCGCGGAAGATGTCGTTGGCGGTGTAGGCGCGGCGTTCGCCCGCAGACAGCACGATCGGGAAATCGGGCGTCGTGAAGTGCGTTTGTGCGTCGGACAGTGCGCGAATCTCGGCCAGCATCTCGGGCATGTCCAGTGCGATCTTGCGGTCAGCGTGGGTGATCAGCGCGAAGTCGTCCTCGTATTCGTGGACGGTGAAGGTGATTCCCGAAGGGCTGGACACGATCGCGTCGAACAACGCATTGCCGTCGGCGTGACCGGCGCGGCGCACCGCCTCGGGGTAGGTCATCGCCGCCTTCTGGGCCAGCCCCCACAATGCGGCGGCGCCGGAAAGGCCTTCGGGCAGAGTCGGTCCCAGTGTCTCGTAGAGCACGTAGGGGAGTACCTTACCCAGCATCGGGCTGCTGCTGACCGCTTGCAGGAAGGCCGCAGTGAACGCCTCACGGCTTTCGGCCGCGGCGCGCCGCAGCGGCTCGAGCTCGGCGTCGTCGACCACGCCCAGCGCCCGCACCAACCGTGCCCAGATCTCGGGCTCGGGAAGCGTGCCCTCGAGCGGCTCCATCAGCCGATGCCGCAAATGGAAGGTGTTGTGCGGAAATTCGAGGTTGAAGAAGGTCGACTCCGCCTTCTCGTACTGCGATGCGGCGGGCAACACGTAATGCGCCAGGCGCGCGGTTTCCGTCATGGCGACGTCGATCACCACCATGAGCTCCAGCGAGCTGAACGCGTCTCGGCAGGCATTGGAGTCCGCAAGTGAGTGGGCGGGATTGCTGCTCTCGACGATCATCGCGCGGAACCGGTCCGGGTGATCGCCGATCATCTCCTGGGGCACCACATTGCTCGGAATCAGACCGCCGACGATGGGGGCGCCGGTAACCGGTGTCCGGCCCACGTCGAGTGTGTGACGGAACAGCGGTCCGAACGACGAATGCAGATGTTGCGCACCGCGTTTGGCGAAGTTGCCGGTCAACACCCAGAGCAGTTTATTGAGATATGAGCACAGGGTGCTGTTGGGTGCCTGCTGAATGCCAAGGTCCTCGAACACCGACACGCTTTCCGCGGCGCCGATGCGGCGCGCCGCTGCGCGGATCAACTCCTCGTCGACGCCGCATCGCAGCGCGTAGTCGCCGACATCGACGGTGCGCAGGACGTCGAGAACGTTCTCGGCGCCCGTGACATGGTTGGCGAGAAACGCGTCGTCGCAGAGGTTCTCCTGCGCCACGACGGCGGCCAGCGCCGCCAGGACCCAGGCGTCGGTTCCCGGACGCACCCGAAGATGCATGTCGGCCATCTTGGCGGTATCGGTGATCACCGGGTCGATGACGATCATCGAGCGTTTGGGGTCTTTGGCGATATCGTTCAGCACCGTGCGCGCCCGCGGAAAGCTCTGCGACATCCACGGGTTCTTGCCGATGAACACCGACACTTCGGCGTGTTCGAATTCGCCCCGGGTGTGGCCGCCGTAGAGGTGGGCGTCGACCCAGGCCTCACCGGTCTTCTCCTGTGCGAGCGCATTCGAGCGGTAGTGCGAGCCAAGTGCCTTGAGGAAAGCTCCGCTGTACGCGCCGCCGAGATGGTTGCCCTGTCCGCCGCCGCCGTAATAGAAGATCTTGTCACCGCCGTAGGCCTGTGCGATGTGCTTGAAGCCCGAGGCGATCTCGGCAATGGCTGTGTCCCAGTCGATTTCCTCGTAGCTGCCGTCGGGACGACGGCGCATCGGAGAGGTCAGGCGACTGCGGTTGTTCTGGTAGTGGTCCAGTCGGAGGGCCTTGTTGCAGGTGTACCCCTGCGATGCCGGATGCTCCTTGTCGCCGCGGATCTTCGCGAGTTTCCGCCCATCGAGTTGCACGACGATGCCGCAATTGCACTCGCACAGAATGCACGCGGTCGGCTGCCAATCTTCTGGAGCCGCTGCGGCGGCGACGTCCTCGTTAGTCATCACCGGACTACCTTTCCGAGGTCTCGGCCAGCACGAGGGCGCGTAACTGGCCATGGACGAGATCGAGAGCTTTGAGGTCTCGGGATGCGCGGGCGACGACGATCGCACCTTCGAACGAGGTCGTCGTCAGCATGGCGAGTTCGGCGGCGCGCTTCTTGGACGCACCGTCGGCGACCAGATGGTCGGCGATGAGGTCGGTCCACTTCGCAAAGGCCGCAGCGGCGCGTTCGATCACCGGAGCGGCGGCGTCGGCTTTGTCAGGGTCGCCCGCCTCGACGCTGACGGCGACGACGGGACAGCCGGCTCGGAAGTCGCTTTTCAGCAACTGCTTTCGATAGTCGCCGAAAAGTCCGTCGAGGGCCTCCACGCTGGATTGTGCGTTCGCGATCTTGGCCGCGACGTACTCGCCGGCGTAGTCGATCGCCTCGCACAACAGCTGTGTGCGGCCGCCGGGGAAGTAGTGGTACGCCGATCCCCTCGGGGCCCCGCTGTGTTCCAGCACGTCGGCAATGGCGGTCGGATGCGCACCACGCTCGCGGATGAGCAGCGCAGCGGAGATCACCATGCGCTCGCGGGGACTTGGCACGACTGCCACCCTCCGTCCGGCCGACTATGTATGTCACCTTACATAATCGCCGGGCCAAAGCAACGCCGAGACTGCTGTCAGATCGCAAAATTCTGAGAATTGACGATCTGTCAGCAGTCTCGGCGGATCACATCAGACAGAAGCCGCCTCGTTGAGGTCGTTCAGGGTGGCGGTCGCCTCGAGGTACTCCTGCACCCATCGCTGGATCACCGCCGAGGACTTCTCCACCTTGGTGAACTGGCCGACAACCTGGCCGATCGGGTTGAACGCGACGTCGACACTCTCGTTGGGATACTTGTGCGTGGCCGCGACCGCCATCCCGGACACCATGTACTGCAACGGCATTCCGAGCGGCTTCGGGTTGTCCGGGTTCTCCCACGCCTCGGTCCAGTCGTTCTTGAGCATGCGCGCCGGCTTACCGGTGAACGACCGGCTGCGGACGGTGTCGCGGCTTCCGGCCTTGACATACGCGGCGTGCTGCTGGGGGGTGTGCTCGGACTCCTCGACGACCACCCACTGCGAACCCGTCCACGCGCCCTGCGCGCCGAGCGCCAGCGCCGCCGCGATCTGCTGCCCGCTGCCGATGCCGCCTGCGGCGAGCACCGGAACGGGGGCGACCTCCTTGACGACCTGCGGCCACAGCACGATCGAGCCGATCTCACCGCAGTGGCCGCCGGCCTCGCCGCCCTGGGCGATGATGATGTCGACGCCGGCATCGGCGTGCTTGCGCGCCTGCGACGGCGAGCCGCACAGCGCGGCGACCTTGCGGCCCTCGGCGTGGATGTGCTTGATCATCTCCGCGGGCGGGGTGCCCAGCGCGTTGGCGATGAGCGTGCACTTCGGGTGCTGCAGCGCGACCTCGACCTGCGGTGTGGCCGTCGCCTCGGTCCATCCGAGCAGCTGTAGCGCGTCGTCGTCGCTGTGCTCGACCGGGACGCCGTGGTCGGAGAGGATCTTCTTGGCGAAGTCGATGTGCTCCTGCGGAACGAGGTCGTTCAGCGTCTTCTTGAGCACTTCGGGGTCGAGGTCGGTCGAGTCCATGCCCTCGTATTTGTTCGGGATGACGATGTCGACGCCGTAGGTGTGATCGCCGATGTTCTCGTCGATCCACTTGAGTTCGATCTCGAGCTGTTCGGGGCTGAAGCCGACTGCGCCGAGCACGCCGAAGCCGCCGGCCTTGCTGACGGCGACAACCACGTCGCGGCAGTGCGTGAACGCGAAGATCGGGTACTCGATGTTGAGGTCGTTGCAGATGGGGGTGCGCATGCCTGCTCCTTGGTGGGCCGCTCACGAATTAGAACGTGTTCTAGTTTAGCCCATCGGTCGGGTCGCCGACCACAGCCCTCAGTCGTAGCCGACGAATCTCTTCAACGACGGTCGCCGCCGCCCGCGCGATCCGACGACCCGAATCACCGGCCAGCTGTGTTCGGCGGCCAGCGCGGCCAGTTTCGGGCGCGGATTCACCGGCCGCGGATTGCCGACCTTGACCATCAACGCTGCGTCCTCGTCGCCGTCGGCGTAGAAGTAACTGCGTTGTAGGTCAACCTGATTGCGCTCGCAGAAGTTCACGACGGCGGTCGCCTTGTTTCGTCCCCAGACAACGGGCTTCGCGATCTGACCGGTCAGGCGGCCGGCGCTGTCGACCGTGAAGTGGTTGCACAGCACGTGGTCGATCTCGAGGAATCGGGCCACCGGGTTGGCATGGATGGTCACCGCTGAGGTGCTGAGCACCACCGTATGACCCCGTTCCTGATGAGCGGCGACGATCTCGCGCATGGCCGGGAAGACGCGGGTCGACACGCTGTCGACGAAGATCCGTTCGCAGACGTCGTCGAGGTCGGTGAGCGCTTCGCCCTGCAGATAGCCGGCCGCTCGAGTCAGCAGATGTTCGAACCGCATCCGGCGCAGCTTGTAACGCATCGACGCTTCGACAACCCCGAGTACCTCGCCGATACCCGCTTGCCTGCGGCGGATACGGTCGCTGGCATGGGCTGCGGCGGTGAAGCCGTCGACCAGGGTGCCGTCGAGATCGAAAAAGGCGCCGATGCTGGACCCGGGTGTACTTGCGGCGATCTCGGCCGTCGGGTCCTCGGCCACGGGCTGCGCGGTCATCGCGCTCCAGCCTACGTCGCTGCGACGACACCCTTCCCGGTCACGAGCGGCATATCCAACGTGGTCCGGATGCCCGGCGGTGCGGCGACGACATCGGGGATCGCGTTGACGATGCGGCCTGCGGCAGCGAGGATCGCCGCGTACGGCGCCCCGCCGTTGCGACTCATCGGAACGATGTCGCAGAAATACGACGGTTCGCCGGTGATCTCGACGCGATACGAGCCGCCCGGATGCGCGGGCTGCGCCCAATCGGGGCGTAGATCAGGATGCAGTCGAGTCACGTGCTCGACGACGATCACCGGCTTGCCGCCCACCATGCCCTCGATGAGGAAGCGAACTGCGGCGACCGTGCCCTTCTTGATGGTGCCCACCGCGACGTTCAGATCCTCGGGTGCGGGCTCCTGCTCGACGGAGTCGCGGATCTCGTCGACCTCGATGCCCAGGCCTGCGGCGAGCTGCCGGATGGCGGTGCCCCAGGCGATGGACAGCACGCCCGGTTGATACAGGATGGGCAGGTCGCCGATCGCAGTCGAAATAGGCCTGCCGAAGCCCATCACGTCGAACATCACCGTTGCACCGTCGTAGGTGGCGTAGTCGGCGATCTCCATGGTGCGGATCTGCTCGATGCTCTGGCAGGTTCCGGCCAACGCGAAGGGCAGCAGGTCAGTGCAGAATCCCGGGTCGACTCCGGTGAAGAACACGGTCGAATTGCCCTCACGCGCGGCATCTTCGACCTTCTGGATCGCCTTGTCGGGAAGCAGCCCCCACGGGTACTGGAGCGCGCCGACGCTCGAACCGACGACGTTGATTCCCGCCGACAGGAACGTGCGCACGTCGGCCAATGCCTCGCGTGGACGTGTGTCGCCCATCGCGGTGTAGACGACGCAGTCGGGCTTGGTCGCGATGATCGCGTCGAGATCGTTGGTGGCGGTGACCCCCGTGGTGACGTCCAGACCGGCCAGCTCGCCGGCGTCCTTGCCCACCTTGGCGTCCGTCGACACCCACACGCCGGTGAGGTCGAAGCGCGCGTCGGTGATCAGTTGTCTGAGCGCCAGGCTGCCGCAGTTGCCGGTTCCGAGGAGTGCGACCCGAATTGCCATGGCCAGCAGTATGCGTGAGGCCAATCCAAATTGGAACAGGTTCTAGTTCGCGCTGGTCGTGCGGTAACCTGTCGCCCCATGGGACGCGTGGACGGAAAAGTCGCACTGATCAGTGGCGGAGCTCGTGGAATGGGGGCCGCTCACGCCAGGGCGCTCGTCGCCGAGGGCGGCAAAGTGGTCATCGGGGACATCCTCGACGACGAGGGCAAGGCGCTGGCCGACGAGCTCGGAGAGTCTGCGCGCTACGTTCACCTCGACGTCACCGACGCTGAGCAGTGGGATGCCGCGGTCAAGGTCGCCGTGGACGCGTTCGGCAAGCTGACGGCGCTCGTCAACAACGCGGCGATCGTCGCGCTGGGCCAGATCGGCAAGTTCGACATGGCCAAGTGGCAGAAGGTCATCGACGTCAATCTGACCGGAACGTTCCTCGGCATGCAGGCCGTCGTCGAGCAGATGAAGGAAGCGGGCGGCGGCTCGATCATCAACGTGTCGTCCATCGAGGGACTGCGCGGCGCGCCGATGGTGCACCCGTACGTCGCGTCGAAGTGGGCGGTTCGGGGACTGGCCAAGTCGGCGGCGATCGAGTTGGGGCCCAAGAACATCCGGGTCAACTCGATTCACCCGGGATTCATCCGGACCCCGATGACCAAGCATTTCCCCGACGACATGGTCACTGCGCCGCTGCGCCGTCCCGGCCAGTCCGAGGAGGTGGCACCGTTCGTCGTGTTCCTGGTCAGCGACGAGTCATCGTTCGCGACGGGCGCGGAGTTCATCATGGACGGCGGCCTGGTGACCGACGTTCCGCACAAGGCCTTGCCGCTGGGTTGATCCCGCCCGGCCGGGCAGGGTGGCCTCACCGCCGGACGTGGGTTACCCGCACACGTTGTGGCCGAAATCTGTGCTTCGAGTCCACACTCGCGAAACAAAGATTCAGTCGACGGCGGCGAAGTTGACCGTGGCCGTCGCACCGATCTGGTCGTCGTTGCCTCGGTAGATGTCCACCTGGATGACGACCGACCGCTTTCCGGTACGCAGGATTCGCGCGACGGCGCGGGCGGGCCCTACCTTGATCGGCCGCAGATACCGGATGAACAGATCCGTCGTGGCGATGGCGTGCCCGAACGGAGTGGCGCGGGCCGCGAGCTGACCGGCCGTCACGTCGGCCATCGTCGCGATCAGCCCGCCCTGCAGGCCGCCGGCGGTGTTGACGGTCCGCTCGTCGACGGCCATCTCCATGATCACGCTGTCATCCGACGACGGGACTTCGGCAAGGCCGAGCTGATCGAAGAGCTCCCGTAGCGACTTCGGCGCGGTCATGGAGAACGACATTACCGACCTCCATGTCCCTCATCGGAGGTGCGTAGTGTCGTACGGCGTGAGCGCACGCGCGGGCATTGTGGTGACGGGAACCGAAGTTCTCACCGGCCGAGTAACCGACCTCAACGGTCCGTGGCTCGCCGACCGCCTCCTGGAGTTGGGTGTCGAACTGGCGCACATCACCATCTGCGGGGACCGGCCCGACGACATCGAGGCGCAGCTGAGGTTCCTCGCCGCCGAGGGTGTGGATCTCATCGTGACCAGCGGGGGTCTCGGACCGACGGCGGACGACATGACGGTGGCGACGGTCGCCCGGTTCTGCGGCCGAGAGTTGTTGTTGGACAACGACCTTGAAGTCAAGATCGCCGATATCGTGCAGCGCTTGATGGCGCGCTTTCCCAATGTCGATCTCGAGGCGGTGCGTGCCGCGAACCGCAAGCAGGCGCTGATACCGGCCGGTGCGCACGTCATCGACCCGGTCGGTACGGCGCCCGGAGTCGTCGTCCCGGGAAAGCCGACGGTCGTCGTGCTGCCCGGTCCGCCGCGTGAACTCCAACCCATGTGGCCGACTGCACTCCAGACTCCCGCGGTGCAGGAGGCGACGGCGGGCCGCACGACCTACCGCCAGGAGATGGTGCGGATGTTCGGGCTGCCCGAGTCGGGTCTGGCGGACACGCTGCGCGATGCCGAAGCGAGCGTTGACGGCTTCGAACGGCTCGAGATCACCACCTGCCTGCGGCGCGGCGAGATCGAGATGGTCACCCGCTACGAACCCGATGCCGCGGCGGTCTACGCCGATCTGATGACGCTGCTGCGCGAGCGCCACGGCGGCGAGATCTTCTCCGAAGACGGTTCCACCGTCGACGATCAGGTCGCGGCGCTGATGGCGGGGCGGTGGATAGCGACCGCGGAGTCCTGCACCGCGGGACTGGTGGCGGCCCGGCTGACCGACCTTCCCGGCTCGTCGGCGTACGTGGCGGGCGGCGTGGTGTCATATTCGAACGAGGCCAAATCCGAACTTCTCGGCGTCGACCCTGCGCTCATCGAGACGCACGGCGCGGTGTCCGAACCCGTCGCCGACGCGATGGCGCAGGGCGCGTTGCGCCGGTTCTCCGCCGACACTGCGGTGGCGATCACCGGAATCGCCGGCCCCGGCGGCGGCACCGACGACAAGCCGGTGGGCACGGTCTGCTTCTGTGTCAAGCTCGCCGACGGGGCCACCGATCTGCGCACCATGCGGCTACCGGGTAATCGGTCCGACGTCCGGGAGAGGTCGACGGCCGTGGCGATGCACCTCCTGCGCCGTGCCCTGACACAGTCGGCCGCCGCGGTCCGATAGCCTGACCGGGCGACACAGGAGGACCACCAATGACTACAGCCACCGAGCGCGACCAGCTGTCCGAAAGCGCCGTGGCAGCGGGATGGCATCGCAGAGGCGAAGACCGTGCCGACTACTACTCACGGACCCCGGTTCGCGTTCACGTGATCTGGCAGGGCAACGACGCGATCAGCGGCGGCGCGCTGTACCACGACGACTTCCTGATGGCCTACAGCAGGGATCTGGCCACGGTCGCCGGTTGGCTCAGACGCTGATCAGCGGTCACCGTACTCGTCCCACACTTTGAGCATGGTGTGGAGGATCTCCTCGGCGCGGCCCAGGCCGGCGAGGTGGCTCTCGCCGGGCATCGGATAGAGCTCGGCGTCGGTCAGCCGCGACACGACGTGCTGTCCGTGGGCGTAGGGCACGATGTGATCGGCGTCGCCGTGCCACCATCGGACGGGCACCTTGATGTCGCTCAGCCGGAAGCCCCAATCCCTGGCGAAGACGACGACGTCGGAGAAGGGCGCCGCCATCTGTTTGCGGCTGCCGTTGAGGATGTCGTCCAGGAACATCGCCTTGATCTCCGGCCGGGCCAGTAGCCTGCGGTCGGCTTCCGGGGACACCCGGCCGTACAGATCGGCGACGGGGGAGGCGACGGGGCGGACCAACCGGATGATCGCGCTGGCGAGCAGCCCGATCGGGGTTCCGGCCACCTGCAGCAGCGGGGCGACCCGCGTGCCGAGATTGCCCATCAGACCCCCGGTGATGGCATCTGAACCCATGGTCGGGGCGACTCCGCCGATGACGCCGGCGGCGACGACACGATCGGGCAGGGCCGCCGCGCAACCGAGCGTGTACGGGCCGCCTCCGGAGAGTCCGACGACGACGAACTTGTCGATGCCCAGGGTGTCGGCGATGGTGCGCAGATCCTCGGCGAAGGCCACGACGGTGTCGTAACTGTGCTGGGTTGACGAGCCGATACCCGGCCGATCGACACCGATCAGGCGGATGTTCTGTTGTTCGGCGTAGACCCGCGCTTCCATCGGGATCTGGCGTCGGGCCCCCGGGGTGCCGTGTAGCCAGAAGATGGCGCGGCCCTGCGGGTCGCCGAATTCGGCGAAGCTGATTTGGCGATCATCACCGACGGCGATGTTGCCTTCGAGTTTGGGGCGGGCGATTGCGACAACCATGGCCAAAGTGTCTCATGCCGTCCAGGCGCACTCCGCGCTACGGGTTCACAGAATGGGGTGGCGGGGCGTCAGGCTCATGACGTAGTCGGCGGGGAAGGACGCCTCGATCACCCTGATCCGATCGTTGGCTTTGGACTCTAGTTCGAGGACGATGCAGCCCTCGCTGAGTTTCTTGGACTCCAGAACTATGTAGTGCTGACCGCCACCGTTGACGTCGGTGATTGGGTCCCCTGAGCGCAGTGCCCCGACCGGTACCAGGCCGGGGGCTTCTGATTTTGATGCAGGGTCTTCGTCCACTTTTCAAACGGTAGGTGACCACGCCTCGGCGAGGGACGGATTTCGACCGATGGTTGCCGCCGAGTGGACTCATCCTCCGACCGCGATGACGTAGCCGACGCCGCCGAGGAACACCGCGATCGCGCACAGCGCGAGGGTCGCCACCGCGACCGGCCATCCACGCTTTCGCCTGACCAGTCGCACCACTGTCACGACGAGCCCCACCAGGCCGACTGCCAGTGCGGCGCCGACCCCGAACATCACCGCCGTCACCGCGCCTTCGACGCTGCAGCTTTCCGGTGGGCACGAATCGAGGAATGCGAGGGAGAAGAGGCCGAAGAACCCCGCCACCGCAAGGAGCAATGCCGTCAGGACGAGCACGACGGTCGAGGCGGCGATATCGCCGCCGGACGCCGGCGGCTTGGGCGGCGGCACCGGGGGATAGCCGTACTGCGACATGACAGGTGATGCTAATGGCCACGTTTTGCGTTTCCTGCCGAACAGCTGCAGATTCGGAGATCATCGAAGCCTGCTCACTACGCACCTTGGGGGTGTCCATGGACAGCACGATGCAAGACTTTCCGCTGACCGTGACGGGGATCCTGCGACACGGCACCACCTGGTTCTCCGGACGCAAGGTGATCACGAAAACGCCAGACGGTTATCGCGAGATCTGCTTCGGCGAACTCGGCACGCGCGTCGCCGAACTCGCACACGGTCTAACCCAACTCGGTGTCACGAGTGGACAGCGCGTCGCCACCTTCATGTGGAACAACCAGGAGCATCTGGAGGCGTACTTCGCCATCCCGTGCATGGGCGCCGTGCTGCACACATTGAACATCCGACTGGCCGCCGAACAGATCGCCTTCATCGCCAACCAGGCCGAGGATTCCGTTGTGCTGGTGGATGTATCGCTGGTGCCGATGTTCGCCGCGGTGCTGCCGGACCTGGCGACGGTGCACACTGTTGTCGTAGTCGGCAGCGGCGATGTCGAGCCGCTGTCCACGTCGGGTAAGAAGGTCGTCCGCTACGACGACGTGCTGGACGGTCAGCCGATCACGTTCGACTGGCCCGATCTCGACGAGAAGTCCGCTGCCGCAATGTGTTACACAAGCGGCACCACGGGCAATCCGAAAGGCGTCGTCTACAGCCACCGGTCGACATACCTGCACTCGATGAGCATCAACACGGCCAATGCGATCGGACTGGTCGACGGGGACCGGGTGCTGCCGGTCGTGCCGATGTTCCATGCCAATGCGTGGGGCCAACCCTATGCGGCTGTGATGGCGGGAGCCGACCTGCTGCTGCCCGATCGGTACCTACAAGCCGAACCCCTCGTCGACATGATCGAGCTGCAGCGCCCCACCGTCGCGGCTGCCGTCCCGACGATCTGGAATGACGTGCTGCAGTATCTGCACGCCCATCCAGATCGAGACATCTCGTCGCTGAAAACCGTCTGTTGTGGCGGCTCGGCCGTCCCGCTGTCGATGATGAAGGAATACGAACAGCACTACGGCGTGGAGATTCTGCAGGGGTGGGGGATGACCGAGACCTCCCCGCTGGCAGCGATTGCGACACCGCCGCCGGAAGCTACCGGTGAAGAGGCCTGGACCTTGCGGGCAGCGGCGGGCCGGGTGGCCAGCGGTGTCGAGATCCGCATCGTCGACGACGAGGGCGGAGTCCTTCCGGACGACGGTAAGGCCGTGGGGGAGATCGAGGTTCGCGGACCCTGGATCACGGGGTCGTACTACCAGAATGCCGATTCGTCGAAGTTCCACGACGGCTGGCTGCGGACGGGTGACGTCGGTCGCATTGATCCGCAGGGGTTCATCACGCTCACCGACCGCGCCAAGGACGTCATCAAGTCGGGCGGCGAATGGATCTCTTCTGTCGAACTCGAACTGCGCATCATGGAACATCCCGCCGTGCTGGAGGCGGCGGTCGTCGCGGTTCCCGACGAGCGCTGGCAGGAGCGGCCACTCGCTGCCGTCGTGATCAAGAGCGACGCTGCGTGCACTGCGGAGGAACTACGAAAGCATCTGTGCGACAAGGTGGCGCATTTCTGGCTGCCGGAGCGGTGGACGTTCATCGACGAGGTGCCCAAGACGAGCGTGGGCAAGTTCGACAAGAAGCACATCCGGTCGCTCTACGCCGAGGGCGTGTACAACGTCGTCGATTGCCGGACCTGACGAATCGCCCAACGCACCCTTGATCGAATGTTTTACTCAGACGATGCGACAGACGGTACGGGTGGCGGCGATGGCGGCGGCGTTGGCTGTCGCGGCGCCTGCGGTGGGGGCATCTGCGGACGACACCGGCGGCGGGACGGTCATGGCCTTCTCCCAGATCTCGAGGATCTGTGACTTCAGCGAGGTGAACTACATTGGTCCGACGGGGATGGGCAGGCCGAGTGCGACCCTTCGCTCAGACGGATCGACGGTCAGCGCCGATGTGCAGATCGCGACCGTGCTGCCCAATTTTCCGTACGACGTCAGGCTGATCCAGGTGCCCCGCCCATCGTCGAAGCCCTGCTGGGGTGGCGATCCAGGCGTCACGCTGTCGAAATTGCAGACGGACGCCGGGGGCAACGGCTCCGTGTCTCTCTCGGGTCCGATCCAACCGGGGGCGACCGGCGCGTGGATCTGGATCACGCGGCCGGATCCGTTCAGGCAGTATCCCGGCGAGTTCTACACGACGGACTTCGTCGCACCCATCTGATCGCGAGACATGTTGTCGTAGTGCCTGTCTCAGGCAGGCACCACGATCGTGAGTCGGTTGCTCTTGCGTTCCACCCGCATCCCCGCGCGTCGCGCGATCGTGGCGACCGCACTCGCATCGGTGGGTTCGGACCGGCTGGTCGCCAGGGCGCGGGCCAGTCGGCCCTTGTGCGCCTTGTTAAAATGACTCACGACCGCGCGTGTGCCGTCGAGGCGCTCGGACACCACATCGACGTGCACCGCATCGGACACCTTGCCGAGTGCGGCGTACGAGCCTGACCGAAGGTCGACGACCAGCTCGTCTGCCGCTAGCCGCGTCAGCACCGGCTCCAGCAAGGGGCGCCAGCGCGTCGACAGCGCCGCCCGTCCCGGCAACTTCGAGGTCGCCGAGAGCCGGTACGCGGGAATGGAATCGTCGGCGCGCAGGATGCCGAACAGCGCTGAGCCGACTGCGAGCCTGGCCCGCGCGCGTCCTGCGGCGGCGCCTGTCAACGATTCGATGTCGAGCGCGTCGTAGAGCACGCCGGTGTACCGGTTGATCGCGGGCATCGTGGGTGCGCTGCGCAGCGCGGCGTTGCGCTCGATCTCGATCTGCTGCGACGCCGAGAGCCCGAGTGCGCGTCTGCACTCGGGCGGGTCGGCGGACAGTTCGACAAGCTCATCGACCAGTGCTGCGCGTAACGGCGACAGCTCCGGATAGGACAGGTCATCCAGCCGCATCGGCGGACCGTCCCCGCCGGGGTGTTTGGTCTCCGACGGCGGCAGCAGGACGATCACGCCGCAGACGTTATCTGGCCCCTGAGGTCAGGCGGGCGGCATCCCCGGCGCCGGGGGCATGCCCGGAGCGGGCGGCGGAGGCGGAGCCATCGGCGGTGCGGGCGGTGGGGGCGGGGCCATCGGCGGAGCCGGTGCGGGCGGCGGCGCCAACATCGGGTCCAGCGGTGGAGGCGGTGCCATCGGCGCGCCGGGCGGAGGCGGCGGGGGTGGAGCCATGGGAGGTGCCGGCGGCAGCGGGGCCTGCTGGCCCATCAACACGACCGGTGCGCCGGGAGGTGGCGGCACCTGGTCGGCGGGCATCGGCAGGAACATGTGGTTGGTGAACTGCGACTGGTATGCGCCGCCGCCACCGACCTTCACGCCGCCGCCCTCGCCAGAGGACACCGGAGTGCCGTCGGGCAGCGTCGCGGCGGTGTGGCCGCCGTTCCAGCCGACATTGAGGGCGCCAGGCTGAGTTCCGTACTGGAAGCCACGCGCCAGCAGTGCCTGCTCGATGTTTCCGGTATGGAAGCGGTCCCCGTAGACGGGTCGGCCGGTTGCCGCGTTGGTGACCCACGAGACCAGGCCTGAGCAGTCAGTGCCGGCGGGAGAATCCCCGCCCGTGACGTACGGCGTGCCCGACACGGAATTGACAAGCGTCAAAAGCGTTGCAACAGCAAACATGCCGACGGACGTTAACAGAGCTTTATGGGGGCCGCCAAAATCTGTGACCACGTTCACCCAAATCGGTGTGACCGTGATTACACCTGTGAATTTCTATGGTCTGGTTCACTCAATAAGCAGCAGAAATGACCATATTCACCGAATTGTTTGCTGGCCGTAATTATCGTGAGAGCCAATTATGCTGGTAAGAGCAATTATTCGCGATGGGTAACCCGTGCGCGTGATGTCAGAGTACGCGAAATAAGTTGCAGTACAAATGTTTACAGTAGATCGCAGTGCGTTGACCAGTGCCGCTCAACCGTAAGCAAGAAGCAGTGGAACGTCCTGCTCGGCGGATGACAGCGATCCGTGGTGTCCGATCAACGAAGACTCGAGCGGCTCTGCCGCGCGCCTCAGCAAAGCTGTCGACCCGCGAGCCGCCGCGACCACGTCGCCGATACGGCGCCGAGTGGAGTCGCTGACCCGCCCACCGAACCAGCCCGCGGCCACCGCCTCGTCGCGCGACACCACCCACGCGCGGTCTGCGAGCGTCTCCCGCCAGGTGGCCAATACGTCGTCGTCGGCGCCGGGCGTTACATATATATGGCGGGCCCGCGGCTCCCCTCCGATGTCCGTCACGCCGTCGGTGAGAGGTTTTGCGCTGTCGATATCGACGTCGTCCGTGCCCACGGCGACCATCCCGTGGTCGGCAACCACTGCGAGCAGGCCGCCCGGCGGCAGACCCTCGACGATCGACTCCACCAGGCGGTCGACCAGCTGCAGATGTATCCGCCATGCAGGCGACCCGGGTCCGTACAGGTGGCCCATCATGTCGAGCTCGCTGTGGTAGGCGTAGCAGAAGCCACCTGCGGCCACCGCCGCCCGCACCTGCGCGGACAGATCTCCCATCGCGTGGACGCCGATGTACCGACCGCCGCGCAGCGCCGCGCGTGTCATGCCGGATCCGGCGAATTCCGCACCCGAGATGACGCTGACCGCCGCCCCCGCCTCGGTCGCCCGTTCGAACGTCGTCGGTATCGGTTGGACCTGTTCGGGCGGCGCGGCATCCCGCAGGTCTTCCCCCCATGGGTGCATCCGCCATCGCAACGCATTCAGGACACCAACGTCGGGCAGGCGGAAGGAGTAGCCGACCAGCCCGTGTTCGCCGGAACGGCAGCCGGTGCCCAACGCGGCCAGCCCGGCGACCGTGGTGGCGGGGAATCCCACCTGCAGGGTCCGGCCCCGCAGGCCGGCCATGACCGGCGCCTCGTCGGCATGCGCGTCGAGCAGTTCGGCGCCAAGACCGTCGATGAGCAGCACACATGCACCCGCCACGTCCTCCCGCAGCGGGATGCGGCCGTCGAATCCCGCGACGCCCATCGCCGAGAAAACGGATGGAATCACGTCGGCGAGGTGCGGTGTGTCCGGATCGGGCTGCGGCAGATCCATGAACCGAGCCTGCCACACCGACGGGCGGTCTTTACCGAACCTTGACCGCGCGGTGAATCCGCGCCCAGACGATGGTGACGTGACTACGATTTCACCCGTGGAGCTGGGGGTTTTGGGACCTCTGCAAGTTCGGCAGCACGGTCTGCCGGTCGCAGTTCCTGGTGCCAAACCTCGGGCCGTCCTGACGATGCTCGGCCTCCATGGCGGTTCGGTCGTCTCAGCCGACACCCTCGCGGAGCTCCTCTGGGGTGCTCGTCCGCCGCGCACAGCGGTCAAAGCGCTACAGACCCACATCTCCTCTTTGCGTCGCGGCCTGGGCGATGGCTTCGTGCTGACCGAGGGGTCAGGCTGGACCCTGAACACGACCGAGATCGATGCCACCCGCTACAAGATGGCTGCCCGACTGGGACGCGACGCGGTCGCGGCCGGGGATGCCGCCCAGGCGGTGACCCGATTCGACGAGGCGCTGTCGCTCTGGCGCGGAGTCCCCGAACTGCCCGATGGTCCACGCGCCGCATCGGAGAAGACGCGCTGGATCGAGGGGCATGCCGCGCTGGTCGAAGACCGGGCCGATGCGCTGCTGGCGACGGGGCGGGCCGCTGAGATCGTCGGCGAACTGGAGGCCGCGATCGCCGAGGCGCCGCTGCGCGAGAGGCGCTGGGGTCAGTTGATGCTCGCCCTGTACCGCGCGGGCAGGCAGGGCGAGGCCCTCGCCGCCTATCAACGCGCACGGTCGCTGCTCGTCGACGAGCTGGGTGTCGACCCCGGGCCGAATCTTCGGCGCCTGGAGGCCGCGATCGTCGCGCAGGATCCAGCGCTCGAAATTCCTGTGTCGCAGCACCTTTCGACGGTCACCAAGGCGGTGACATTCCTGCTCACCGACATCGAGGGATCGACCGCGGCATGGGAAGCGCAAGCCGACGCCATGGCCGTGGCGCTCGCCCGCCACGACGAGATCGTCGAACAGGTCGTCACGTCCCGCGGTGGGCGGCTGGTCAAGACCCGCGGCGAGGGTGACGCGACATTCTCCGTCTTCGACCGGCCGTCTTCGGCGGCGACTGCCGCCATCGAGCTGCAGGAGGCGATCCGTCACGAGCCGTGGGCGCTGGCCAGCCCCATGCGCATCCGAATCTCGCTGCACACCGGCGAGGTCGAGTTGCGCGACGGCGATTACTTCGGGCGGGCGGTCAACCGCGCCGCGCGTCTGCGCTCGTTGGCCGCCGGCGGTCAGATCCTGTGTTCGGGTGCAACGGCAGAACTCGTCATCGACACGCTGGCCGACGACGTCGTGCTGGCAGATCTGGGGATGCGCCAGCTCAAGAACCTGGCGCGCCCGGAGCACGTCTTCGAACTCCGCCTGGAGGCAGTCGAGGATACCGACACCGCCGAGCCCGAGTCGCCGATGCGGCGGCCCAGCCTCCCGGCCGTGTTGACCGGTCCGGGACCGTTCGTCGGACGCGGTGAGGAACTGGCGGGCCTGTTGACCGCATGGCAATCGACGCTCACGGTGGGCACCCGCGCGGTCCTTGTCGCCGGAGAACCCGGTGTGGGCAAGACACGGCTGGCAGGCGAATGGTCCCGACAGGTCTACGAGGAAGGTGCGATCGTTCTCTACGGTCGGTGCGACGAGGATCTCGGAGCGGCGTATCAGCCGTTCGCCGAGGCCCTACGGTCCCTGGTGCCGTGCCTCGGCGCCGATCGTCTGCGCGGCCTGCGCGGCGTCGAAGCTCTGCTCCCTCTGGTTCCTGGACTCGCCGACGTCGTGCCCGATCTGCCGACATCGCCGCGCTCGGACCCGGATACCGAGAGGTACGCGTTGTTCGATGCGGTGGTCGCGCTGTTGGGTGCGGCTTCCACACGCGCACCTGTCGTGCTGATCCTCGACGATTTGCATTGGGCCGCCAAGCCCACACTGCTGTTGCTGCGACATCTCCTGCGATTTGGAGAGCAGGCGCGCGTGCAGATCGTCGGCACTTATCGCAGTACCGATCTCGATCGCTCCCACCCGCTGGCCGCGATGCTCACCGACCTTCATCGCGACGGCTCCGCCAGCCGGCTGGCACTCACCGGGCTCGACGAGAAGGATGTCAGCGCGTATGTGTCCGAAGCCGGATACGACGATGAGGAGTTGGCCAGGGCGCTGGCGTCGGTCACCGGCGGAAATCCGTTCTTCCTGATCGAGGCGCTGCGGCATGTCGATGAGAGCGGGGGTCGTTGGGATCCGAACACACTCCCGCAGGGTGTTCGAGAAGCGGTGAGCCGCAGGCTTTCTCGGCTCCCTGAAGAAACGAACAAGGCGTTGGCGGCAGCGGCGGTGGTCGGCAGCCGGTTTGCGGTGGAGCTGGTCGAGCGGGTGGTCGACGGTGACCTGGTCGACGCGTTCGATGAAGCGCGCAAGGCGGGCATCGTCATCGAGGAGCCCGGTGGGCGCTATCGGTTCAACCATGCGCTCGTGCGTCAGTCGCTGCTCGCCGAACTTCCGTCGGTGCGCCGGATGCGGCTGCATCAGCGAATCGCGGTGACGCTGGAGGCGGAGTCGGGCGCTGAAGACGAGCTGCTGGCCGAACTGGCCTATCACTACTTCGAATGTGCGTGGGCGGGCAACGCGGCCAAGGCAGTCGAATACTGTCGGCGTGCTGCGGATCAGGCGATGTCGCGCCTGGCCTACGAAGGCGCGGCCGATCTGTACGACAGGGCATTGCACGCACTCGAGGAGCTCGATGACGAGCTGCCGGATCGCGACGCACTGCAGGCCGAACTCTTGGTGGCTCGTTGTGAGGCGTTGTTGGCTGCCGGCGACGTCGGTTCAGCGGCGGGAGCCGTCGCGCAATTGCAGCAGGCTGCAGGAGATTCCGTGCGGCTGGCGGCGTGGGGTACATGTTTCGACGGCGAGCTGTCGATGCTCACGAACCCCGAACAGTTGGACGAGATCGAGGTCGCGGTCGGTGCGGCAGCAGCAAAGTTGGCTGGACTGGAGGACGCGGCGGGGGAGGCCAAAGCCCATACCGTGCGGGCCGGTTGTCTTACTCGTCTCGGTCGGATCGGCGATGCCGAGACCGCGTTGGATCAGGCGCTGACCGCGGCGCGGCGAGCACATGATCATCGCCGTGTCAACGCGGTGCTGGCGGGTGCACCACTAGCGGCACTGTGGGGACCCAATCCGGTGCCGCGTGCCGGGGGCCGGTGCCTCGATGTCGTTCGGCTGCTTCGCATCACCACGGGATCGCCGGTCGTGGAGGCCACGTCGACGAGGTGTCAGGGCGTGCTCGACGCGCTGCGAGGGCGCGCCGCGGCGGGGCGTGCACTGATCGACTCCGCACGACGGTCACTGACCGAACTCGGGATGCGGCACGCGTTGCTCGAGGTGGAGCAGTTCGCGGGCATTGTCGAGTTGATCGCCAACGAACCCGCTGCTGCCGAGCCGTTGTTGCGACGGGCCTGTGACGGTTTCCGCCGGATGGGTCTCGATGCCGATACGGCTGAGACCGCGGCGTTCTTGGCCAAGGCATGTCTCGCGCTCGACAGAGACGCCGACGCCGACGAGTTATGCACCGAGAGTGAGCGTCTGGCGGGGCATGCGCTGAAACCATCGATCACGTGGCGGACGGTGCGTGCGCAGTTGCTCGCACGCGCCGGCGCTCACGATGAGGCCCGGCGGGTGGCCGAGGAGGCGGTCAGCATCGCGGAGCGCACGGATGCTCTGGTGGATCACGGTGATGCGTGCCTGACGTTGGCCGTGGTGTTGAACATCGCCGGCGATGTTGTGGGTGCGCGGTCCGCAGCTGACCAAGCGGTGGCGCTGTTTGAGCGTAAAGGTGCTGCGGCACTTGCGGAGTTGGCGCTCAGCATCACTGGCTCGGCTGATAATCGTCATGGCGCGGCATCGCAGGAACCGCCATTGCCAGTCCCTGAGAATGCGTGCTTGGCGGCCGTCCGTAGGTGGGCGTCCGCGTTCAATCGCGAGGCGGGGGACGACTACGAAGCGATGTACGCCCCAGATTTTCGTATCGAAAGCCGCCGCAGGATAGTCGGATTCACCCAGGACGATCTACCCTCCGGTGACTGGTCGCGCGATGCGCGCCGGCTGTACAAGCCCAGCGACACCCATCGAATGGTTCCTATCGCCGTACGTGGTGACCGCTTGGCACTCGCCCGGCTGGAGATAAGCACGGCCGACACGAGCCCTGGTGCGCCGCGCGATGAAGTGTTGCAAATCTTCGCCATCGACGAAACGGGTCGAGTCGCGAGGCACTTATTGTTCGATGTCGAGGACATGGACGCGGCCGTGGCCGAACTCGACGCGCTGCATGCACAACTCGAACTCGAAAACGCCTGTGTGCGTGTGATTCGCCGGATCGATGACGCTTACGACCGAAATGCTTGGGACGAGCTGGAGCAGCACGTAGCGCCGGTCGTGTTCGTCGACAGTCGTCGGAAAGTGGTTGGGCTCACCCTTGGCGATGTTCCTCGAAGCGAATGGATGTTTGAGGCAAGAACCTATCGCGAAGTCATGGCCCCAGTTCGATACCGCCACAATGTTGTCGCGGTGCGTGGCGATCGCTTTGCACTCACCTCTTTACAAGTGGGTCCGGAAGACAAGAGCCCTGGCGCGCCGAGGGATGAATTTTTGCAGCTATATGGCCTCGACCAGGAGGGCCTGTTCGCGCTGCAGATCTGGTTCGACAGCGAGGATATGGACGCCGCGATTGCCGAACTCGACGCGCGGTACCTCGCCGAACAGGGAGCCTCGACTTCACGACTGGAGAACAACGCGAGCCGGATGTACGGGCGCATCAAACAGCACTTTGCGAACCGCGCTTGGGATGCGGTTGGTGAAATGCTCGCGGACGATGTCTCCAGTGACGACCGCCGCAAGGTCGTGAATGCTGGTGTGCAGCAGGGCCGGGATGCCTGTCTCTCCGAATTCCGGGGCACAGCCGAAGTCGGAGTGAGGGTGTGGCAATCTGATGTCATAGCGATCCGCGGCGAGCACCTGGTGTTCAATCGCGTTCGAGTTGCCTCTGACCAGAGATCAAACGCGTTCAATGCTGAGCTGCTGGACATAATCGAGACGGATGCCGACGGACGGGTCAAGGCGCGCATAGTCTTTGACACCAATGATTTCGACGCCGCGATTGCCGAACTCGACGCCCGCTACCTCGCCGGTGAAGCTGCACCATATGCACGTGTGTGGCGAAGCGCGATGGAGACGCTCTACGAGGCCAACAGTCACGAGCCAGGACGGATCTTGAGCCGGCTTAGTTACACCAACCATCAGCGAGTCTCATTCGGGTCGGCGGACTTCGGACGGGCGGTCCAAGAATTGTGGGAGCTCGTGCCCGACGCGCGCTATCGGGCAACGTCGGTCCACGCTCTCGACGCACATGGCGTCGTCGCCAGCCTCCTGATTGAAGGCACAGATTCAACTGGGAATGAGCTGCAGTGGCATCGCATCGTCGTACTTCTTGCTGACGAGTCGCGGATGGATGTTTACGACGATGATGACTTGACTGCCGCGCTTGCGAAATTCAACGCACGTAAGTCAACAACGCATCTGGAAAACGCAGCGAGTCGGGCCGACGTTCACTTCAATGCACTCTTCGGGGACGGTCGCTTGGATGAGATCGGGCAGCTGTTCGTCGACGACCTTCGGGTCGAAGACCGGCGCCGCGGACTCTACCGAGTTGGCGTCGGCCGAGCCGCCGAACTAGCGGAGGTCCGCGCGATCGCCGAGCTCGGAACGAAAACGATGAAGTCGCACGTCCTTGCGGTCCGGGGAGAGCGCCTCGCTCTCGTGCGAACGCGATATTCAGGTAGAGATCAGCGGCCCGATGCGTTCCACACTGAGGTACTCCGCATCGCGGAGGTAAACGACGATCAAAGGATCGTGGCGTATGTCGCGTTCGATCTCGACGACCTCGACGCCGCGTTCGCCGAACTCGATGCCCGTTACCTGTCAGGAGAAGCGGCGCCGCATGCGCACGTCTGGTCGGTGGTCGTCAACACCTACGCCGCGTTCAACCGCGAGGACTACGCGAATGTTGTGAGCGTCGATCACCGAAAGTCAGTGCGATACGCGCCGGGGGAGTTGACCACCTCCCGAATGAAGGCCCATATGCCCGACCTCCGCTCGTACATCGAGGTCGTACACCGACTCAACGATGTGGGAGTAGTCGTCACCGGAATGTCCTCCGGTACCTCGGACGAAGGCTTCGAAGCAGAGTGGCGGATGGCGTTGATTCTCACGGTCGACGGTGACCGCTTGGCTTGGAACGAACTGTTCGACGAGGAGGACCTCGACGACGCCCTCGCACGATTCGACGAACTCAACCGGTCGAGGTCGGGGCTCGACAGCACTGCGAGCCGCGTATTGGCAAGCTACCTCTCTCACTTCGCGGCCCGCGACTGGGACGCCATGTGGCAAGCCTTGGCCGATCAATTCTCGGCAGATGACCGTCGCCGTGTCCTGAATGGTCCCAAACGAGGCCGCGATGAAGAGATCGCGAATTTCAAGGTCGTCGCTGAACTTGGCTGCTCGAGCATCACCTCGACGCCAGTGGCGACCAGAGGGGAGCGACTTGTTCTTGCCCATCATTCGCTGACCGCTGCCGGACCCGCACCGCTCGAAGCCGAGATGATAGATGTCGTCGAAGTCAACCGCGACAACAAGATTGTGAACGTCGTGTTCTTTGACACCGACCAGCTCGACGCCGCGATCGCGGTCCTTGACGCCTGGTATGCCGCCGCCGAAGCAGCTGAGTATGCGAACACCTGGTCGGTCGTCGCGGGCGTTTTCGACTCGCTCAATCGGCACGAGACACCAGCGGCAACGCCAGACTGGGTGAACGTCGACCATCGGCGGGGGACACCACTCGCTCACAGCGATCTCCGGGAGATCGTCAAGTCGCTCAATGAGATCACTCCAGACCTCCGGAATCACATCGAGGCCGTGCATGTTCTGAGTCAGCACGGAGCCGTTCTCACGCAGGTGTCGCGGGGAACATCCCCGGAGGGTTTCGGAGCCGAGTGGCGGATGGTGAACCTCTTGACCGTCGATGGCGACCTGGTCAGCCGCTGCGAGCTGTTTGATGAGTCGGACCTCGACGTCGCGCTCGCGAGATTCCAGGAACTCTGTCGACCGGCCCCGGGCTTGGAGAATGCGGCGAGCCGGGCGATTCAGCGCTTCAACGCGTCATTCGCGCAGCGCGACTGGGCCGCGATGGCAAGCATGTTGGCCGACGACTCCAACAGCGATGATCGTCGTCGAATGGTGGGCGGCGCCGACCTCCGAGGTCGGGATGCCATGATCGATAGCTTCAAGACGGTCGCTGAATTCGGTACGCCGCTCGCCACATCCACCGCGCATGCCACTCGTGGAGAGCGCCTCGTTCTCACACGCGTCCGCTACTCCGTCAGCGATGATCTCCCGGATGCGTTCCACGCGGAACTTCTGCAGATAATCGAAGTCGACCGAGACTCGCGCATCGAAACGTTCGTCACATTTGACCTCGACGCAATCGATGCGGCCTTCGCGGAACTGGACTCCCGCTATCTGGCAGACGAAGGCGCCGAGTACGCGCATACCTGGGCACTCGTCGCGAGAGCGTTCACCGACTACAACAGGCGGGAGCAGCCGGGCGTATCACCTGACTGGGTGAACATCGACCACCGGCGAGCAACGGCATTCCCAGCCGGCGACATGATCGCATATATGGGCGTCACCTGGGCAGACACACCTGACGTCAAGATCCATATCGAGGAGGTCCACCGACTCAACGCCCGCGGCGCGGTTGTTACTTGGGCCGGGCATGGTAACTCGACTGAGGGCTTCGAAGCGGAGTGGCGTGCGACCGTACTTGTGACAGTCGACGGTGACCTGATCAACCGATGTGAGATGTTCGACACCTCAGACCTCGATACCGCACTTACCAAGTTCGACGAACTCAGTAGTCCGACAACGTATGTGGAGAACTCAGCGACTCGGATCTATCAGCGCTTCATGACTACTTTCGTCGCTCGTGACTGGAAGGCCATGGCGGAAACGCTCGCGCCCGAGATCCGTCATGTCGATCGCCGTCGGGTGGTGAATGGCGGTATCCAACACGGTCCTGACGACGTGATCGCGAATATGCGTGCGGTAGCCGAGGTCGGGGTGAGGAACATCGAGCCTTCCTTCTTCGCGACGCGCGGGGACCGCCTCGCGCTTGGGCGGCAACGTGTCTCAGGCGACAAGCGCCCCGAAGCATTTGGCATCGAGGTACTGATCGTCGCCGAAGTCGACGCCGACAATAGGCTTGTGGGAGGCGTCGCGTTCGATCCCGATGACCTGGAGGCGGCGATCGCGGAGCTGGATGCCCGCTACATTGCGGGTGAAGCGGCAGCCTACGCCGACACATGGTCTGTTATCTCGCGCGGTTATGCCGCGGTCATGAGGCACGAGCTACCCGCCTTTACGCCCGACGCGGCGAACATCGACCACAGACACGCGACGGCGTTCGCCCCCGGTGAGCTGTCGACTTACCTCCACGCAATGTGGGACCAAACGCCCAATGAGCAGTTTTACATAGAGACCGTTCACCGGTTGGCAAGCGCAGGCGCGGTGGTCACCCATATCGCCAAGGGAACCTCGCAGCAGGGATTCGAGGGTGAATGGCGCGAAGTCACTTTGTCGATTGTCGAAGGCGGCACGATCAAACGCAGCGAGCTTTTCGACGAGGCAGACCTCGACCTCGCACTCGCCAGGTTCGAGGAACTCAACCGTCGAGCGCCGCAACTGGAAAACGCCGCAAGTCAGATGATTACGCGTTTTCAGAAAGTCTTTGGCGCACGCGACTGGGATGGCATGGCGAAGATCTTCGCCGAGGACATCTGTCTCGACGACCGCAGACGGGTAGTCGGTGCAAGGTTTGTCGGACGCGAGGCCACGATCGCGAACATGCAGGCGTCCGCGGATACCGGGGTCAAGAACGTGACGTCGACGGTCTTGGCCACCCGTGGAGACCGTCTTTCCTTGCAGCGTGTTGTTATATCGGGCAGGGACAATCGACCTGACGCGTTCCGGACCGAGGCTCTCCATATCACCGAGGTCGACGTCCACGACCAGGCCACCGCCTTCGTCATGTTCGATCCTCACGAGTTAGACGCCGCCTTCGCAGAGCTTGACGCCCGGTATCTCGCCGGCGAGGCCAGGGGACATTCGGGGACGTGGTCGGCGATCGCGGAGGGCTACGCAGCCTTCAACCGGCGCGAGATGCCCAAGACCACACCCGACTGGCTGAACATCGACCACCGAAGAGGTGGCAGTGCTTTCGCCCCCGGCGACCAGACGTCGTACATCCATGCGACCTGGGAGGTCGCTCCGCAGGTGCGAAGCGACGCGGCAGCTGTACATCGACTGAACAGGCTAGGAGCCGTCGTCACACAGACGACGAGTGGGACGTCGCACGAAGGCTTCGATGTCGAGTGGCAGGACATCATTCTTTTCACAGTCGAAGGTGACTTACTCGCCCGCTGTGAGGTATTCAACGAGGACGACCTCGACGCCGCGCTCGCCAAATTTGACGAGCTGAGTCGCCAAGCGCCGCGGTTGCAGAACCTGGCTAGTCAGGTGGGTGCCCGCTTCCGAGCGGCATATGCGTCTCGGCACTGGGATGCGATGGCCGACATGCTGGCCGAAGATTCATACAACGATGATCGCCGGTCCGTGGTGAACGGGGGGATCCGGCGTGGCCGAGACTCGATGATGGACGACTTGCGGTCCGGCGCCGATATTGGAATTCCAGAGTTCAGGGTTACCGAGATCGCGACCCGCGGCGAGCGCCTCGTTCTCGTTCGTGCGGAGTCGCACTACGACGAACGGCCCCAAGCGTTCTACGTCGAAAACCTCACGATCGGTGAAATCGATGCCGACCAACGAATTGCGGCTCAGGTCATGTTCGACATCGACGACGTCGATGCCGCCTATCAAGAGCTCGAATCACGCTATCTCGCCGGCGAGGCCGCCGCGCATGCGCAGACATGGTCGGTGATTGTCGATACCTACGCCGCGCTCAACCGCCACGAGCTGGCCTCGACGCCGCCAGATTGGGTTTATGTCGACCACCACCGACTCGCCCTGTGGCAGGGCGACTTCACTGCCAACATGCTCGCCGCGTGGGAAGTCATACCGGATTGGCGCATTCAAATCGTGGCGGTTCATCACCTCACAAACCTCGGAGCTGTGATCACCGCCGTCGCCTCCGGATCCTCGCGAGACGGCTTCAACGCCGAAGAACCGGGGATCGCACTCGTGACGGTGCGAGACGGCGTGATCAACCGCTTCGAATACTTCGACGTCGCAGACCTCGACGCAGCGCTCACCAAGTTTGACGAACTCAACGTGCAATCGGCGAGGCCGGAAAATGCTGCAACCCGTTCACATTTGCGTCTCAACGCCGCCTTCGCGGCGCGTGACTGGAATGCAATGGCAGAGCTCTTGCCCGACGACACCTCCTCGGACGATCGTCGTCCCATCGTCGGCGGCGGGCTTCGATGCGGCAGGGACGCCGTTATCGACGATTGGCGCGCCATCGCCGATGTTGGCGTCAAGAGCATCACATCCACCGTCATTGCCACACGCGGAGAGCGACTCGCCCTCGGCCGCTACGGATTCGTAGGGCACGACCAGCGACCGGAGGCGTACCACACCGAGGTCCTCGGCATTGTCGAGTTCGACAGCGACCAGCGGATGACGGCATGCGTGATGCTCGACCTCGAAGAGATCGATGCCGCTTTCGACGAACTCGAGGCCCGATACGCCGCTGGTGAGGCAGCAGCACATGCGCACACGTGGACCCTCGTCACAAACGCGTTCGCTGCGATGAACCGGCGCGAAATGCCGGCAACGAGGCCGGATTGGGTGACCATCGACCACCGGCGGCTGTCGATGATCGACCCGACATCGCGAGACCAATATCTCTCCGCTGCAATCGACGTCACGCAGCTTGGTGTTTACGTGGAGGAGGTTCACCGGCTGAGTGACGCCGGCGCTGTTGTGTCTTGGCAGGGGCAATGGACGACGCCAGAGGGATTTGACGCCGAGTGGCATGGGATCAGCGTCCTGATCTTTGACGGCGATCTCGTCGCCCGGTGCGAGCTGTTCGACGAAGCGGACCTCGAAGTCGCGCTCGAAAGGTTCGACGAACTGACCTCCGATGTTCCACGCCTGGAAAATGCCGCCAGCAACGCATATAAGCGATACAACGCCCACTTTGTTGCTCGCGAGTGGGACGCCATGGCCGAGATCGTTGCCGACGATGTACTTACCGACGACCGGCGCCGCGTCGTAAGCGGTGGCATTCAGAGTGGTCGAGCCGCACAGGCGGCGGACATGCGCGCCGTCGCGGGAGTCGGTGTCAAGAGCATCGAGTCGAGCGTCATCGCGACCCGCGGTGACCGCCTCGCGTTGATCCGTGTCCGAGTCGCCGGCGATGAACGCCCTGATGCGTTCGGCATCGAGTTGTTGATCGTGGTCGGAATCAATGAAGACGACCGGCTCGTCGCAGGCATACTTTTCGACCTCGACGACATCGACGCCGCGTTCGCCGAACTGGAAGCGCGGTACCTCGCCGGTGAAGCGTCCGCGCACGCCGAGATGTGGTCGATGGTCGCGAATGGCTACGCAGCACTCAACAGACAGGAACTGCCCGAGACGTCGAACTGGGTGGTCGTCGATCACCGGGTGCGCCAGACGTTCAAGGGCGACGACCTGGCCGCGTATGTCCGCTCTTTATGGAACGTCGCTCCCGGTGCGAAGAATTACAGCGAGGCGGTACATCGACTCAGCGACGTAGGAGCGCTCGTCACCCATGCGGCTTATGGAACGTCTCCCGAAGGCTTCCGCGCTGAGTGGCGGATGATCGCGCTCTTGACTGTCGGGGACTCCACAAGCAGCGTCGAGTTATTCGACGAATCGGACCTGGAAACAGCGACCGCGAAATTCGAAGAGCAAGGCCGACAAGTTCGCGAGCCGCACAATATTGCGACCCGCATGTGGACGCTGATGGCGGACGCATTTCATCGCCGCGACGTAGAGGCGTTCGTGGATCTCACCCATCCGGATGGCTTCCTCGATGATCGACGTAAGGGTCTGCGGGTCTCGCTGGATGGGTCGATGCGTAAGCGAGCCGTGGAGGTGTTGTTCGAGTTTCCTCAGAGTTGGCGGATGGAGCTCGAACATGTCGCCGTCCGGGGATCGCGGCTGAGCTTGAGTCGACATTTCTATCGCGACACGGATCAGTTCGATTTCCCGATCACGGTTGAGGTCGTCACGGTAACCGAGTGTTCTGGCGATGACCGCGTGCACACCCTTGTGCTCTTCGATCCCGAGGACATCGACGCCGCGTTCACGGAACTCGATAGACGATATCTCGCCGGCATGCCTGCGAAATGCGCGAACGCGTGGACGATCATCGCCGAGGCCTACTCAGGAATGACGCGGGGCGAATTTCCGCCGACAACAACCGATTTGGTGAACATCGACCATCGGCGTGCGATCCAGATGGCGCCCGACAGCGGCATCGCCTATCTCCGCGCATCATGGGAGGTCGC
This sequence comes from Mycolicibacterium rhodesiae NBB3, assembly GCF_000230895.2. The sequence goes on from NC_016604.1 coordinate 5,036,416, forward strand.
ACCTGAGTTCCATTTGTACATCGAGGCAGTGCATCGGCTCACGGAATTGGGAGCGGTATTCACCCGACGATCGAGCGGTACCTCGCGAACGGGATTCGATGCCGAGTGGCGAGCAGTCGACCTCATCACTCTTGAAGGCGGCCTGATCAACCGTGGCGAAATTTTCGAGGAAGAAGACCTCGACACCGCGCTCGCCAGATTCGACGAGCTCGCGCGACCGACGCGCCAATTCTCGAGTACGGCAGGTCGGGTGACAGAACGCGTTCGAGCCTTGTTCGCTGCCCGAGATTGGGACCGCATATCTGAGTGTCTGGCCGAGAATTTCTCGCTCGATGACCGCCGACGGACAGTGAACGGTGGGCTCAGTTACGGTCGCGAAACCACTATGCACGACATGCGGACAACCGCCGATACCGGCTTCACGGATCTGACGGAAGACTTCGTGGCTTTCCGCGGAGAACGTCTCGTTCTCACTCGGGCGCGCTATTTCGGCAGCGATCCGCGATTTGAACCATACTTCGTCGAGGTACTTCACATACTCGAGATAGATGCCAACGAGAAGATCGTCGCGACCATTGTCTTCGACCCAGATGACCTCGATGCTGCGGTAGCAGAGCTGGATTCCCGATACCTCAAGGGCGAAGCATCAGCGCATCCGGGCATATGGTCGGTCTTCGCACGTACTCACGTTGGGCTCAACCGGCACGAAATCCCCACGACGATTGCCGACACCGTCCACGTCGATCATCGGCAGCTCATCACGATTGAGCCGAGCGATATGGCTAAGACCCTCCACACCGCATGGGATCTCATGCCTGACCTACGCATATATGTAGAGGCGGTACATCGGCTCACCAGTGTCGGCGGTGTCATTACGAGCAGGTCGTACGGAACCTCAAGAGATGGCTTTGACGCCGAATGGCGAATGCTTCACATAGGCGTAGTCGCAGGCGATCGCATCAGCCGATATGAGCTTTTCGACGAATCAGATCTCCAGGCCGCGCTTGCTAGGTTCGCACAACTCCACGATGAGTTGCTCGGGCTCGAGAACGCCGCCACCCGGGCAAGTGCCTCGCTTGCAGACGCCTTCAACCGCCGCGACTTGAACGACCTTGTCGCCCGCTACGGCGCGAAGGCGCAGTATGAGGATCGGCGGAAAGGTCTGCAAAATGTCGGCCTGCTGAGTCGCGATTTCGGCGCCGGGCTGTTCGAGCTCGAGGCTGCATCCACGTGGCGCATGGAGACGACACCCATAGGTGTGCGGGGTGATTGTCTGGCGCTTGTTCGACATACTTATCGCGATACCGCAAAGGCTGATCGGCCGGTCACAGTCGAGGCCTTGCTACTCATGGATGCTGACAACGACGGATTGATATGCCATTGCGTTCTTTTCGATCCCGATGACATAGACGCGGCGTTCGAGGAATTGGACACCCGCTACGGCACAGGCGAAGCCGCAGGGCACGCGCGTACGTGGGCACTCGTCGCTCGCAGCTACGCCACGTTCAGTCGTCATGAGATGCCTGCTACGACAACAGATTGGGTCAATATTGACCATCGGCGCGCGACGGCTTTCGCTCCCGGTGACCTCGACCAGTACGTTCGCGCTGCGTGGAGCGTGACGCCCGACACGAAGGCGCATATACAGGCAGTACACCGGCTGAACAGCCGGGGCGCGGTTCTCACCGTCTCGACGTATGGCACATCGCCCCAGGGATTCGGTGCCGAGTGGCAGGACATTCATCTCGCGACGTTCGACGGCGATCTCTGCGACCGTTTTGAACTTTTCGACGAAGCTGATCTCGACGCCGCGCTCGCCAGGTTCGACGAACTCAGTCTTACTGTGCCGCAACTCGCGAACGCCGCGACCAACAACTTCGCACGCATCGCGGACGCGTTCAACCGCCGCGACCTGACAGCGTTCCTCGGCGCGGTTACTGCAAATGCGCGATACGAGGACCAGCGCATGGGTTTCCGCAATGAGGGACCGGTAGACGCAAACCTGGTACACGCGATGTTGTCCAAGGCGGCTGACGGATGGAGGGTGACGATCGAACCGATTGCCGTCCGTGGTCGTGACTTGGCGCTGAGCCGTTACAGCTACCGCGATGTCAACGAGGTTGACCGACCGATCACATTCGAAGCGCTGGTTCTGACTGAAGTCGCCGAGGAACATCTGTCCACTGTCTTCGACCCAGCCGACATCGACGCCGCGTTCGAGGAACTCGATGTCCGATACCTCGCAGGCGAGGCGGCCGAATACGCCCAAACGTGGTCCACAATTATCCGTGGTTTCGCTGGGTTCGGTGACCATGATCTTCCGGATACCGCGTTCGAGTGGATCGACCACCGCACCCTCGTCGGGAGCGGAATAAGCGATCCGGGGGAGACGTCACGGGCCGTGTGGGACATGACATCTGACATCCGGACCCGCATCGTGGCCGTGCATCGGCTAGACAACCGCGGTGCTGTCATCACGCATGTAATACAGGGAACCTCGCGAGAAGGGTTCGACTTCGAACTGCGGTTAGTAGACCTCATCGCGATGGCGGGCGGCATCGTCAGCCGCTGCGAGTGCTTCGACGAAGCAGACCTGGACGCCGCGATTGCCAGATTCGACGAACTCAGCCATGCAGCGCCGCTGCTCGATAACGCCGCGACGCGTGCCCGGAGTCGGGTTATCGAGGCCTACAACAGCAGAGTTACCGATGCCTTCCCCGCAGCCACCAGTGGGCGGTATGAGGATCGTAGAAAAGGGTTGCGTGATGAGGGCACAGCCGACGAGAAGTACGTGCACGCGGTCTTCTCTGGGACGCCCACGAGTTGGCGAATAGACACCGAGTTTGTCGGGATCAGGGGCGATCGCCTGGCATTGAGCCGCGAGAGGTTTCGTGACTCCTCTGAGGCTCACCAACCGATCACAGTCGAGCTATTGACGCTGACATCCGTCGACGAGGGCGATCGGATTGCATACACAGTCTTTTTCGATCCCGAGGACGTCGACTCCGCTTTCGGCGAGATCGATGCTCGCTGGATCGCATCGGGGGGGTGCGCCCACCCGGAGGTGATCAAGGCAGTCCAGAGCTTTGCCGAAATGGCCAATCGGCACGATTGGGACGCTCTTGCCGCTCGCCATGCCGGCGCGACGTACGCCAATCACCGGCAATTGCGAAGTGGAGCCGACACGGTGGCGGACGACATGTCGTCTCTCCGCATGCTTGCGTTGCTCGTTCCCGACTTACGCTTCGAAGCCACAGAGGTGTTGAGGCTTTCGGCGGGGGGCACCGTCATCCACACCGTTGCCAGGGGCACCTCAACCGAAGACGTCCCGATCGAGATCCCGCTAGTGATACTCATGCTCATCGACGGTGATCGCATCACCCGCGCCGAGACGTTCGACCTCAACCAACGGAACGACGCGCTCGATCGCTTCGAAGAACTCGATTCAAACGCGCCTCCGCCGGAGAACGCAATAGCTCGAGTACTCGAACGAGTGGTGGATGCGTTCGACCGGCGTGACCCTCAGAGGTATCTCGCGCTTTTCGCCGATGACTGTACGTACGAAGATCGGCGGAAAGGATTGCGTGACCAAGGTTCAATCAGGCCCGACTATGCGCAAACGGTGACTTTCGGTGCGGATGCTGGGTGGCAGGCGGAGTTCGAGACCATCGCTGTCAGGGGAGAGCATCTGATGCTGGGCCGCGCGACATTCCGTGATCAGAGCGAGGCCGGTAGTCCGGTCACTGTGGAGGCTCTGAATATCGGCAGCATCGACGATGACGAATTGATCTCCTGGTTCGCCGTTCTCGACCCCGACGACATCGACGCCGCGTTCGCTGAACTCACCGCTCGCTGGATCGCATCCGGAGAGGTCGCGCATCCCGAGGTCATCGAGGCTGCGCACCGGTCGAACGAGATGTACAACCGGCACGACTGGGATGCGATAAAGGCCAATGAATCCGGCGCGACGTACGTCAACCACCGACAACTGGTCAGCGCAGAGCCTGAGACGATCGAAGACCATTGGCGGTCCATTCGAGCGTTGGCGACTCTGATCCCGGATCTGCGGACCGAGCCAACCGAGATACTTGCCCACTCCGCGAAAGGCGTGGTAGCCGATCTCGTAGTCAAAGGCCGGACGCCCACGGGTACCGTCATCGAGTTCCCAGCGATCACCCTCATCCTTTTCGACGGAACTCGCGTCGCCCACATGGAGGCGTTCGACGTCGACCAACGCGGACTCGCGCTCGACCGATTCGACGAACTGAACCGGCCGGAGTAGCAGCGCTCGGCGCAGTGACCACCTGACCATTGACATGCAGCCGGATGGCTGCCTACGGTAGATATGCAGCCGACGGGCTGCATGAATCGAAATGGCAGAGATGGATGAAGTGTTCAGAGCGCTGGCCGACCCCAGCCGGCGCCTGCTGCTCGACAGCCTGAACGCCCGCAACGGACAGAGCCTGCGAGATCTGTGCGCCGGGTTGTCCATGGCACGGCAGTCGGTCAGCAAGCATCTGGCGGTTCTGGAGGAAGCCAACCTGATCTCCACCGTATGGCGGGGTAGGGAGAAGCTGCACTACCTCAACGCCGAGCCGATCAACGCCATCGCCGACCGCTGGATTCATCAGTACGACCGTGCGCGGGTCCAGACACTCGCCGACTTGAAAATCGCATTGGAGACCGAACCGATGAACAATAGTGCCGATTTCGTCTACACGACCTACATCCGCACCACCCCGGAACGACTGTGGCAGGCCATCACTGATCCCGCGTTCTCCCACCGCTACATGGGGCATGCCATGGCATCGGACTGGAAGAAGGGCTCGGCCTACGTATGGGAGGACCGCGAGCTGCGGATCGAGCATCCAGAGCAGGTCATCCTCGAATCAGACCCCTACCGCAGGCTCGCGTTCACCTTCCACACCTTTGTTCCTGAGCTCACCACCCTCGGACTCGACGCGGACGTCATCGAAAAGGCCGCTTCAGAGCGGCGTTCGAAGGTGTCCTTCGACATCGAGCCGGTCGACGACGACCAGGTCAAGCTGACCGTCGTCCATGGTGATTTCCCACCGGAAAGCACTGTCCGCGAACTCATCTCCGGGGGCTGGCCATGGAAGCTCGCCAACCTCAAGAGCGGACTGGAAGGGAGTGAAAAGTGAAGACACCAAAGATCGTCTCGGCAGGGGAGTGGGACACCGCGCTGCACGACATGCTCGTTAAGGAGAAGGAAGTCCAACGCGCTCGCGACGCGCTGGCCGCTCAGCGACGCCGCATGCCGTGGACACCCGTCGAGAAGGAGTTCGTCTTCGACGGGCCCGACGGGAAGCTGAGCCTGCTCGACCTATTCAATGGCAGACGCCAATTGATCGTCTACCGCGCGTTCATCGAACCCGGCACGGGGGATTGGCCCGAACACGGCTGCACAGGTTGCTCTTTGATGGCCGACCACGTGCCGAACCTCGCGCATCTGAACGCGCGCGAGACCACGTTCGTCTACGTATCGCGCGCGACCCAATCCGACCTCGCCCGGATGAAGAAGAAGATGGGTTGGCGGCACCCGTGGTACAGCATCACCGACACGTTCGACGAGGACTTCGGCGTCAAAGACTGGCACGGCACCAACGCCTTCATCCGCAATGACGAAGACCGGATATTCCGCACCTACATGATCAGCGGCCGCGGCGACGAAGTCTTCGTGAACACCTGGAACCTCCTCGATATGACCGCGCTTGGACGCCAAGAGGAGTGGGAGGACTCGCCACCGGGTTATCCGCAGAGCCCACCATATGAGTGGTGGTCCTGGAGCGACACGTATTCAGAGCACACACCGTGGCGGTGGTTCGGCGACCCCGACCCTGATGACCCGAATGACCAACGCCCGCCGCGCAAAGACCCCGAGAGTCACGACGCCTGCTGTTGAACCCGCGCTGAACAAGCCTCAACACCTTCATCGAACGTGCAGCCACTGCGAAACGGGACTGGACATTTCGCAGTGGCTTCACACTCGACGCATTGCAGTGACCTACCCCGAAACACTTGCCGTTGCCTGATCGACGATCTCCGACCACCGGTCAGCGTCGACGCTTTCGATCGCTGTCTCGCCGCCGAACGCGCTGGAGATCACGAGATCGGGCTCGACCGTGCTCAACAGTTTGATGCTGTCCCGCATCGCCGCAGCGTCGCCGCGGCCGGGTACGACGAATGTCGACCAGGTGCCCTCGCCTGTTGGAAAGATGGTGTCGCCGGTGAACAAGTACCGTTCGCCGCCGACGCCCGCCACGAGATAGCACGTACTTCCAGGCGAATGTCCAGGTGTCGGAAGCACTTCCACGTCGTTGCCATCAACGTGCCTGACAGCATCCAACGGCATGTCGACTCGGCCGTGTTGGGCGATCGCCCCCAATTCAGCAGCGGGAGCGTGCAACCGGCGACCGAAGCGTTCTGCGATCCTGACAAGATTGGGCCCTGCCTCGTCGAGGTGTGAGAGGTACTGAGCGCTGACGCCGCCCAGCGAGTCGATCGCATCGAAGTCCGAGTCGCCGGCCGGACTGTAGAACAGCACATTGCCGGCAGGACGCCGCCACAGATAGGCGTGGGTGGTCAATCCGGGGAACGGCGAATCCGTACGCGTCTGGAAAAGATCGTCGCGAACCTGTACCAATGAGTCAGCCATGACTGCACTCTGCTTCCTCAACCATTGTTGAGGTCAAGAAGAACCGGCGAAGATGTTAGATCCCGTCTCCTGGCGGCAACAGAGGAGTAGCCGACGGTCCCCCGCGGCTGACCGAAGCCGCTCACGTATGAAGGACGTCACCTTGGGCCGAATCGTCGTGGCCGCCAGCTCGCTGTCCGGCCATGTGCTGCCGATGTTGCGCATCGGTGCCCACCTGCAAGAGGAGGGTCACGACGTCACCGTCGTTTCGGCGCCGGAGTTCCGCGATGACGTCGAGCGCGCGCGACTGCGCCTGGTTCCCCTCGGCCCAGCCGCGCACGTCCCCCCGCCGTCACAACCACCACGCGTTCCCATACCGAGGCTGTTGCGCCGACTCCTGCTCGGGCTCGCCGAACTGGAATCCACGTTCGTATCACCGTTGGCTGCGCAGTACGACGCGCTCGAGCGTGTGCTGGCCGAGGACTCGGTTGACGTCGTGTTGGCCGATCTGACCTTCACCGGGGTGCTCCCACTGCTGTTGAAAGACGGGCCCAGACCATCGGTTTTCGTGGTCGGCGTCGGACCAATAACCTTGTCGAGTACGGACACTCCACCGTTCGGGATGGCGTGGGCGCCGCGACCCGACATGGATTACGAAGGCGTTCACCGCGTAGTGCAGGGCATCTTCCTGCGGGGCGTGCACAAGTCGTTGAATCGCGCTCTCGGCACGCGTGGTGCACGCCCGTCGCCCGTGAGTCTCGTGGACTGGCCGCGACTGGCCGACCGACTGCTGCAGTTGACTGTGCCTGCGTTCGAGTACCCGCGTCGGGACCTTCCCGAGACCGTGGACTTCGTCGGTCCGGTGCTGTCCGACAACGTCGCAACGTTCGACCCGCCCGACTGGTGGCCCGAAATGCTGTCCGCCCGCACAGTCGTTCACGTCACTCAGGGCACGTTCGACAACCATGACCAGGACAGGCTGATCGGATCGACCCTCACCGCGTTGGAAGGGGCCGACGCGGTCGTCGTCGCAACCACCGGACGGCCCGTGGAGGGCACAGATTTGCCACCCAACGCGTTCGCCGCCGAGTGGTTGCCGTATTCAGCGCTCCTGTCGCATGTCGACGTCATGATCACCAACGGCGGCTACGGCGGTGTGCAACATGCACTGCGGTACGGCATCCCGTTGATCGTCGCAGGGGAGACGTCGGACAAGGCGGAGGTGGCGGCCCGGATCGCTTACACCGGTGTCGGTGTAAACCTCGGCACCGCCGCGCCCTCTCCGGCACGGATCCGAACCGCCGTCGACGAAGTCCTCGCGACATCGGACTATCGCGCTGCAGCTCAACGCGTGGGCGCCGACATCGCCGAATCGCGGGCGTTGGACCGGATCGGCCAGTGGGTCAGCAGTGCCACGCGGACGCCCGGTGTCCACAAATGATCAATGGCCAACCGCAGCAACGATATTGGCGATCCGATCCGCCACCGCATCCACGATGACCAACGCCTGCGGGTCGGTGGCGGGCCGATAGCGATCGGCCGCCGAGTCGTAAGCGGCTCCGGCGATCGCCGCGTGGTCCGTCGGCAGTTCGACGAGTTCGACGGGCCAGCCGTTGTGTCGCAGCGTCTCGGCGAATGTGCGACTGACATCGACGGGGATGACGTCGTCCTCGACGCCGTGCAGCAGCGTGAACGGCGCACCCCCGCCGAACGACGCCAGGTCGGTGGGCAAGGTCTGCCCCGAGATGGAGTCCGCCACCATGAAGGCGCCCGCGAGACAGACGGTATGGGTCAGTTCGAGGTCGAACTCGGCGGCATGGAGCGTCGCTCCCGCCGCGGCCGCTCCGCCGAGTGACCAGCCAACCAGCACAATCGGTGCAGACCAGCGCGCGCGGACGAACCGAAGCGATCCCAGCAGATCCGAGTGGCCACGATCGTCGGCGCGGGAGTTCCAGTCGGACACGATGACGCCGGCGCCCTGATCGGCAACACGTTCGGCGAGCGGGGCCATCGTCACCCTGGCGTCGGGTTGCGCGCCATGCCACATCAGAACCGCGCGCTGCGCGGGATCGCCGTAGACGTCGGCACGACGACCCGGCGCGTATTGAACCGTCTCCATCGCAAACGGGTTCCCGGGCCGCGGAGAACTTATGCGCGAATCGTCAACGCCGTCGCGCGTATCTCTCGATGAACCGCCGCAGGATGGCGTGCGGGTGCTGGACATTCCATTGCCGTGCCTCGATTTTCAGCTGCTCCGCCGACTCGGGCGCGAAGTAACCATGGTTCTTGTAGGCGTCGAGACGAACGTCGATTCCGTCGAGGTCGAGTTCGGGGTGAAATTGAGTGGCATAGACGTTCCTTTTGACACGGAACGCCTGTACGGGGCATTGCGGCGAGGTGGCCAGGCACACCGCATCGGTCGGCAACGTCGCCGCCGCTTCCTTGTGCCCGCCGTAGGCATCGAAGACGTCGGGCAGGTCGGCGAACAACGGATCGCCGCGGCCCGCTTCGGTCACCGTGATCGCCATCCCGCCGACCGGCTCGGGATACGTGCGGTCGATGACCGCCCCGATGACGGTGCCCAACGTGCCCACGCCGTAACAGCATCCGAGGAACGGGTAATCCGCGTCGACGATGCGTCCGATCAAGTCGAGCAGTTCCGATTCGACCCGCAGTTGCGTCGCCGACTTGGACTCGGGCGCATCGCTGACGTTGTAGGGGCCGCCGCCGAGGATGATGCCCGACCATTCGGAGAGGTCCACCGCCCCCAGCGGCTGCTGGGTCAGGCTGATCCGGTGCACGTCGGTCGTGTCCAGACCGGCGAAGCGCACCACCGCCCGGTACTCGTCGTCGGCGGCTTCGTCCTCGCCACGGATCGACAGGAGCAGGAACGGCGCGTCCACGGTGAAGAATTTACCGAGCACAACGCCCCGCGAGTCGTGACAACTCGCGGGGCGTTGCGTATTGCTCTGAAGCGGTCAGTCCAGGTCGAACCGGTCGCTGTTCATGATCTTCACCCAAGCGGCGACGAAGTCCTCGACGAACTTCTGCTTGTTGTCGTCCTGGGCGTAGTGCTCGGCCAGCGCCCGCAGCTGCGAGTTCGAGCCGAACACCAGGTCGTTGGCGGTAGCCGTCCACTTCGGCTGACCCGTCGCGCGGTCAGTGCCCTCGTAGACGTTCTCCGCCGTACCCGACTTCCACTCCGTGCCCATGTCGAGCAGGTTGACGAAGAAGTCGTTGGTCAGCACACCCGGCTTGTCGGTGAACACACCGTGCTTGCTGCCGCCGTGGTTGACGTTGAGCGCCCGCAAACCGCCGACCAACGCGGTCAGCTCCGGGGCCGTCACACCCAGGAGAATGGCCTTCTCCATCAGCAGCTGCTCCAGCGGATTCTTCTCGCCCGGGCGCACGAAGTTGCGGAACCCGTCCCACCGCGGCTCGAGCACCGCGAACGACTCCACATCGGTGTCCTCCTGCGTCGCGTCCGTGCGACCCGGCGCGAAGTGGACATCGATCTCGAAGCCGGCGTCCTTCGCCGCCTTCTCGACCGCCGCCGAACCACCCAGCACGATCAGGTCGGCCAGGGACACGTTCTTGCCGCCGCCGTTGAACTCCTGCTGGATCCTTTCCAGCACAGGCAGAACTTTGGCCAACTCGGATGGCTCGTTGGCCTCCCAGTTCTTCTGCGGCTCAAGGCGAATCCGCGCGCCGTTGGCACCACCGCGCTTGTCGGTGCTACGGAAGCTGGCCGCTGAGCACCATGCGGTCTTGACCAACTGCTGCACGGTCAGTCCGGAGTCGAGCACCTTGGCTTTGAGCGCCTTGATGTCCGCGTCGTCGATCAGCTCGCCCTCGACGGCAGGAACCGGGTCCTGCCACAGCTGCGGCTCGGCGACCCACGGGCCGATGTAACGGCTGATCGGACCCATGTCGCGATGCAGCAGCTTGTACCACGCCTTGGCGAACGCCTCGTTGAGCTCCTCGGGGTGGTCGAGCCAGCGACGGGTGATCGCGCCGAACTCCGGGTCCTCCCGCATGGAGACGTCGGTGACCAACATCGTCGGCTTGCGGTTCGGGCCGCCGAACGGATCGGGGATGATCGCCTCGGCGTCCTTGGCCTCGAATTGCCATGCGCCCGCTGGGCTCTTGGTCAGCTCCCACTCGTGACCGTAGAGGATCTCGAGGTAGCGGTTGCTCCACTGCGTGGGCTTGTCCGTCCATACCACCTCGAGCCCGCTGGTGACCGTGTCGCCGGCCTTGCCGGAGCCGAACGGACACTTCCAGCCCAGACCCTGCTGCTCGATCGGAGCGCCCTCGGGTTCGGGGCCCATGCCTTCATCCGGGCCGGCGCCGTGGGTCTTGCCCAGCGTGTGGCCACCGACGATCAGCGCGGCCGTCTCCTCTACGTTCATGGCCATCCGGCCGAAGGTCTCCTTGATGTCGATCGCCGCGGCGATCGGATCTGGCTTCCCTTCTGGGCCTTCGGGATTGACGTAGATCAAGCCCATGGTGGTCGCGCCATAGGGCTCGGCGAGATCGCGCTCGCCGGAGTAGCGCTTGTCGGTGCCCAGCCACTCGTCCTCTTCACCGAAGAGGATCTCGACGGGCTCCCAGACGTCGGGCCGGCCGAAGCCGAAACCGAAGGTCTCGAAGCCGGCCGACTCCAGTGCCACATTGCCGGCGAAAACCAGGAGGTCGGCCCACGAGATCTTGTTGCCGTACTTCTGCTTCACCGGCCACAGCAGACGACGGGCCTTGTCCAGGTTGGCGTTGTCCGGCCAGCTGTTCAGCGGCGCGAAGCGCTGCATGCCCTCGCCGCCGCCGCCGCGGCCGTCGTAGATGCGGTATGTACCCGCGGCGTGCCAGCTCATCCGGATGAACAGGCCGGCGTAGCTGCCGTAGTCGGCGGGCCACCAGTCCTGCGACGTGGTGATGACGGAAAGCACGTCGGCCTTGAGGGCCTCGGGGTCCAGCTTGGCGAACTCCTCGGCGTAGTTGAAATCGTCGCCGTAGGGGTTGGAGAAGGACCCGCGGGCGTGCAGCTTCGATACGTCGACCTGGCCGGGCCACCAGTCCTGGTTGGTCCGGGGCGCGTGTGCCTTCGGCTTCGGCGTATCGATTACTGGGTTTTCACTCTCGCTTCCGCTGCTCGCCGTGGGCTTCTCAGGTGACGGCGGCTTGGCGTCAGGTGAATCAGACACAACTTTCCTTCCGATGGGTGAAATGGGCTGTGATCACGGACGTGATCGCGACGTTTGCGATGCGGAACAATCGGGGCACATGCCCCAGTAGATGACCTCCGCCTCGTCGATGTCGAAGCCGTCGAGGGAACCGTCCGGATCGGACGGCGTCAGGCACGGCGTATCGCCGACGGCGCAGTCGACATCGGCGATGACGCCGCACGAGCGGCACACGACGTGGTGATGGTTGTCGCCGACGCGCGACTCGTAGCGGGAGACGGACCCCGACGGCTGAATACGACGGATGAGCCCCGAGGCCGACAGCGCGGCGAGAACGTCGTACACCGCTTGGCGCGACACGTCGGGAAGGCCGACGCGAACGGCCGAGAAGATCGACTCGGTGTCAGCATGCGGATGCGCGTACACCGCCTCCAGGACTGCCAGTCGCGGCCGGGTCACTCGAAGATCAGCCAACCTCAGCTGATCCGCGTAGTCCGGCGTCGACGACATGCGACCATCATGCCCCTTTTCTGGATTCAGTCAAGACTCGATCTTCGGCGTGTTTGGGGCACGCCCGGCACGGCCGCGGCAGGGCTCCCTGACAACGCGACCAGAACCGCTGGTTGGCAACGATTTTGGTGATCACACAGCGAATTGACAGCGTGTCCGAACGTGCCGCTCTGGTGGTGCCGCTGGTACCCTGCGAAGCTGCCGGATGCGTGGTCGCGGGGAGGCATACCGCCCGGCAGGCGTATGCATACGCCACGCCACTAAACGAAACCGTTCGAGTCCCTCACGAAAAGAGTGTTGTGCGCACCGGAGAGATCAAAGCCCTATCCGGCTTGCGCATCGTCGCTGCCGTGTGGGTCGTGCTCTTCCATTTCCGGCCCCTGCTCGAGCAGGCCGCACCAGGGTTCAGATCGGCGCTCGCGCCGGTGCTCGACTGCGGCGCCCAGGGCGTCGACCTGTTCTTCATCCTCAGCGGGTTCGTGATCACATGGAACTATCTCGACCGCATGGGTGAGTCCTGGTCGTGGCGATCGACCCTCCACTTTTTGTGGTTGCGGCTGTCACGCGTCTGGCCCGTCTATCTGGTGACGATGCACCTCGCCGCGCTGTGGATCATTTTCACGCTGAACGTCGGCCACGTGCCTTCGGAGGCCGCCGGCTCGCTGACCGCGATGAACTACGTGCGGCAGCTCCTTCTCGTGCAGCTGTGGTTCGCGCCCTACTTCGACGGCACCAGCTGGGACGGGCCCGCGTGGTCGATCAGCGCGGAATGGCTGGCGTACCTGCTGTTCGGGGCACTGGTGCTGGTGATTTACCGGATCGCCCGCGCGACCAGGGCGCGCGGCCTGATCTATCTGGCCGTCGCGGCCCTGCTTCCCAACTTGGTGCTGCTGATGGCCACCGGCCTGTTCTACACACCGTGGAGTTGGTTGCCCCGGATCATCATGCAGTTCACCGCGGGGGCCCTGGTCTGTGCCGCCGTGCGCAGACTGAACCCGTCTGATCGGGCACGCAACGTCGCCGGTATCGCGTCGCTGCTCATCGTGGCGGTCATCGTCACGATCCTGTATCTGCTCGACGCGTATCCGATACCGACGATCTACGATTCGGCCGGACTGGTCGATGTGCTGTTCGTCCCGCTGGTCCTGACCCTGGCGATAGGAGTAGGCACGCTGCCCGCGCTGCTGTCCATTCGTCCCGTCGTCTACCTCGGGTACATCTCGTTCAGCCTTTACATGGTTCACGAATTGGTGCACACGACGTGGAACTGGATGGTGCTGCAATTCGAGATTCAGCTCGGGTCCGACCTTGCGGGCAAGGCGGTCCTGCTGGGGTTGATCGCCGTCGCGTTCGCAGGCGCGGTGCTGCTGTACCACTTCGTCGAGGAACCGGCGCGCCGATGGATGCGGGACATGATGAGTCCACCCCGCGGCGCTCGCGCGGATACGGGGCACGGCAAGCTGCAGACCATCGACCGTCAACGTGCGGAGCGGACACCGGTGGTTTCTGCACGTGCGGGATGAGTTCGCGCGTCGTCAACACACTTTTCGTCAGTTGAGCCCTAGGCTGGTCCGGTGAGCCGGTTGATCTCGGCCATGGTCGCGTTCGCGCTCCTGGTCAGCGTGGGCATCAGCATCGGCCCCGTGCGCCCAATACAGGTGAGCCACAACGACTTTGTGGCGCAGAACACCTTCATGAATCGCATCGCAGTGATCGGCGACTCCTATACGACGGGCGGCGACCTCGGCGGCCTCGGCGCGAACGGCTGGACCGCGCGTGCCTGGCACGAGCTGTCGGAGTATCGGATACCGGTCAGTGCCGACGTGGGCGCCGAGGGTGGGGCCGGTTACGGCACCCGAGGTAACCGCGGCAGCATCTTCGAGGATCTGACTGCCCGGACGGTCAAGCCCGACGACAAGCTCGTGGTGTTCTTCGGTTCGCGCAACGACCAGGGTGTCGACCCGGCGCAGTTGTCGATTCTGGCCTTCGGCACCTTCCAGCTGGCCCGCCGCATTGCGCCGTCGGCGACATTCCTGGTGATCGGGCCGCCGTGGCCGACCGCCGATCCTCCCGCAGCTGTCGTACGGATCCGCGATGCTCTGCAATATCAGGCAGGGGTGGCCGGCGCGACGTTCGTCGACCCCATTGCCGAAGGCTGGTTCGTCGGGCGACCCGAGTTGATCGGCGCCGACGGCGTGCACCCTACCGATGCCGGCCATGCATACATGGCGGACAAGATCGCCCCGCTGATCGCCGCCGAATTGCCCGCGAGCGTATGAACGCGGTGGTGTTTCGCTGTCGACGCCGAGGTGACGCGCTCGTCACAATGGTCGGTAGATGATGGGACCCATCAGACGGCTGTACGACTTCCTCGCCCGCGTGCTGTCGCTGCGCGTGATCGTCATCGTCGCAGCGCTGTCGGTCGTCGCGCTTGTCATCACGCTCGGCGCATGGGTGTGGTTCGGGGTGACCAACGATCAGTACAGCCAGTTGGATCGTCGGCTCGATTCGGTGAGCAGTCTCGGCGACATCAGCATGCTGCTGCGCGCCGCGCAACAGGCAGGCACTGATCAGGCGCAGGCGCCGGACGGGAACCTGGTCCGCACAGCGCGTATCGACGGCATCACTGTGTCGATTCCCCCGGAAGTGGTGCTGCCCGAATTCGGTGTCGGCTACGCGAACACGACGATCGACGGCGTCGAGTACCGGGTTCGGACATTCACCGCGGGTGATGCGCTGATCGCGGTCGGTGCGCCGCTTGCCGAAACGCAGCGTCGCATCGACGAACTCCACCGCCGCGTGCTGTTGATCTGCGGCGGCGTGATCATCGGCACCGTCCTGGTCGGTTCGGTGATGTGGTCGATCATGATCAATCCGTTCCGACTGCTTGCGCAGCAGGCCCGCGCGATCAATGCGCAGTCCAATCCGGACGAGGTACAGGTGCGCGGCGTCCAGGAGGCCGTCGAGATCGCCGAAGCGGTCGAGGGGATGCTCGCGCGCATCGGCGATGAACAACAGCGCACCAAGGCAGCGCTCGAGTCCGCTCGTGACTTCGCGGCAGTGGCGTCACACGAACTGCGCACGCCGCTGACCGCCATGCGCACCAACCTCGAGGTCCTGTCGACCCTCGAGCTCCGCGACGACCAACGTCAGGAGGTGATCGCCGACGTGATGCGGACCCAGACCCGCATCGAGGCGACCCTCACCGCGCTGGAACGCCTGGCACAGGGTGAATTAACGACGGTTGACGACTTCGTCCCCGTCGACATCACCGAGCTGCTGGATCGCGCGGCCCATGACGCGGTGCGCAACTATCCCGATCTGCGCGTGTCGTTGGCATCGTCGACCACGGTGTTGATGGTGGGTCTGCCTGCCGGCTTGCGGCTGGTCATCGACAACGCCATCACAAATGCGGTCAAGCACGGCGGTGCCAACGAAATCCAGCTCAGCGCAACCAGTTCCGGTGAGGGAGTGGAGATCGTTGTCGACGACAACGGTACCGGCGTGCCGGAGGCGGAGCGGTCGGCCATCTTTCAGCGGTTCTCCCGGGGCTCCACGGCGGCGCGATCCGGTTCGGGCCTTGGGCTCGCGCTGGTTGCCCAGCAGGCAGACCTGCACGGTGGCACGGCGGCCATGGAGGCGAGCCCGATGGGTGGTGCGCGACTGGTGCTGCGGCTACCCGCGCCGAGTTAGGTTGTTTTGCCGACAAATTCGGCGATGATTGCAGCGAGCTTCTCGCCCTGCTGTTCTGCGACGAAGTGCCCGGCCCCGGTGATCGTGGTGTGCGCCTGGCCACTGGCACCGGGTATGTGTTCCCGAAATACGTTGTCCCAGCCTCGAGTGGGGGGATCACCGTCTGTGTATGCGGTCAGGAAGGGGCGTTCCCACCGCCGCAGGGCGGCCATGGTGTCCCGGCCGATCGCCGCACCAGGATCGTTGCGGGTCAACGGGATGAGTGCGGTCATCTGCCGTAGCCCGGCTTTGTAGCTGCGGTCGGGGAAGGGCGCGTCGTACGCGGCAAGGACATCGGGATCGAGCGGCCCGGCCACCGCGTCGAGGAACATGCTCGGGTTGATATCCGGTGAGCGTTGATACAACGCGACGTAGTCGAGCAGCGTTTCCTGCAGCATCACCCGGTCGTCGTCGACGCCGTGGTGCGCCCATGCGAGCTTGCCGGCCAATGCCGGGTCGCACGTGTGCAGAATGGTGTTCGTCGCGACGACCCGTGCAAAACGGTCTGGCTCGCGGGCCAGCACGCTCAACCCGATCGGGCCGCCCCAGTCCTGGACGACCAGCGTCGCCTCGCGCAGGTCGAGGCCGGTTACGAGGCCCTGCATCCAGTCGACATGCCTGCGGAAGGTGTAGGCCGTCGCGTCGGTGAGCTTGTCGGAGCGACCGTAGCCGATGTTGTCCGGCGCGATGACCCGCATGCCTGCGTCGCTGAGGACACCAACGACCTTGCGGTACATGAACGACCACGTCGGCTGTCCATGCAAGAGGACGACGACCGGTCCGTCGGCGGGTCCGGCGTCGACGTAGTGCATCCGCAGCGTCGGAACCTTGCGGCTTTCGACGCCGACGTATTTGGGCGGGAACGGATAGTCCGGCAGGTTGTCGAATCGCTCGTCGGGCGTTCTCAGGACGTCCATGACTCGCTGCGGGCGTCCTTGTCAGTCCTCCTTGGCGATGAGCCGCTTGAGCGCCTCGCGGTCGGACGCGAGCAGCTCGTCGATGCGCGCCTGATTCACGTCGGCGACGATGATTTCGCCGACCTCCTGGTACACATTGCTGAAAATGCCGTGGGACTTCATCTTCTCGGTCTGATAGATGTTGTCCTCGGTCGGCGTCACGTAGTAAACGATCTCCGGCTTGAAGCGGTGGATCAGCCACAGGTGGATCACGTCCATCAAGCGCTTCTTGCGCATCTTCTCGGAGAATGTGTTCTGGTCGCGCACGGTGAGGATGTTGCGGCCGTGCCGATCCTTGATCGGGTCGACGACTACATTGGCCAGCGGCTCTTCGCCGTCGCCGAGAATCTGCAAGTCGAGGACGTCGGAGCCGGCGCGGCGCGGCCGCAGCTGTACCCGCAGCTTCTCGCCGATCTGATAATGGTCGCTCCACAGCGCCAGCCATTCCTCCAGCAGCTTCTTGGGCACCTCGGTCTGCACGAGATGCTGATGCTGCGTCGAGCCCTCGCCCATGGCCTTGGTGGTCGCAGTGCGGCCCGACGATGCGGCCAGCGCAGCGTCGCTGCGGGGTCCGCCGACCAGGGTTTGCGGTGTGCGGTAAGGGGATTCGACCAGTCGCATCTTGCGCTGGAGGCGGGCCAGCGCGAGCATGCCCTCCTGGCGCAGCGAGGTGGCGAACTCCTCGCATGCCACACCGTCCACCTGGTGGCCACCGTAGGTGATGAAGTTGAAGACGAAGCCCATCTTCCCGAGTTCCTCAGGGAACGCGCGCATCTCGTCGTCGGACATGCCGGTGGTGTCCCAGTTGAACGAGGGGGACAGGTTGTAGGCCAGCATCTGTTCGGGGTAAACGGCGTGGATCGCGTCGGCGAACTGTTTGGCGTCGGCGAGATCGGCGGTCTTGGTCTCCATCCAAAGGATGTCGGCGAACGGTGCGGCAGCCAACGACTTGGCGATCGCGTACGGGATACCACCGCGGATCTGGTAGTAGCCTTCCGGCGTCTTCGCGCGCTCGCAGTCCCATGCGACGTCGGCCCCGAGTTCCTTGGCCTTCTCGCGTGCGGAATACATCGGGGCGGTCGCGGCGAATGTGCGCCAATCGGCGGCGCTCATCTCGGACGGCTCGCCCTCGCGCTCCCGGAAGTCGAGCAGATCGCCCACCGCTTCACCGTAGGTCTGCAGGCCGGCATCGACCTGCCAGGCGTCGACGAACTTCGACTCGACCTTGTCGAATATTGCGTCGATCGAATCGTCGGCGCCGTCCTGCCACTCCTTGGCGGCCTCACTGACGGCGCCTGCGATGCCATGGCGCTGCAGCCACGCATCGGCGGCGGCGTACTCGCCGTCGGGGAGTGCGTAGAGCAGGTGGCCGTTGAGCTCCGTGACCCCCGCGTTGAAGAACTGGCGCACCATCGCGAGGAAGCAGGATTTGTACGACGGGATCTTGAGGTTGGTGACGCCGAGCAGGAAGGGCTGATCGCGTTCGTCGGACCTGCCTTCGAGCAGGTTCGCCGCTTCGGCGTCCGTGCGCGCCACGATGATGCCGGGCACCCGCATGATGTCGAGCTGGAAGCGTGCCGTGTTGAGGCGCTTGATCTGCTCGTCGGAGGGCACCAGCACCTTGCCGCCCTGGTGGCCGCACTTCTTCGTGCCGGGGCGCTGATCCTCGATGTGATACCCGGGCACGCCCGACTCGACAAAGCGCCGAATCAGGTTGCGCACGTGGGGATCACCGCCGTGGCCGGTGTCCGCGTCGGCGATGATGAACGGACGGTAGTCGTATTGGGGCGCTGTACTGCGCTGTTCCTCGGTCATCTTCAGCCGGAGGTACTGCTGATTGCGGTCGGCGGTCAGCAGGGCACGCACCAGTCCGGCAGCTTCGTCTGGCACCTGACTCAGCGGGTAGCTGGCCAGGTCGGGGCCCGGATCCTCGCTGATCGAGCCCTTGGCGGACGTCGCCCAGCCGCCGAGGTAGATCCCCTCGATGCCCATCCGCTTCATGACGACGGCCTGGCCGGGCGAGTAGGGGCCGAAGGTGGTGATGCTCTTCTTCTGGGCGAACAGCTCGCGCAGACGCGGGTAGAACGCCGCGGCGGCCTCGCGCGCGATGGGGTAGTCGGTCGGGATCGTGCCGCGCTGTTCGACGACCTGTCGGGCCGTGTATAGCCGGATGATCCCGTCGAAACGAGGACTGTCCATGTATTGCTGGGTGTCGGCGACCTCGCGCTCGAACGGTGTCTGCGGCGCTGCATCCGCTTCGATAATGGCCATGACTTCACCCTACGACCGACGCTCGCGGGCCGAAGGCGTTATGGGCCACGGCCTGCGATCGGGGGCCTATGCGCCGAGCGTGCGCACACTGCGAATATCCGCCGAAGGTTTCGCAGTGGGTTCACGTTCGGCGAGTCCACTCCCTTGTGAGCCGGGCGATGATGACGGCCTCGGTGTCCAGGGATGTCACCCGGATGTCGGTCCACCCGAGTTCGGTCAAGGTGTCGTGGCGCCGAATGTCCCTATTGAACTGGACGGGGTCTCGGTGGTGTTCGCCGTCGTAGTCAAGCGCTAACTTGCGATCCTCCCACCCCATGTCAGGGACAGCCACGCGCGAGCCGAACTCATCGAATATCTGGATCTGAGTCCGAGGCCGCGGGAAGCCGTGGCGGATGACGAGTAGTCGGAGCCACGTCTCTCTCGGTGACCCGGCGCCTGGGTCGACGAGGTCGAGAACCTCGACGGCCTTGCGGATACCGCGGCGGCCCTTGTAGCGCGCGGCGAGTAGTTCGACATCGGACATCTTCAGATGGGTGGCGCGTGACAGCGCATCTATGGCAGCCACTGCCTCGCCGATCGGGTAGCGGCATGCGATGTCGAGTGCGGTGCGCGCCGGCGTGGTCACTCGAACGCCGTCCGTCAATGCGATCTCATCGTCCGCGGCGCTGTGCGACCACGCCTGAATACCGCTCGGCGCCCGGCGATTGCCCCACAGCACTTGGGCGGGCTGGCCGGCGCTGACCCATTTCGCGCGGTGCAGTGCCGCCGCCGATCGGCCCGCGACCACCCCACGACGCCCCGTCCACAGGAAGGCAGCTTTGGCGCGGGTGATTGCACTGACCTCGGTATCCTTCGCGATGTAGACGTCGGGATAGATTGCGACAAATCGACTGCGCAGGGCATACGGCGACAGCCGCCCGGTTCGCAGCGCCTCGCTGCCGATGAATGGGTCCCCCATAGGCGAAGTGTGCGGTTGGCAACCGACATCTCACCGAGCGTGCGCTGACTGCGAAAGTGGGGCTCGGATTTCGCAGTGGGCGCACGCTCGGCGCTCAGATCAAGGAGACGACGTGCTCGGCGATCGCCAGCGCTGACGTCGCGGCGGGCGAGGGCGCATTCCGCAGCAGCACGATCCGCCCACGAACGCTGATTCGGAAGTCGTCGACCAAGGCGCCGTCGGCGTCGAGGGCCTGCGCGCGGACTCCGGCCGGCCCCGGTACGGCGTCATCGTCGCTGATCTCGGGGATGTACGCACGGGCTCCGGCGATGAACCGACGCTTGCTCAGCGAGCCGTACGTCTCGCGGATCCCGGTGCGCCAGTGCTGCCGGGCGAACCGCCAGAACGCCGGTGTGCGGACGACCTCGGTGAGGTCGTGCTTCGACGCCGTGCGCCAGGTGTAACCCTCCCGGGCCAGTGCCAGTACCGCGTTGGGGCCGACGAGCACCTCGCCGTCGACGCGCGGGGTGATGTGGACGCCCAGGAACGGGTAGCGCGGGTCGGGCACCGGATACACCAGACCATTGACCAGACCGCGTCGTTGCGGCTTCAACAGGTAGTACTCACCGCGGAACGGCATGATGACAGGATCCGGTCCGTCGCCGGCGAGTTCGGCGAGCCGGTCGCTCTGCAGTCCGCCGCACGCGATCACCCGGTCGAACGCGGCCTGATAGGTGCCGCCCGCCGTGCGTGCCGTGACGACGACCTCGGTGCCGGTTGATCGGAAGCCGATGATTTCCTGTCCGAGAAGCATTTTCGCTCCTGCCGCGACGGCGTCTGCCGCGAGCGCCTTGGTCACCTCGGTGAAATCGACGATCGACGTCGTCGGGGAGTGCAGCGCCGCGACACCGCGTACGTGCGGTTCGAGCTCGCGCAACTCCTCGGGGCCGATGACGCGGACACCGGGGACGCCGTTGGCCCGTGCGCGTTCTTCGATGTCGCCCAGCCGTGCACGTTCCGCTTCGTTCAGTGCGACCAGCACCTTGCCGCACTCGATGCGCCGGATTCCGCGTTGTGCACAGAACTCCTCGAGCAGACCGACGCCGCGACGGCAGAGCACGGCCTTGTTCGACCCGGGTTGGTAGTACAGGCCGGCGTGGATGACCCCGCTGTTGTGCCCGGTCTGGTGCGCCGCGAGGTGGTCCTCCTTCTCGAAGAGGCTCAGCTGTGCGTCGGGTGTGCGGGTGAGTATCTCGCGCGCCATCGCGACCCCGACGATTCCTCCACCGACAACGGCGACCCGGTCGGTCATCGGCTCTTCCCGTCGCACATTTTTCCCATCGTAGGCATCCGCGATTGCCTGCAGTGTGCGCGCGGTCACACCCGGTAGCAGACTGAGCTAACTACTTTTTGGTATCGGCGGTCACTGTTCGATCACGGTACGACAACTCATTGGCCATGTCCCAGGGCGTAATTGGCCACCTTCATGTTCTGGCTGTACAAGTGGAGTAGCGAACTCAAGATCGGTGTTGATCAACTGTGTTCGCCTGATTATTCGAGAAAGCGAAAGGTCCGATGAGAAGCATCTACGCCTTGGCGATCAGCCTGGCGCTGTTGGTGACGACAACCGGTCTGGCGACGGCGCAGCCGCAGCCGTATCAACAAATGGCCAGCCAGCAGCAGGCGATCCAAACGGTGATCGCGCGTGGACTTGCCCAACGGGGCGTTCCGTTTTCCTATGGCGGTGGCGACGTCACGGGTCCGACCCGCGGCAGCGGCCCGGCTACGAACGCCGCCGGAATCAACCCCGAGGGCAGGATCGTCGGGCTGAACCCCGCCGCGGATGTCGTCGGATTCGACGCGTCTGGCCTCATGGTCTACGCCTTCGCCGGCGTGGGCGTGAAGCTGCCGCGCTCGTCGGGGGCGCAGTACAAGGTCGGACAGAAAGTCACCGCGGCGCAGGCACTCCCAGGAGACCTGATCTTCTACGGGCCCGAGGGCAAAGACAGTGTCGCCCTCTTCATCGGCAACGGGCAGATGCTGGAGGTCGCCGACACGGGCGTCACGGTGTCACCGGTGCGGACCGCGAACATGACGCCCTACCTGAGCCGCATCATCGCGTAGCGACTCCTGGGACAGCGTTCCGTCCATGACCAATGTGCGCAACGCCTTTCGGTTCAGTTTGCCGCTCGCCAGGATGGGGATCTGCTCGCTCGTCGCGAGCACCCACCGGGTGGGAACTTTGTAGGCGGACAACTGATCCCGCGTACGGGTCGCCAGAGATTGCATGTCGATCTGCGACCCGGCGGGCACGACGACGGCACACACTTCCTCGCCGCGCACCGCATCGTCGATTCCGACGACGATGCACTGCGACACGTCGGGGAACTGCTCGATGACCGATTCGACCTCCAGCGGTGAGACGTTCGCACCGGCGGCCTTGATGAGGTCGCTGGTGCGTCCCACGTAGAAAAGGCGCGGATCGCCGTCGGAGCGGTAGACCCGGTCGCCGGTGTGATACCAGCCGTCGTCGTCGAAGGTCTCGCTGCGTTCACGTTTGTTGTAGCCGACCATCACGCCGATTCCACGAACGAGAAGCTCGCCGACGGTACCGGCCGGCACCGGATTCTGATCGTCGTCCACGATGCGCATCTGGGTATACGCGAACCCGCCGGCGGTCTCAGACATGGTGCGGTGCACGGGAAACCCGTCGGGCACATCGGTCATCGCGATGTCCAGTGGGCCCTCGCGCAGCATCGGTGCACTCGACAGGTCGCGGTCAGGGAATGTCGGATGCTCGCGGAGTCGCTGGGTGAAGGCGGGCCATCCGACGATTCCCGTCGCCTGCTCGCGCTCGACGAGATCCAGCGCCGTCTCGGCGTCCAGACGCGGGATGACGAGAAGTGTCACGGGCTCGTGAAGCGCACCCGTCGTCGCGAGCAGCCCGCCGATCCAGAAGAACGGCATCGCACACAGAATCCGGGCGTGCGCGCCTGAACCCGTCACCGCGCGGATCGCGTCCGGCCATGTCGACGTCTGCCGGACCAGTGTGCCGTGGGTGTGCAGCACGCCCTTGGGGTCAGCCGTCGAACCCGACGTGTGCACCATGACGGCCAGATCTGCGGGGGAAACCTCCTGTTGCACGGCCGCCAGAATGTCCGCAGGCACGACCGGGGCGGCCGCGTCGTGCGGCGTCGCCCAGCGTCGCCCAGAGGATTGAGTGACGACGATGCGACGCAAATACGGCGCGGCGGTCAACACGAGCCGGTCGGTTTGCTGACCGGCCAGCTCGGGAAGCGCCGCTTCCAGACGCTCGGCGACATCGATGGTGAGCACCTCGGACGGTGCGATCAGCAGTCCGATGTCGGCGAGCCTGAGCACCTTGGCGATCTCGGCCGGGGCGTACAACGTGCTCAGCGGGACGGCTACGGCGCCGACGCGGGAGACCGCCAACCACCAGGTGACCCACTCGGCGCCGTTGGGGAAGAACAGCCCGACGCGGGTGCCCTTGCCTACGCCCTGCGCCAGCAGCCAGCGGGCGAGGTCTGCCGACCGCTGTTCGGCCTCGCGATAGGTCAATCGGTCCGTCGGCGTGGCCAGATAGGTCTGGTCGCCGAACTCACGCGCGCTGTACTCGAGAAGTGCGGGGATGGTCAGTCGCGGCTGGCTCACGGGCGAAGTCTATGAGCCCGGAAAATTACGATTCGCGCAGTAGCGAAATTCTCACATCGACGATTAAGGTGCAGGACATGACGTCGACAGTCGATGCGGCCGACAGAGTTGTCGGTCTCGCGCGCGGTATGAGTGAGCTCGTGCAGACTCAGGCCGAAGAATCCGAACGGGCACGTACCCTCACCCAGACGGTCGTCGACGAGATGTGGGCGAGCGGCTTGATGACGTCGTTCAACCCGGTTGAAGCCGGGGGAGTCGAGCCGTCGTTCACCGAGATGATCGAGACCTGGATCGAAATGGCTTGGCAGGACGGCTCCTTCGGGTGGATCGGCATCGCGAACCTGCCATCGTCGTTTGCCGCCGCGGCGTACCTGCCCGACGAGGGTTTCGCGGAAGTGTTCACCGCGCATCAGAACCGCGTGACCATGGGCGGCCAGTTCTTTCCCAACGGCCAGGGCCACACGGTCGACGGCGGCTTCACGCTCAGCGGGTCGTGGAGTTTCGGGTCCGGAACCGGCCATTCCGAATACGTCGCGGCGGGATTCTTCCCGATGGACGACGGCGAGATGCGCTGGCTCAGCGAAGGCGTGCCCGACATGCGAGTGGCCGTGGTGCCGCGTGAGCAGGTCACCTTCACCGACGGGTGGCATGTGCAGGGGCTCAAGGGAACCGGCTCCTACGACTACAGCGTGCAGGACCTTTTCGTGCCCGAATACCGGACCTTCGCGCTGTTCTCGCGTGAGCCGCTGCGCGGCACATCGCCTGCGACCCGGATGGGACTGATGCCCGTCACCGCCGC
The DNA here is from genome assembly GCF_000230895.2 of Mycolicibacterium rhodesiae NBB3. The sequence continues at coordinate 5,061,128 of NC_016604.1, forward strand.
GGGACACGCGTCGTGGGCGCTGGGTGTGGCCAAGAGCATGCTCGACGACGTCCAGACGCTCGCGGCGACGAAGTTCCGGATGAGCGATATGGCGTCGCTGGCCAGTCGACAGACGTTCCAGAAGGGGCTGGCACACCACGTCGCAGCCTGGCGGGCCGCTCGGCTGCTGGTGCTCGAGGCGTTCACCACCGCCGAGGCAGCGGTCGCCTCGGGCCAGGAACTGACGCCGACGTTGCGCGCCGATATGCGGGTAGCCGCCGTCTATGCCACCGATGTCTCGCGGGAGGCCGCCGAATGGGCGCACCTGGTGGCCGGCACTAGCTCGATTCGGGAAGGCAGTCGCCTCGAGCGTGCGTTCCGCGACATCTACACGGGCAGCCAGCATGCGTTCATCAGCGAGAAGGTCGCGATGGATGCGGCACAGATCTGGCTCGGCATCATCGAGGATCAGTTCGGCCTCTGACCAGGCGTCTGCCAAACGTCCGTCGGCATCGGGTAGGCCACGGCTCGCGCGATGTCTCCTGCAACCGGCTCGCCCAGTTCCCGACGTATGAGCCACAGCGCGAGGTCGAGTCCCGACGTCACCGCACCCGCGCTCACGACGTTGCCGTCGTCGACGACGCGGTTCTGCCGGACGATCGCATCGTAGCGCGAAAGCTCTTCCAGCGCAGCTGGATTCGTGGTGGCGTTGCGATCGCGCAGGATTCCTGCCTCGCCGAGCAGAAGCGCGCCGGTACATACCGAGGCGACCCATCGCACCTCGGTGGACAGCTCCGCGATGATGCGGGGCAGCGTGCCCTGCCGGATCTCCCGTCGCACACCGTTGTTTGAGCCACCCACCCAGCTGCCGCCTGGCACGAACAACGCGTCAGGGGTACCCAACTCGTCGTCGACCTGCAATTGCAATCCGTCGGCGGCGGTCACCAATGCCGGCCCGTCGACGCGCACCACACCGACTTCGAGCCCCGAATCGATGGTCGCCGCACGGGCGAACATCTCCCAGGGCGCCACCACGTCCAGGGCGTCGAACCCGTCGAACACCACGATCTCGATTCGCATCTGTTCAGTCTTGTCCTGCCATAGGCTGCACGCCATGCCTGCAGACCGCGCAGCACTCGTCGTGGGCGGCATTCGCCTCGCCTCGGGTGTCTCATTCCTCGTCGACCCTCTTCGTGCCAACAAATTATGGGGAGATCCCGGTGAGCCGGCGCCGACGGCGCTGCTGCTGCTGCATTCGATGGGCTATCGCGACGCTCTCATCGGCGGTTTGATGATCGCCGCTGCGGTGCGCGGTAAGAACACCCGCGGCTGGTTTCTGGCCTCGGGCGGGGCGGACGCGTCCGACTTGTTGGGCGGAATGCGAGTGCACGACGACATGACGCGCTCGCAGCAACTCATCGGTCTCGGCGGCGCCGTGGTGGGGATCGGTGTCGGGCTTTGGGGCGCGACGCGTCGCCGTCCCAAGCCCGCTGAGTCCGACTAGCGCCCGAGTCGGCGCCGCGCATAGTCCTTCAATTCGGCGGAAAGCGCATCGGCGGCCAACAACTGGGGAAGCAGTTCGGGCTCCGACATCTTCGCGCGGAAGACAAGGTTGACCGTCACGTCGTGATCAGGTCGGTGCTCGACGGAGATCTCGTCATCCGCCCGTACCGTTCCCGGTGACACAACCCGTAGGTAGGCACCGGGTTTCGCGGCATTGGTGAAGGTCTTCATCCAGCCGTCCAGGCCCAGAAACGCAGAGAAGGTCCGGCACGGAGTGCGAGGTGCGGACACCTCGAGGACCAGTCCGTCGGTGCCGACATGCCATCGTTCGCCGATACGCGCATGCGTGACCTCGACGCCCGATGTCGTCAGGTTTTCGCCGAACATCCCGTCGGTGAGCGGGCGTCCGAGCCGGCTCTCCCACTCGTCGAGATCCTCGCGCGCATAGGCGTAGACGGCTTGGTCGTCACCACCGTGGAATTTTTTGTTGCCGATGGTGTCGCCGACCAGACCGCTGCCGAGCCCGCTGCGCATCGATCCGGGCGCTCGAACCATGACGGCTTCGGCCGTCGGCGATTTGTCGATGCCCGTTTTCCTCGACGGTGCAGCGGGATTCGCGCGAACCTGCGCCAGGTTGACGGAGACCACCTTTGCCACAGCTTCAGCGTAGTGGCGTCACCGTCCGGGCGTCGAATCCTATTGCCGCGGTGCGAACGCCGGATCCGGCGGCGGGGGTGGGCCCATCGGCATCTGTCGAACCGGCGTGTACGGCGCCACGGGATCGGCGAACAGTGTGCCGATGACTTCACCGGGATTGCTGAGGACGTTCCCGATGGAACCGAGTTCGCCGGGGGCCTGCAACTGGTCGGCCGGGATCGCGGGAACCGTAGGAGCACCAGGTGGGGGCGGGGGATTGACCGGCAACGGCCCAGGGGCGGTGACGAGATTTGTCACGACACCCGGGATCTGGGGGATGACCGGATCGGTTGGGGCGGGTTGCGCATGTGCGACACCGGTTCCGGCAGCAACGCTCGCAACAGCGAAGCCGATCACCCAGGCGGCCGATGTGCGAGGACGTCCCTTCATGACGTCGAGTCTCGCACGCCCCGGCGAGGTTCGCAGATGTACCGGTTAATGGGTTTCGCCGGGCCCGTTCGTATAGGGCGCCGTGGTGATCGGTGGCATTGCTATCGACGTTTCCGGCTCCGAAGGGGCCGTCGTCTCAGTAACCGTCTGACCGGCGCCGGACTTGGACGGAACAGGCTGGGGGACAGCCGCATTGACATCACCGATCGCGAACGACAGCACTCCGGCCGCGATGATCGCGCCAGCCCCTGCGGTTCCCAACATGAATTTCACGCGCTTCGAGTCCACTTCGAACCACTCCAATCGGCCCCTGCCGGTGTGGATTGCGGCAGGACGCCTCGTCGTACGTCGGACCACGGGTCGACACATTGACCCTGTGCATACGAACCAACCGAGGGTGTAGGTGCGAAATTCCCCTGTTTTCGGGCCAATTGGCGTTCGCGCGCCGAGAATTTGTCAGCAGCCGAGCTGAACGACCGCCGCACTGACGATTTCGCCGGCAGCTGAAATCGAGACACCCAGATCTTCGCGCACCATGCCTACGGCGTCGGATGCGGGTGTGCCACCACCGAGGACGCTGCAGATCTTGGCGCCTTCGGCTCGCAACTGCCCGTCGGTCAGGAAGGCGTACCTGGTCTGCATCTCGCGAACGAATTCGTCTTCACTGGCCGCGGCAGGCGTCGCGGATGCCACCGCCCCGGCGGCCAACGACAGCATGATGCCAACCAAGTACTTCAACTCAACACCTCCGACTGACGCGCGACCGTCCGCGCTCAGGGCAGCTCGGAGCGCGCGGATCGCGGGTTACGCTCGGCGCCCGACCCCCTCGAACGCCTGAAATCCAAACTCGGTACACCAAGTTTTTGTGTACGCAAGAACCAGTTTAACGGTTGCGTCAGTCTGTCGCTCACCCACCCGCGCCCAAGAGGGCGATAAGAGGGTATTGGCTCGATCTACTACTGGGCGTAGTATTCGCGAGAACCGTACGAACAGCGACGGAGGCAGCGCCGTGAAATGGAGTTTCGCCCAGTTCGGATTGCTGATCATCTGTGTGTTTCACGTCGTGCAGGCCGTCGTCGGATTCATCGCGGAACCGAGCTTCGCCACCGGCCCCGACGCGCCGACCGTCCAGATCCTGGGGATGGATTACAACGGCTGGCACGCTGTTGCCGGACTTGCGCTTTTCGCTCCCGGTCTTGTGTTCGCGATGCGGAAGTCGTGGTCGGTCCTGTATCTGTTGGTGGCGGGCGTGGGCGGAGCCCTGCCGGGTGTGTGGGCGTTCTTCTCGAAGCAGGTCGCCTACATTTTCGCGTTTCCCAACAACATCACCGACGCGATAGTGCACATCGCGACGGGCGCGGTGATGATCGCGGTGGCAGCGATCCAGATCCGCCTCGATGGCGGCTTTCGCAACTCGATGGCCGATCTGCGCAAGGCTTAGCGCAACGCGTTAGTCGCCGGTGCGCTCGAAAGTGTCGGTGAAATCTCCACCGCCTGCGCACGCGCCGCCCGCCGCCACGGTCTGCTTTCCGCGCCCGGTGAGGAGCGCGATCGGATCGTCGAGCTGCCTGGGCATCGGATACTCGGCAGTGATCGTTATCTGTGCGCTGCCGCCCCCGGGGCACGGCGTGGTGCCCGCTTCGTTACGTGTCCACTTGTCCTGTGCGAAGATCAGCGTGACGACCCCGTCGGGAGCATGCATCAAACTCATGCACCGATCGCCGGTGCGCAGGCAGTAAGTGTTGGTGGACAAGACGTTTCCGGGCAGAACCTTGCCGTCCGTGAATGTCGTCGTCTGCCGATAGGCGCCGTGCAGCGCCTCCGCCGGGCTGACCACCCGTGGCGGAAGGACCGCGGGATCCGCGACCTTGTTGCTGTCGGCATCGCCGGTGCGGGTGAACTTCACGGTGCGTTTGGCGGCGCAGGCGCCGTTCGTGGACGCCCTCACGGATTCGCCGGACAACGTGCCGTCCGGGTGGGGTTGCAACGTGAAGATCACCCATAGCTCTTCGGGTTGGTCGCCGCCGCACTGAGCCGACGCGAGGCCCACCGCGATCCAGGTACCGCCTATCTGATCGAACGTCAGGTTCGACAACAGGGCCATCCCCGAACTGCTGATGTTCGCCGCTGTCGCGACGCATCCGCTGGCGCCGCATTCCGATCGGACAGCCCAATTGCTCGTTGTCGCAGGGGCATTCGGGACAGGCTTGTCGTCCAGATCCGTTCCGGGGCCGTAATCGGCGGTGTACGTGCCGGTGAACTCAGTGCCGCTCGGGGAAGCGGACGGTGAGCTGGTGAAGGACCCGTCGCGTTGAGTGAACGCCACCACACCCACGACGGCGGCCACGACCACGAGGGTGGTGAAGAAAACAAGAGCCCCGACGAGCAGACCCTGGTTTCGCCGGGGACGTTTCGGAGGCGGCGGGCCGGTCGGCGCGGGCATCGTGATACCGGCGTGCGGGTAGGAGTACGCCGGGGGTGACGGCGGTGGACGATAGAGGTTCGCCTGGCTCGATCCGCTGATGACTTCCTTTGCGGCGGAGGCCATGTCGACAGCGGTGCGGTAACGCTCCGCGGGTTGCTTGGCGAGGCCGGTGGCGATCACCGCGTCGAGCGCCGTCGGGATGGTTCTACTCACCTCCGACGGTCTGGGAGGCGGCATGAAGATGTGCCCGCTGGCGACCCGTTCGAAGGTGTCGCCGGGGAAGGGCTGTTGACCGGTCACACATTCGTACAGCACGCATGCCAGCGCGTAGATGTCGGAGCTGGGGTTGGTCTGGTCTGAGCTGAAACGCTCTGGCGCCATGTAGGCCCAGGTGCCGATGGTGGCCCCGGTCTGCGTCACCCCGTCCTCGGCGGTGCGGGCGATCCCGAAGTCGATGAGATATGCGAAGTCGTTCTCGTCGATCAAGATGTTCGAGGGTTTCACGTCTCGGTGCACGAGGCCCGTCTGATGCGCGGCGTGCAGTGCCGCGGCGATCTGCTCGATGATCGCCACCGCGCGTGGGGGTTCCAGTGGGCCGTTGTCGAGCAGGCTGTGCAGGTCGGTTCCGCCGATCAGCCGCATGGTGACGTAGAGGCGGCCGTCGATCTCGCCGAAATCGTAGATCGGTACCACGTGGCGGTCGTCCAACCGCGCGGCGGCACGAACCTCACGACGGAAGCGCTGCTCGAATTCGGGATCGTCACTCAGGTTTTGAAGCAGCATCTTGAGCGCGACAACGCGGTCGATCTGGGTGTCGTAGGCGCGCCAGACCTCGCCCATCCCGCCACGACCGAGCAATTCGATCAGCTGGTAGCGACCGAATGGCGTGCCTTCCACCGGCATACGATAACGGGCACTCGCCCCGATCGTGGTCGATAGGAGGGGTTGCCGATGCCCGACAAGACTGACCAACGCCCTCCCCGGACTGGGGTAGGGGAGAAGGCGACGTTGATGGAGTTCCTCGACTACCTGCGTCGCGCGATGCTCTCAAACCTCGAAGGTGCCCCAGAACCGCAGGTGCGGACACCAGGCGTGCCGTCAGGAACAAGCGTGCTGGGCCTGGTGAAACACCTGAGCCATGTCGAGAGGTTCTACTTTCTCGGCGAGGACGTGAGCGACTGGAGCGCCACCTTCCGGCCCACCGCCGACGACACGATCGACAGCGTGGCCGCCTCCTATGCGGCGGCGGTCTCGCACGCCAACGAGATCATCGACGTATGCGAGGACTTGAGTCAGCCGGCCCCACATTCGGCACGACCACAGCCGGCGCCCGCCATGCGATGGATCCTCGTGCACATGATCGAAGAGACCGGTCGGCATGCCGGTCACGCCGACATCCTGCGCGAACAGATCGACGGCGCGACCGGTCGATGAACCGTGGCTAGCCCGCGGCGTCCAGTATCTTGATCGCGAAGATGAGCGTGTCGCCCGGCTGGATCCCGGCCGCGGGCTGACCGTCGGCGTAACCGTCGGCCGAGGTCATCGCGACAGCGACGGTGGACCCGACTTTCTGTCCGGCGATGGCCTTCTGGAAACCCGTCACGACCCCGGTGAGCGGAAATTGCTCGGGGGCACCGCGTTCGTAGCTGTTGTCGAACACCGATCCGTCACGCCCGTTCACGCCCATGTAGCAGACCGACACCGTCGCGGTGGGCGAGACGACCGGGCCGTCACCGGCCTGCAGCGTGTGCACCTGCGTCTCGGTGACGCTGAATGGGCTGTCCACCTTGATGTTTGGTGCCGTCGTATCCGTGGACCCGGTCACCGCGACACTGCCGGTGGCCCCTGGCAGCGTCCACTCGGGCGTGCCGTTGTCGGCCGGGGCCGTCGTCGGGCACGTGCTGGCCGCCGCTGAGGTCGGCGGTGCCGCCGGCCGTTGCGTTTGGGTCACCGAAAACGGGTCGGCCGCCGAGGTGCTGGTGGACGACGAGCTGGCCGACGAGGTCTCCGTATCGGACCCGCACGCGGCGAGCGTCGTCGCGAGCAAGGCGCCGCCGGCGACTAGCACAACCGAAGAGGACACGCGAGAGAAGTTCACGGTCGTCACGCTACAGCCGCCTGACACGGCGGCTGCCGATAGGTCTTTACCGGCGTTTTCAGCAGAACTGGTACTCGACGTCCCAGTAATCTCCGGCCCACTTCGCCGCGAATTGACCGCCGAGTGCCGGGTTGGCGTCGTGGATCATTCCCGTGCCGCCCTGCGGAGTGAATCCGGGCGGATCCCAGGTGATCGACTCGAAGACCGGCGGGCTGTCGGGGGTGCAGTTCATCTGCTTGACGATGTAGCCGTCCGCGATCGCGAACTCCGCGTTGTCCTGCGTTTGGACTGGCGTGTACGGATCCGCGCCGGCTGCGGGTGCCTGGGCGATGAGCGCGGCGACGCCGACGGCGGACAGCACCGCGGCGACTCTGCGGTGGAACGGCTTGCGCATGACTTCCCCTCGAAGTTGATGGTGGTAGGAGTATCCATCGCAAACGCTGCCGGTGTTGACGAAATGCAGGGGCTCCGATGATGAGTTTGTCCCGCTGTGAAGGTCTATTCATCGACGCAATTTGAGTTGGAGGAGCGAAGCGATGGGAACCAAGCCTTCGCGTAGTGGCTATCTGCCCATCAACGGGCTGAAGCTCTACTACGAGGTGTACGGAGAGCTCGGCACCGTCAGACCTCCGCTGTTGTTGATACCTGGCGCGTTCATGGCCACCGATTCGATGCAGCAGTGGGTGAACGCATTCGCCGAGACGCGCACGGTGATCGTCTTCGATCAGCAAGGACACGGCCGCACGCAAGATTCGCCGCGCGAGATGTCCTATGACCAGTTCGGTGACGATGCAGCGGAGTTGTTGCGGGCCTTGGGAGTTCAGCGTGCCGATGTGATGGGTTACTCGCAGGGTGGCGGGGTCGCGCTTCAACTCGCCATCCGTCACCCGTCGCTCGTCGACAAGTTGGTCTCGATGTCGGCCACCTTTCGCGTCGACGGTTGGTACCCGTCGGTGGTCGAAGCCATCGGCGGCCTCAGCGCGAAAGACTTCGCAGGCACGCCCGTCGAGGCGGCTTTCAAGGCACACACGCCCGATGCGGACGCCTACGCGACCTACCTCGAGAAGATGAAGGTGCTGAACGTCGACGATCAGCAGATCAGCGACGAGCAGATGCGGTCGATCTCGGCCAAGACGATGGTGATCGTCGGTGATGCGGACGGTGTGACGCTCGACCATGCGGTAGCAATGTTCAAGCTGCGTGGCGGGGGCGATGAGCAGGCGGCCGCGACGGGAGTGCTGCAGAACGCTCCGGCCGCCCGCTTGGTGGTGCTGCCCGCGACGTCGCATATCGGTGTCGCGGGGGAGTCGGCTGTCCTTGTGCCGATGGTGACCGCATTTCTCGATGATGGGCCGCCGACGACGCCGGCACTCTTCGAGAGTGAGGAATGACCCAACGGACCGACCGGTGGTGGAGGCAACCGGATCAGTACGACTGGCTCAGCGCGTATTTGAACGAGCGCGGTCTGCAGATGATCTGGCGTGGGGAGCTTCGCGTTCCACGGGCCGCGGCCGTCATGGGCTGGGCCGGCGCACGACTGGCCGATCATTGCGCTGGCGGTGATGTGCGCGGTGGGGTTGGTGCTGACCGTGCGCCGGCGGCCGCGGACGTGGATGGCAGCGGCCGCAATCTTTCTGATCGCGTTCGATCGCCTATGCCGCAGGCCGTTCGGATTCGCCGCCTCGGCTTTGGGAGCAGCCGACCGTAGATCGGGGATCGGCGGTCCTGAGACCCGCGAGCGTCAGTAATCCCAAGCGGCGGGGACACACCGGAAGACGTCGCCCTGGGTCGCCACATGGCAGACCGACGGGAACGGCAGGTGAGTGGCCACCAGCGCCTCGCCAGTTGCCGACAGCTCACGTAAGAGTTGGATGCGGACGCGCGCGGACTCGTCAGGATCGTGTTCGAAACCGTTGTGCCACTCCGGGTTGTCGAACCCCGGCGCGAACACCGAGTCGCCCGCGAACGTCAGCCGATCACCGCCGGACGCGAGCCGCACGATGCTGTGCCCGGGGGTGTGGCCGCCGTTGCGCGCGACGAGCACGCCGGGTGCCACCTCGTAGTCGGTTTCGAATGTCCGCATTTTGCCGCGGTATTCGTTCAGGAATCGAGAGGCGATCGACCGAAGTGCGTCCGGCACCGGTGCCGGCATATCGGTGTGGGAGAAGTCGGGCGCCTCCCAGAACTCGGCCTCACGGGTCGCCACGTGGACCTTGAGGTCCGGGCGCAGCCGTTCCTTCAGGCCCTCGGTGAGCAGCCCTCCGACGTGGTCCATGTGCAGGTGGGTGAGCACCACGTCGGTCACCGCGGAGGGGTCGATGCCTGCGGCCTCCAGCCGGTGGACCGTCTGCCCAGCGCGAGGGAAGTCCGGGAACTCGACCCCGAGTCCGGCGTCGACGAGGATGGTCTGGGCGCCGCTGCGCACCACGACCACGTTCAGCGGCCAGTCGAGCACATCCTGCGGCAGAAACATGTCGTTGAGCCACTCCCCGTACTCGGCGGGATCGGCGTTGGTTGCCATCGTTCGGGCCGTGATCGGCAGCACCCCGTCGCTGATCACGAGGACCTCGATGTCGCCGACCTGTACCGCGTAGCGCGAGGGAACCAGCTCGTCGAGTCCTGCGCTGCCGAGTGCAATGCTGTCCACGCTCATGTTTCTCCTGGCTGTAGTGGCTGAAGACAAGGTGAGATCACCTGTCTGATCCGTGGAACGCCGCCCGGGGGCGGCATTTATCCCTCGCGCAGGACTGCGCGTCTTACCCCGTGGATAGCAAACCCTTCCCTTTCGGAAGTGGAATCTGGCGTCTCAGCGATTACGCAGGGATAGCCGGCCGTCGGAGACTTACTTCACCACCTAAGAAAGCGGCATCCGCCGGACGCCGAGCCCCAAGACCCAAGGAGACACCACCATGAGGCTTTCGACCACCAACCGCCCAACCACAGTTTCCGCGCAGTCACGGCGGATGACACGCACCACGCTGACCGCAGGTGTACTTGCCCTCGCCGCAATACCGTTCGGGGCCATCGCCGTCGCGAATGCCACCTACAAGGAATCCGACTTCGCGTCATGCCTGGAGCGCGACATGCCGACCGACTACTGCTGCGAACACGCCGGCGGCGTTATGCGCAACGGCGCCTGCATCAATCCGGATGACCTCCTGCAGTCCAGCGGAGGAGCCGTCTTGGAGACGCAGCCGAATCCGCCGAAGAAGTTTCCGCCGATCGTGAACACCGATTTGTCCTCGGGAACTTTTGTGGATGTCCAGCCCGCACCGCCGACGAGGGTTCCGTCACGTGGAGCCGTCGATGGGCCCGTGCTGACCACGTCGCGGTAAAGCGGCGCTGGGGACCGCACCTGGTTCCGGTCCGCAGAGTTATCCATGTCGACGGAGCGATCTGGGGGAGTATCACCAGATGCCCAGATCGGGGGAGCATGTCGTCGTGTGCGGCGCCAGCATGGCGGGGCTGCTCGCGGCCTGGGTGCTCTCGGAGTTCTACGAGTCGGTCACCGTCGTCGAACGAGACGTACTGCCGGCACGGGCGGTGCAGCGACGTGGCGTGTCTCAGGGCCGCCATCTGCACATGTTGTTGACGCGTGGACTCTCGCATCCGGTGGAGCTGTTCCCGGCCTGCTCGATGATCTGGTGGACGACGGAGCCTTGTTGCTCGACGGCACCGATCCGTCGGCGTTCCACATCCGGGTCGGCCGTAGCGAGATGGCGTTCGATGGGACGTTGACCAGGGCCGAAGGATTTGGTGATCTCGCTGGCCAGCCGACCGCTGCTCGAGCACCACGTTCGGCGGAGGGTACGCGCGATTCCGAACGTCGCCTTCCCCGACGGCCATGACGTCCTGGAACCGAGCGTCGAGTCAGGCCGCGTCACCGGCTGCCGCGTCGTGCACCGCGAGACCGGTGACGAACGCCGACTGGGCTGCATCGTGTTCACCGATGCGGCGGGCCGGGCGGGCCCGAACGCCGGCACTCCTCGAGGCGAATGGTTATCGACGGCCTCCGGAGAAGACGTATCCGGTGCGGTTGATCTATTCGAGTCAGTTCTTTCGGAGAGCGCACAGTGCGCTTGACCGGAAGGTCGTCATGGCCAGCGCCAGCGACGTGCCGGGCTTCCTGGGACGCGGCGGCAGAGCTGCTGCCTGCGGACGTCAGTGCCGGGTTGCGGGTCGCAGAACCCATCGGCGGGGTGTCTGTTCAGCATTACCCGGTCAGCACCTGGCGCGGTTACGACAAGCTGCGCCGCTTACCCGCAGGCCTGCTCGTCATAGGCGACGCGATGTGCAGTCTCAATCCGATGTGGGGGCAGGGGATGACGTCCTCGGCGTTGCTGGCGATGGTCCTGCACGTGTCTGGTGTCCTGCGCCGAGGATCTGCAGCAGCCCCACTTCAGTGGCGTCGCCAAGAAGTCGCGCCGATCTGGCGAGGGCTCGATTTCTCCGTTGCACCGGCCGACGATTGGACGCGGGCTCCTAAGCGGCTGGTCAACAGAATTGCCGACAAGGTGTGGTCGGCAGCCGAAACCGGCATCGTCCTCACCGAAACGTTTGTGCGGACAATCGAATCGCTCGACCCGATCACGATCTGGATCCAGGGCCGGCCACGCTGAAAACGCATTGAGGGCAGTTGGCGATAATTCGGTCTACGTCTCGATAGTTCGTCACGGTGGGGTTGTTTGTGGTGCCGCCGCGGCGCGCGTATCCCGAGTGCTGACTCAGTTCGGCGGCGCCGCCTTGATCCGGGTCGAACTTGCTGGCTTTCTCGGGAGGAAAGCCGCCGGGATCAACGTCAACGCAATCAACACGATCGCTACGCCAAACACCGTTGTATAGGCGTGGGATAGATCGTGCTGCACGGTAGCCATAAAATCGGGAGCCAGGGCGGGAGGCGGTATCGCAGCTGGGTCGACGCGCATCCCGGTTTCGGCGGCCTGATGCTGCAGTGTCGCCATTGTGGTTGCGGCGGAAATGTTCTCGCTGCGGCCGAGCTGATTGGTCAAGAGCACTGACATCAGGGCGCTGCCAACCGCGCTAGCAAACATTTCGGTGAGTGCGATCAGCGTGGAACCCCGCGCGATCTGGTGCTCTGCGAGCGTTTGCACCGCAGATGCCGACAGCGGCAACAGGGCGCATCCGGCGCCCATGCCCGTGATCACCATCGCAAGGAGCAGATTCGGCGAGTAGTGCCATTGCTTGGCAATCCCGAAAGTAAAAATTCCCATGCCGGTAACTATTACGGAGAGACCGACTAGCGCGATCTTTCCGGGACCGTACTTGTCCATAAGCACACCAGCGAGCGGCATGGTCAGCATGGTGCCGACCGCTGCGGGGATCATATGCAGCCCCGCTTCCAGAGGCGTGTGGTGCATCAGCTGCTGAAAAAAGCTCGGGATTAGTAGAGCGACGGACCCGCCGACGACGTAGATAAACACTCCAACGTTGGCCACGCCGACAGCCCGATTGGTCAACAACCGGAAGTCAATAAGCGGATGAACCGCGCAGTGCAGCGCGTGCAAGACGAAGGTAGTGATCAACAAAAAACCGATGATCATCGGTATCCACACACGAGGATCAGCTACCGTGCCGCGCGCAGGGATCTCCGACAGTCCGTATAGGAATGCGGCGACGCCAGGTGACAACAGCACCATGCCAACGAAATCAAAAGTCTCGGAAGATGTCGATCTGTCGCGCGGGAAGAGAATCGCAGCCAAGAGGAATGCCGCCAGTCCCACCGGCAGGTTGATGAGGAACAACCACTCCCAGCCGTAAGTTCGGATAAGCCATCCGCCGAGGATTGGCCCACAAAGTGGGGCGAGCACCATCGGTATCGCTGCTATCGCGATGATGCGTCCCAGCCGGGTCGGGCCTGCTTCGCGCCTCAAGATAATCACTGTGAGTGGCATCAAAATCCCGCCACCGACGCCCTGTATCACGCGAAATATGATCAGGAGCAATATGTTTGGGGCTACGGCGCATAGCAGCGATCCGAGGGAGAACGCGAGAACCGACCCCATGAAGAGCCGTTTGGTGCCGAACCGGTCTGCTGCCCAACCGGTCATAGGAGTCACGGTGGCCAGCCCCAGAATGTAGCCAGCCACTGTCCAGCCGACGACAGCCTGCGTGGAGTGAAACTCAACGACGAACGTCCGTTGAGCGACAGCGACGATGGTGGCATCCAGGCTGGCCATCACTGAGATGAGCAGGCATACGCCGCCGATCTGCATGAGTCGGGCGTCCAGCCGGTCGGGGTACTTGTGGTTGGCCACCGTGAGCGTCATTGATTTCTGGTGCTTCGGATCGACGGCGCGGTCCCCCATGGCCAGTAGCATCCCACCTTCCTGCAGCTGTGATAGGCCGGAATGCCTGAAGAGCGTCCATTGGACGGGCACTTGATTGTTCCCACGATGCGGCCCTAGACCTTGAAGTCCAGCATCAGTAAACGGGTGGTGGCTAGGATCCGCGGCATAAGAGAGGCGGTGCGGCCGCGCCCCGCCCGTCTGCTCAACGCCCAGCATCGCCTGGTGATTGTTTGTGGTGGCTGATCGTGGAACGGCGTTCGAAAGTAGTTTGCCCCCAGCTGCATCTGTTTGGCCGACGACCGCCGACATTCACCTTATCGTTTATCTGTGATTTAGGACGCAACCCCCGCCCTGGTGCTCTTAAGCCGCAAGAAGGAGCGGCTGGGACGGATACGGCGGACGAAGGCTTGAGGGGGCCTGACATTGCATGTGCAGCAGGAGTGGGAGTTGACGGACTCGGGCGGAACTTACGGTTGGGCTTTGCCGCTGACACCTGGACAGCAAGAAATATGGCTTTCGCAGAGGACGGGGCACTCAACCACTGAATGGCAATTAGGCCTGTTCGTGCGAATCGAGGGGACGATCCAACAAGATCTTCTCCGGCGGGCGATTTGCCAAGCTGTGGCCGAGGCCGAGCCCAGTAGGGCAGCGTTCATTGAAGTTGACGGTCAGGTGTTGCAACGTGCAGTCGATCACCCGGATGTGGAGCTCGCGTTCCATGATTTGAGGCACGCGCTCGATTCACTGCGGGAGGCCGAGGGCATCGCATCGGAGATGAGAACCACACCGATGACGTTTGCTGGTCCGCTGTTCAAGTTCGCGTTGTTCCAGACACGACCAGACGAGTTCTATTTGTTCGCGTGCTGCCATCATATTGTCATCGATGGAATCGGCATGGCGCTTGTGAGCCGCCGGATCGCCACCATCTATTCCGCTCTGGTTGCGGAAAAGCCGATTCCTGCAGCCTATTTCGGATCGCTGCAGGACTTGCTGAGTTACGAGCTGGATTACAGGTCCTCTGTCGACTGGAGCGAGGACGAGGCCTACTGGCGTAATAATCTTCCGTCGGAGACCAGGACGCAATATCCGTCGCCTCGTGTCTCGAGTGAACCGGATCCGTACGCGCCGTCCGCAGCGATTCAGGTGGATCCGTCGGTAGTACGTCGTATCAATGATTTGTCGAAAGCATTTGGTATTCGCCGAATCTCGATGATCACCGCCGCGTGTGCCCTAGTAGTGCGTGGGCTGAGCGGAACTGGAGCCGAGGTGGTGCTCGATTTCCCGGTTAGCAGGCGAATCAGTCCCGAATCCAAGGTGCTCGCTGGGATGCTGGCTGGGGTTGTGCCGCTGGTGTTGACGGCATCGCCGAAGGCTTCGGTCGGCAACTTTACTCGACACGTCGATCGGCGAATGCGGGAGCTTACGAGGCATCAGAGGTTTCGGGTGCTCGATCTTGAGCGGCGCGAGGGAATGCACGAGCTCAGGCAGACTTCCAGTCGGGCCGTCATCAACTTCATTCCTTCGAGGCTGACGCTGAAGCTAGGTGATGCACCGGCGACGGCAACGTATACCAATCTCGCTCCTGTCGGTGACCTCGTACTGCTCTTCCTTGGCGCCGGTGACCAACTTTTTCTCCTGACCGCGGGTCCTAAGGCGACCTTCCCGGATGTCGATGCCTCGAATGTGGTTGATCGGTTGGAGCGGGTGTTGGTGGCGATGGCTGCCGATTCGCGGCGGCGGCTGTCGTCGGTTGATGTGCTCGATGAAGTTGAGCATGCCCAGCTTGATGTAGTCAGTAATCGCGCAGTGTTGAGCGGGCCTGTTGGTGGGGCGGTGTCGATTCCGGAGGCATTCGTTGCTGAAGTCGCGGCCGCTCCGGAGGCGCTAGCGATCACTTTTGGCAGTCAGTCCATGTCTTACGGGGAACTGGATGGGGCCGCGGAACGGTTGGCGCATTTGTTGGTTGACTGCGGTGTAGGTCCGGGTGAGCGTGTCGCTGTTCTGTTGCCTCGCTCGCCTGAAGCGGTTGTGGCGATTTTGGCGGTGTTGAAGACCGGTGCGGCGTATGTGCCGATCGACCCAGGCTTACCTGATGCGCGGGTTCGGTTCATCCTGGCGGATGCCGCACCGGTCGTGGTGCTCACTGCCGTGGGACTGATCGATCGCCTAGATGGCGACAGCCGGGCTGTCGCCATCGATTGTTTGTCTGCGGATGCCAAGTCCAGCGGAGCGCTGCCTATCGTAGATCCTGATGACGTTGCGTATTTGATTTACACCTCGGGTACTACGGGGACGCCTAAAGGGGTTGCGGTAACTCATCGTAACGTCACCGGTCTGCTGGCTTCCCTGTGGCAAGAAGTAGGACGTGCGGGGGTTTGGTCGCAGTTCCATTCGTTGGCGTTTGACTTTTCGGTGTGGGAAGTATTTGGTGCGCTGCTCAGTGGTGGACGGTTGGTGGTGGTGCCTGATGAGGTTGCGCGTGCGCCCGAGGACTTCCACGCGCTATTGGTCAGCGAGCGGGTCACTGTCTTGAGTCAGACCCCGTCGGCGTTTTATGCGCTGCAGGCCGTTGATTCGGCGTCGGCCGACCGGGGTGCTCGATTGAGTTTGCAGATGGTGGTGTTGGGCGGGGAAGCCCTGGAGCCTCAACGTCTCGGTGCATGGCTGGAGAATCATCTGGGGGCGCCGCGTCTGATCAATATGTATGGCATTACCGAGACCACGGTGCACGCGTCGTTTCGGGAGATCGTTGCAAGTGATGCCGACAACGCCAGGAGCCCCATCGGGATTCCATTACCTGGTTATGCGTTGTTTGTGTTGGATCCGTGGTTGTGTCCGGTGCCGCCCGGTGTGGTGGGGGAGTTGTATGTGGCTGGCGTCGGGGTGAGTCTGGGGTATGCCGGGCGTGCGGGTTTGACGGCGTCGCGGTTTGTGGCGTGTCCTTTTGGCGGTGCCGGGCAGCGGATGTATCGCACTGGTGATCTGGTGCGTTGGGGTGTGGACGGTCAGCTTGACTATCTGGGTCGGGTGGATGAGCAGGTCAAGATCCGCGGGTATCGCATTGAGCTCGGTGAGATACAGGCGGTACTCAATGAATTGGATGGTGTCGAACAGGCGGTAGTGATCGCGCGGGAGGATCGTCCCGGCGACAAGCGTCTGGTTGGTTATGTCACCGGGACGGCCGACCCGGTGACGGTCCGCGAGGCGCTGGCCGAGCGGTTGCCGGCCTATATGGTGCCAGCCGCGATCGTCGAGCTCGATGCTATTCCGTTGACTGTCAATGGCAAACTCGACAAACGAGCATTGCCGGCACCGGAGTATCAGGGCGCACAGTACCGGGCTCCGAGTACTGCGGTCGAGGAGGTGCTGGCCGGCATCTACGCGCAAGTTCTCGGTGTGGAACGCGTAGGGGTGGATGACTCCTTCTTCGAACTCGGCGGGGACAGTATTCTTTCGATGCAGGTTGTTGCCCGGGCACGTGCAGCCGGAGTGCTGTGCCGGCCACGCGACGTCTTTGTGGAGCAGACCGTTGCCCGGCTGGCATCCGTGGCCAAGGTGATCAGCGGTGAGGATACCGTTGTGGACGAAGGCATCGGAGCTGTGACGGCTACCCCAATCATCCGATGGTTGAACGATTTTGATACCCCAGCTGTAAGCCAATTCAATCAGGCGGTGGTGTTGCAGGCTCCGGTTGGGGGCACCGAAGCCGACGTAGTGACGTTAGTTCAGGCACTGTTGGATCGACATGCCATGCTGCGCCTGCGCGTCGAGACCGATGATTCCGGGAACTGGATTCTGTCGGTGCCCACGGTTGGGGCGGTCGACGCCCGCCGGTGCGTTCTTGTGGCGAACGAATTGTCAGATGAGACGGTCGCGGCGGCGCGTACGCGGTTGGACCCGGCTGCGGGGATCATGCTGAGTGGGTTGTGGGTGCCCAGCAGCGGTCAGTTGGCGTTGATCATTCACCATCTTGCCGTTGACGGGGTGTCATGGCGAATTCTGTTGGAAGACATTAATATTGCCTGGATACAGCATCACAGCGGGCAACCGGTGATGTTGCCGGCGCCGGGTACCTCGTTCGCCCGGTGGTCGGCATTGCTGGCTGAATATGCGCTTGCCCCGGAGGTGACCGAACGAGCCGAGCAGTGGCAGCGGATCCTGGCGGCGCCTGCGATTCTGCCGTCAGTGCAACCTAAGGTCGACACACGTGAAAGTGCCGGACACTTTTCAGCCACGCTGAATGCCGAGACCACGCGGATGCTGCTAGGTAAGGTGCCCGCTGCTTTTCACGCTGGTGTGCAAGACATCTTGTTAGTGGCGTTCGGGCTGGCCCTCGCGGAATTCTCGGGGGTTGACGCAAGGCCGATCGGTATAGCCGTTGAGGGCCACGGACGCCACGAAGAACTCGCAGCCGATGTCGATTTGTCACGGACTGTCGGATGGTTTACCGCGATCTACCCAGTAGCGCTGGACGTCAGTGGTCTGGACTGGTCCTGCGTGGTGGCGGGTCAGGCGGAGCTAGGAACGGTGATAAAGAACGCGAAGGAGCAATTACGCGCGCTCCCGGACCCGTTGACCTACGGTCTGTTGCGATCTCTGAACGCCGATATCGAGCTGGCTGGCCTGGATTCAAGAATCGGATTCAACTACCTGGGGCGCCTTGGCGCCGCGGCGACCGAGGCCTCCGATGGTGTGTGGCGGATCAGCGAGGAGGGCTTGTCGTTGATCGCTGCCACCGCCGCGATACCGATGCCGCTTGCGCACACCGTGGAGCTGAATGCCGGCACATTCGACACTGACAATGGTCCGCGCTTGCATGCCGATTGGACGTGGGCACCCTCGGCGCTGAACCAGGAGCAGGTCGCCCGATTGGGCCGGCTGTGGTTCGAGGCTCTCACCGGGATTTGCGCACACGTGCGTAGCGGTGGGGGCGGGCTGACTCCTTCGGACATCGCGCCTGCCCGGTTGAGCCAGCGAGAGCTCGACGAGCTGCAGCAGCGATCCCAAATCGCTGACGTGCTTCCGCTGACGCCTCTGCAGCAGGGTCTTCTCTTCCACGCCAGCAGCGTGCCGCCCAGCGACGACACCGCATACGCGGTTCAGCTGGACATCACGGTGACTGGCCCGCTTGACCCGCAGCGGCTCCGTGCGGCCGTGCAGACAGTGGTTACCCGGCATCCGAATCTAGCGGCACGGTTCAGTGACCAGTTCGATGAACCGGTGCAGATCATCCCGGCCGATCCGGTGGTGCCCTGGCGCTATGTCGAGCTATACGGCGAGGATGTGGATGTAGATCAGCAGGTCCGTCTGATAACCGCTGCTGAACGTCGTGCGGTCTGCGACCTGTCCGACCGTCCTGTCTTTCGGACGGCCCTGATTCAAAGCGGTCACAACCGATACCGGTTCCTGCTGACGAACCATCACATTGTGCTCGATGGCTGGTCTACACCGGTCTTGTTGAACGAGATATTCGCCAGCTACTACGGGCAACCGCTAACTCCGGCGGTTCCGTACCGCAGATTTGTCAGCTGGCTGACCGATCGAGACCTTGATCGCGCTCGGGACGCCTGGAGTGCGGTGCTCGCCGGGTTCCACACCCCCACCTTGGTGGGTCCGCCGGGCCGGGTGAGGCTGGGATCGCGAGAAGTTACATCGACTCGGATCCCAGCGCAGACGACCCGGGCCGTGACCGAGCTGGCGCGCTCTTGTCAAACCACCGTCAATCTCGTGCTACAGGGTGCCTTCGCCAATGTGCTGAGTTGGTTGACCCGCCAGCACGATGTCGTCTTCGGCACTGTGGTCTCAGTCCGACCAGCCGAGCTCAGTGGCGCCGAATCGCTCGTAGGTCTGTTGATCAACACAGTGCCGGTTCGCGCGACCATTGTAGAGACGACTTCTCCCGTGGTGCTGCTCGATCAGTTGCAGCGCGCCCACGCCCATACCCTGGAGCACCAGCACCTGGCGTTGACCGAGATCCACTCCATGGTCGGCCATGAACAACTGTTCGACACCCTTTTCGTCTATGAGAACTACCCGGTCGACACCAGCGCGTTAGCTGGAGATCACGATCTGGCGATCACAGAGTTCACCGCGTCGGAATCCAACCACTACCCACTTTCGGTACAAGTTCAACCGGGAGATGAACTGTGCCTGCGTATCGAATACGACAGCGAAGTGTTCGACCCCGCCAGCGTCGATGCGCTGATCGAGCGATTCGAGCAGGTGTTGGTTGCAATGTCCGCCGACCCCCCACCACCGCGTTGATGCATACCAGCGACGAAGAGTTCCACGCGGATGCTGATGTCGGTCGACTCTCGCCACGAGTTGGGTCGCTCCGCCTAGCCGCCCCCGATTGTTGCGGGGGATGGAGTGACGAGACCCGCCGTGGGGGTGGCACGCCACCGCTACACTCCGAGCGCATGCGGGGTTCGCTCGGTGAAGTCTTCGACCCGCGCCAGAACGCGTTGAACGCGTGGCGGCTCGTCCTGGCCGCTGGGGTGATCCTGCGGCACTCGTGGCCGGCAACGGGTCATTACCTCGATACGCCCTTCGATCCGCTGTTCACCCAGGTTTTTGTGGATAGCTTCTTCGTTCTGTCGGGCTTTTTAATCGTTAGGTCATGGCGGAACAACCCGCGATTACGCGAGTACGCGGCCGGCCGACTACTGCGGATCTTTCCTGGCCTCTGGGTATGCGTGACCATCATCGCGTTCGTGCTGGCGCCGATTGGCGCGGCCTTGAGCGGGGGATCGTTGCGGCTGTCGTCGCAGATCGCCTACGTGCTGAACAACGCAGTGCTCAACATCTTCTATACCGGTATCGACGGGACGCCCAAGGGGGTGCCGACGCCAGGGGTGTGGAACGGCTCGCTGTGGACACTGATCTTTGAGATGGTCTGCTACATCGGGGTTGCAGTCCTCGGGGTTGCGGGGTTGTTACGGCGGCGGTGGACAATTCCGACGGTATTTGTTCTGGCTGTCGGGGCATCAGCGGTGGTGGGGTACGCCGACATGACGGTCGATCTTGCTCAGATTGTGTTGCGCTCCGTCGTCGTCTTCTCGGCAGGGGCGTTGGTGTACCAGTTCCGCGATCGAATCCCGGCTCGATGGTGGCTGGTAGCAGTGTGTGCAGGCCTCGTGGTCGTGTTGGGGCTGCTGCCGAACTATCGGGTGTTCGCTGCCCTGCCGTTGGCGTATGCGGTAGTTGTGTCCGGGGCGCTGTTGAAGCGACCTTGGCTACGCAACGATCTGTCGTATGGCATGTACATCTATGCCTGCCCGGTGCAGCAACTCCTCGCTGCGGCAGGGATGACCTGGCTGGACCCCCGACTCTTCTTCGCGGTGGCCACCGTGTGCACGGTGCCGTTGGCCGCCGCCTCGTGGTTCGTCGTGGAGCGTCCCGCGATGAAGCTGAAGGGGCGGGTCCACCGCCCTCAGTCCCATTCGGTGAATGGATCGATTGGAGGTGAGCAGTATGTCGTATCGCTTGACGATCCAATTGCTCATGGCGTCGGCAGCGATGGTGAAGTTGCAGTTCGCGCGAAGCCAAACGCTCGGCGGCAGACACCGCCTCCGTAGGTGAATGCTTTGTGCACCAACGTATTTGCGCCTCAATACGATCTTGAATCGGGCATACTTCATGCGATTGGAACAAACGTCGCTCGCATTAATCTACGGGCCGTCGCTGCCACCCGGATTATGGCGCGATGGCTGTACGGGTACCCGTCCCGTGGGCAGCGCACCATTCCATGGATCGCGCCTCGGCTTGGGGTAGTGGCCCGTTGCTTGATGAGTCAACTGTCGGCAGCCCTGCTATCACAGGTGAAAAAGGTCAAATTCAATGTGCTACAACGGATCTACGATCAACGACGTTGATATTTCCTCTGACATGATCGGCGGAAATACGCCAAAAGTATTGGCTCCCTTATATGATGACCGCATGGGGCAAATTCATAGGCTGGAGTTGGATTTGTCGCTGTATCCGAGGGACAAGTCGCTTTATGGGTTGTTTGAGGAGTGTGTGCGGCGGTTTCCGCAGCGGGTAGCGGTGCGTTTTCGGGATGAGTCGTTGACGTATGCGCAGTTGCATGCGCGTGCGGAGTCGATGGGGGTGCGGCTGCGGGAGTTGGGTGTCAGGCCGGGGGAGCCGGTGGCGTTGATGACGGCGCGCTCGGTAGAGATGGTGGTGGGCATTTTGGCGATCCTGCGAGCGGGCGCCACCTACGTACCGATCGACCAAGGTCATCCGCCCGCCAGGACTCAGTCGATATTGCGGGATAGCGGAGCACGGGTTTGCCTGACGGTGGCAATGATCCGCGCGCGTCAAGGCGCGGTTGTTGATACGTCTGTTCTTTCGCCGGTGGGTGTGCCGGTCGGGCCGGCCTACATCATGTACACCTCTGGTTCCACCGGTGTGCCGAAAGGGATTGCGGTGGCGCATCACAGTGTGACGCGCACCGTGATGAACACTAATTACGTCACCGTTGAGCCTGAGGACAACGTCCTTCAGTTGGTCAATTACGCCTTCGATGGATCGGTGTTCGACATTTTTGGTGCGCTGCTCAACGGCGCGACACTGGTTGTGCCCGAGCAAGACGACATCACCGATCCCGATCGGTTGGCCGCCATCATCAACAACGCCGGTGCCAGCATCGTGTTGATGACAACTGCGCTGTTCAACGCCTATATCGACCATGATCCGATGATCTTCGCTCCGTTGCGCAAGGTGCTCTTCGGTGGTGAGCGCGCGTCGGTGTGGCATGTGAAGAAGGCCTTGACCCATCTGGGGCCGGGCAAGCTCGTACATGTGTATGGGCCGACCGAGGCTACGATTTTCAGCAGCGCCTGCAGCCTCGATGAGGTTGTCGATGATGTGGTTCCGATCGGTAAACCGTGGTCTAACACCCGGCTTTATGTGCTTGATGGCGACCGCCAGCCGGTCGCGGTTGGTGTAGTGGGTGAGCTCTATATCGGCGGGGATGGTGTCGGTATGGGCTATTGGGGGGATGCCAGGTTGACTTGTCAGCGATTCGTCCCGGATCCGTGGGTTGCTGGCGCAGTCATGTATAGGTCCGGGGACATGGTGAAGTGGTTGGACACCGGGGATTTGGTGTATGTGGGACGCGTTGATGAGCAGATCAAGCTTCGGGGTTTTCGTATCGAGCCGGGGGAGATCGAGGCACGCCTGCTTGAGCACCCTGCTGTTGGTCAGTGCGCCGTGATCGTCAAGGGTGATCGTCTTGTCGCGTTTTACACCTCAGATGAACCTGTCGATGACACCTTGCTCAAGACGCATCTGCGTACCACGTTGCCGTACTACATGGTTCCCGATCACTTCGAACACACCGATCAGCTGCCATTGACCCACAACGGAAAAATCGACCGCCACAACCTCACCGCCCGGGCCGCCCCAACATCACCAACTCAACCCGACATCCGATACCAAAGATCTTCAGGACAAGACGATGTGGTGTACCGTCTCTTTGCCGAAATGCTTGGCGTCCCTGTGGTCGGCCCCCACGACGGCTTCTCGGACCTGGGCGGCAATTCAATTACCGCAATGATGTTGGCCTCACGGTTGAAGCGAGCGGGGTACAAGGTGACGCCACGTGACATCATGCACTGCCAGACCATCGACAAACTGCTCGAGGAGACATCTGAGCACACAATAAATTTGGCCGATTCATCGGACATCGACGTGGACGTACAGCCCGAGACAGGTGTGCTCGACGGTGACGTCCTTCGCCTTCTCGACGACTCGATCGCCATGAACAACCGTATTGTCATGGGTGCGCCGGTGGCGAAGGAATATCCACTAAGTGCAATGCAGCAAATGCAGATCAGCTTCGAAACTCCTGGCTCATTAGCCATCGAGCCGCTTCAGCGTGTGATGAATCTTCCTGCTCTGCGTAGAGCCTATGGCAATTTGATCGCGCGGCACGGGCTGCTTCGTAGCGTGCCCGTCAAATCAGGCGGTATACGTGTTTGGCGCGAATACGGGTATGGCGGGGAAGAGACGCCGCAGATCCCGGTTATCAAGGTGGCCGAGCACCTCGGCGACGAACTCTCGGTGCAGGCTCTGATAGAGAAGCTCACTACGAGGAGTTTCAAGGGTGAAGGAATACTTCATCAGCTCGTGGTCGCAGTCGTTGACAAAGACACGTACTTCCTGGTCTGGGTCGTCAGCCACGTCATCTTCGACAGGGTCTCGAAGGAGATCTTGTCCCGGCATTTGATTCGTCATTACGACGCCGTGCTTCAGGGGCAGGTTCTACCGGCTGAGGCCCGATCATTCGAGGACTATGTGCGCCAATTAGCCCGTGGCCCACAGGGAGTGGAGACACACGATATCGTGCGGGCGTTCCGGCTCCACGAGTTCTACGAAGCTAAACAACAGGCGAAACATCTGGTAAAGGCGACGGGGTCGCGCTCGTCCACCAACTTCAACATCGTTGTGCCGCTGGAGAGCTCGTGGCAAATCGAGCATCCGTGGGAAACGGCGCTCGTGGTGCACGTAAAGGGTCTTCGACAATATCTGCAGATAGACGAACTACCGATTCTGTTCGTAACCGAAGGTCGCGAGTTCGAAAACCAGCGTTACTACGACACAGTCGGCGAGCTCACTGACATGATCCCGTTGTTCGTGGATGCACGCTTGTCTCCGACGGAGATCACGCGATCGGTTCTTGATCGGCTCGAGTTTGTGAAGCAGCACAACATTGCCTTCTTGCACCTGGCAGCAGAAGGTGCCACACACGCTCAATGGGCTGAAATCACAAGTCTCGTGGACATCGGCAGCGACTTCGAACATTTGGACATCTTGATGTTCAACATTCTCGGCTACGCAGACGACCTCACTGCAGAGTCGATCGTGGAGGCAAGCTGGGTACAGCCGCAGCCCCTTCCCATCCAGACCCTCCTCAATGCCATTACGGGTGTGCACTCCGACAAGTTGGTGTGCTCGTTCCGTACGAGTTGCGCAGTGGACGTCACCCGAATTCGAGATTGCTTCAAGCATGCGGCAACGGAGTTGGCCTAAGGTGACCGAGACTGACGAGTTTCCGCTTACACCTCCGCAGCAACGACTCTGGTTCATCCACCGTTTGAACCCCCAGAGCACCGCTTATAATGCGCCGGTCGTCCGAACCCTACGCGGTAGGGTGGACCCAGCACGGCTCGAACACGCGCTGCTGCAGCTCGTGCAACGTCACGAGCAACTCCGCGCGGCCTTCGCGATGCGGTCCACCGAGCCGGTACAGATGATTCGCGAAGTTCCCTCGGTTGAGCTGGTATTCGTCGAAAACATGGTCCCCAAGGATGTATCGACGAAGATCACCGAGTTCATCCAACCGTTTGCACTGGAACACGCGCCCCTGCTGAGAGCGGCTCTCTTTCATGTGCTCGACGAGCTTGAGTCCTCGTACGTCCTCGTTTTGGATATCCACCACATCATCTGCGACTTCAGTTCGGAGGAAATCCTCGCTCGAGACCTGTTCCGCCTCTATCACGACCTTCCACTTCCGGAACTAGACTGCTCCTACCTCGCGCATGCACAGAAGCAGACGGAGTCCGCTAGTGCTGCGGTTCAACGAGCCACGGACGAGGAATTCTGGCTGTCGAAGCTCTCTGGCGAGCTTCCTATCCTGCAATTGCCGGTTGACCACCGTCGGCCCGCTGTTTTCGACTTCTACGGAACGATTCGCCACTTTTCGATGGGCAGGGACCGAACGAAGGCCCTGAGGGCCTACTCCGCGTTGCATGGTGTTCCCTTGCAAGACATCGCTTTGACTGCCGTGTTCGTGTTGTTAGCGAAGTACAGTCTTCAAGAGGATCTCATTGTCGGGACTCCGCATGAGGTCCGGTCATGCGACGACGTGGGCGACGTTGTTGGCATGTTTATGAACACTCTGTCGATTCGAGCGAATGTCCATCCGGACAATACTTCTCGTACCTTGTTGGCGGAGATCAGCGACGATGTGCGCGAAGCCCGACAACATGCTTCTTACGACGTGCGTTATCTCGTGGAGAAGCTGAAGCCACAGCGAGATCCGAGCCGCAACGCGCTGTACGACGTCTTGTTCTTCCACCAACTTCAGGAATCGCAGATTTACGACGGGCTCCAGGTGACGCCCAGACAGTTCATCCACGAGAAGGCAGAGGTCGATCTCACTTTCGGACTGGTGGAAATCGACGACCGACTGAGTTTCTCGATCGAATTCGCCACGTCGCTCTTCCGGCCTTCTTCCATCGAGCGAATGGCGAAACACTATGGTGCCGTGCTGGATGCACTTGTCGGCTCGCCCGATGATCAGGTAGTCGACATCGACATCCTTTCGGACGATGAGCACGCACGCGTCGCTTCTTTCAGCGGTAGGGCCAGTCCATACCCTTGGAAGACGATTCACGGGCTTTTCGAAGAGCAGGTTGATCGGTCACCAGATCATCCAGCGCTTCGATACCGGAGTGAGACGCTCAGCTACGCTGAGCTGGACGCGCGCGCCAATCGGGTCGCGAACATGCTGCGCGCACGCGGCGCAAAGGCCGGAGACGTGATCGCGCTGTTTGCACATCCATCGCCGGACATGGTGGCCGGCTCACTGGGCATCCTCAAGGCCGGGTGCGCGTACCTGCCGATCACGCCGAACCTTCCCACTACGCGGACCGCATACATGCTGGACTCGAGCAAGGCGAGATTCCTACTCGTACAACAGCCTTCGACTGGATTTGCTGATATCGAGATCATCGAACTCGGGCTTGCCGACCTTTTTCCCGCGGATCGGCCGCACTGCGAATGCGTGCCGTCTGCACTTGCGTGCGTGCTGTTCACATCTGGTTCTACGGGTAAGCCCAAGGGCACCCTCGCACGACACTTCAACGTGGTGAGAACCGTCATCAATACCAACTACCTCGCCATACAAGCGTCAGACCATGTGCTCCAAATGTCCAGTCCGACTTTTGACGTCTCGATGTTGGAGATCTTCGGCGCCGTCCTCAACGGCGCCACCTCGGTCGTAGTCGATAGCGGATCGCGAGGCGATCTGAGCCGCATCGCCACACTGCTCGACACCGAGCACATATCCGTCGCATTCATGACGCCCGCCTTGTTCAATGCCATTGTCGACGAAAGGCTCAGCGCCCTAAAAGGATTACGAAAGATTCTGATTGGCGGCGATCGCGCATCTGCGGACCACATGCGAAAAGCCTTGGCCCAATTGGGGCCCGGCAAGTTGATGAACGTCTACGGACCCACGGAAGCCACCATCTTCACGACGTACTACCCGGTTGATGACGTGCCTGAGGACGCGACCAACATCCCCATCGGATATCCGTTGTCGAATACTAAGATATTGATTCTCAACGGCCGTTCGCCGGTACCCGTGAATGTCGCAGGGGAGCTGTGCATTGCTGGGGACGGGGTCGTGGCAGGGTACTTGGACAAAGATCTCACCTCGCAGCGGTTCGTGAATATCGGCGGCGACCGGTTCTACCGAACCGGTGACATTGCGAAGTGGCGCGAAGACGGTGCGATTGAATATGTCGGTCGCCTAGATCGGCAAGTGAAGATCCGCGGCCAGAGAATTGAGCCCGAGGAAATCGAGGCCGTGCTGCAGGCTCATCCAGGTGTGAAAGAGGCGGCAGTGATCGTTCGGGCAAATGAGCGGGGCGACAAGAGCCTGCAGGCGTTCTGCACCTGTGCTGCTGATAATTCCACCACACCTGACGAACTCACCGCCCACATCGGCCGGCACTTACCCCGCTACATGATCCCGGCCTCGCTTGCCACGATCGAGGCGATGCCCCTGGACGCCAACGGCAAGATCGACCGACACCGTCTGCAATCGACCGTCCTACCTGCTACCGAGGACGATGCAGAGCATCCGCCGGTGACCGCGGTCGAAAAGATCATAGCGGCGACTTTGCGGGAGCTCCTCGGCGTTTCGGTCGTGAATGTCTATCGGAGCATTTTCGACTACGAAGCGCATTCGTTGACCGCAGCGATCCTATCCAGCCGCCTCGAGGACGCGTTGAACGTGCCATTTCCGTTGCGCGACATTTTCGAGCATCCCACGATCGCGAGCCTGGCCGCTCACTTGTCCGGAGTGTCGGGATCCACGTCTGATCGGTATCGTCACCGATCCCCGATCCTGCGCAATCCAAGACGTGCGCATTACCCACTGAGCTTCTCTGAGCGCATGGTGTACGCACACCAGCACGCGACGGCGGGGAACCACTGCTATCACAACATCTTTCCCATGCTCATCGAAGGGCCACTGGAGATCGAGAAACTCGAACAGGCCTTTCGCACCGTCGTTCGGCGGCATGAAGCTTTTCGGAGCAAATTTGTTGTACGGGATGGTATTCCGGTCAAGAGCGTCGTCGACCGTGTCGACTTTCATCTCCAACTCATGCAAGGAACGGAGTCTGACGTCCCAGCTGTCGTGTCCCGCCTGCGGCAGCCGTACGACCTGACCAAGCCGCCGCTCGTCCGAGCCTGCCTGTTGACCGTGGGGGAAGAGCGGCATGTCCTTATCGTCGCTAACCATCACATCGTCTCGGATGGTGTCACGGAATCCATGTTCATGCGCGAGATCGGGCTGTGTTATCGGGGCGAGTCGCTCGAACCGTGTTCGCTTCAGTACTCGGACTACACTTTATGGCAGCAGCGCGAATTGGAGGTGGGACACTATCGGGAGGAGGAGCAACACTGGCTAGCGCAACTACGAGGTCCGCTGCCGGTGCTGGAGCTTCCGCTCGATCATCCACGTCCGTCCGAGACCGACTTTAACGGTCGCACGCTGACGATCGGTCTGGACACTCAACAGACGAGCGGGCTTCGCCGGCTGGCAGCCGCACACCATACGACGTTATTCACGCTGCTCTTCGCCGCATATGCCGTTCTGCTCCACAAATATTCGGGACAGGACGACTTGATCGTCGGAATACCGGTGGCCAATAGGACGCACGCTGACCTGGCGTCGGTCGCCGGAATGTTCGTAAATATGGTGCCCTTGCGTACGCAACCAGTACCCGGTCAGTCTTTCTCGGAGTACATCGAGGCCGTCAAGGAGGTGGCGGTATCGGCCTTCGAGCACCAGAGTTACCCGTTCGAACGCATGGTGCAGGCGGTCAAAGGCGAACGAGATCCATCACGGAATCCCCTCTTCGACACCATCTTTGCGTTTCAATCGACAGGACCGGTAGTTCTGGACATCGAAGGGCTGCACAGCGAGCTGTATCCGCTGCCGGACGCCGCGGCCAAGGTTGACTTGACACTCGAAGCGTTCCAGTTCTCTAACCAGATACAGCTCTCATTCACTTACGCCACCGCGCTGTTCCGTGAAAGCACCATTGCGCGCATGGCGGAGTCGTTCACCCGTCTGATTTCGGACATGGTGCGCGACCCTCGGAAGCGGCTTCGCGAGCTCCGCTGGCTATCCGCCGACTCCGTCGACCCCGGCATCGCGGTTGTCCAGTCGTATCCGAGGGACAAGTCGCTTTATGGGTTGTTTGAGGAGTGTGTGCGGCGGTTTCCGCAGCGGGTAGCGGTGCGTTTTCGGGGTGAGTCGTTGACGTATGCGCAGTTGCATGCGCGTGCGGAGTCGATGGCGGTGCGGCTGCGGGAGTTGGGTGTCAGGCCGGGGGAGCCGGTGGCGTTGATGACGGCGCGCTCGGTAGAGATGGTGGTGGGCATTTTGGCGATCCTGCGAGCGGGCGCCACCTACGTACCGATCGACCCGGAGTATCCCCCGGAGAGAGTGCAATCGATCTTGCAAAACAGCGGATCATCTATATGCCTGACGGTCGATATGATCCGCGCGCGTCAAGGCGCGGTTGTTGATACGTCTGTTCTTTCGCCGGTGGGTGTGCCGGTCGGGCCGGCCTACATCATGTACACCTCTGGTTCCACCGGTGTGCCGAAAGGGATTGCGGTGGCGCATCACAGTGTGACGCGCACCGTGATGAACACTAATTACGTCACCGTTGAGCCTGAGGACAACGTCCTTCAGTTGGTCAATTACGCCTTCGATGGATCGGTGTTCGACATTTTTGGTGCGCTGCTCAACGGCGCGACACTGGTTGTGCCCGAGCAAGACGACATCACCGATCCCGATCGGTTGGCCGCCATCATCAACAACGCCGGTGCCAGCATCGTGTTGATGACAACTGCGCTGTTCAACGCCTATATCGACCATGATCCGATGATCTTCGCTCCGTTGCGCAAGGTGCTCTTCGGTGGCGAGCGCGCGTCGGTGTGGCATGTGAAGAAGGCCTTGACCCATCTGGGGCCGGGCAAGCTCGTACATGCCTACGGCCCGACGGAGGCTACATCGATAACAAGCGCACACGGTGTGAATGTCGTTGTCGATGATGTGGTTCCGATCGGTAAACCGTTGTCTAACACCCGGCTTTATGTGCTTGATGGCGACCGCCAGCCGGTCGCGGTTGGTGTAGTGGGTGAGCTCTATATCGGCGGGGATGGTGTCGGTATGGGCTATTGGGGGGATGCCAGGTTGACTTGTCAGCGATTCGTCCCGGATCCGTGGGTTGCTGGCGCAGTCATGTATAGGTCCGGGGACATGGTGAAGTGGTTGGACACCGGGGATTTGGTGTATGTGGGACGCGTTGATGAGCAGATCAAGCTTCGGGGTTTTCGTATCGAGCCGGGGGAGATCGAGGCACGCCTGCTTGAGCACCCTGCTGTTGGTCAGTGCGCCGTGATCGTCAAGGGTGATCGTCTTGTCGCGTTTTACACCTCAGATGAACCTGTCGATGACACCTTGCTCAAGACGCATCTGCGTACCACGTTGCCGTACTACATGGTTCCCGACCGCTTCGAACACACCGATCGGTTACCACTAACCAACAACGGGAAAATCGACCGCCAGACACTCGCCACGTACAGCGCCAGGTCGACAACACGTCAGCCTCACACTCCGCCAGAGACATCTATGGAGCAGCTGCTGGTTACCCTGTGGTGCAAGGTTTTCGAACGCGATGTTGTAGGCATCGACGACAACTTCTACGCGCTGGGCGGACACTCAATGAAGGCATTGGAAATCATAAGCCTGCTGCAAGCGAGTGGGCATACTCTTTCCGCCAGCGATCTGTTCCGCCATCCGACCATACGCGAAGTGGCACATGCCGTCCGGCCATTGAGCCCCCGGGCGGACACATCGATCCAGTCAAGCCCTGATGAAGGTTTCGCGTTATCCGCCGTGCAACACCGGTTCTTTCAACGAGATCTCGTTGACCGCGGCATCTTTAACAGTCCGTTTCTCATCATGCTGAACGAGTATGTCGATCCGGCGATCGTCGAGGATGCCGTGCTCCGAACCGTGCAATCGCATCGCATCCTCACGGCACGGTTCGAGGAGTTTTCGGGAGGATGGCGCCAGTATTACCAGTCGCCGGTTGCACGGCGATGCTTCACTCGCGTCGACCTCGCCGGCGTCACGCCTGTGGACCACGTAGCCGCAATATCTGCACGGTGTGCCGCTCTGCAGCACGACTTTGACTTGAGCGAAGGGCATCTATATCGGGTGCTGCTCTTCGAGAACTATCAACATCGAAATCGGCAAGTCCTATTCTTTCTGTTTCACCATTTGGTGTTCGACCGCACGTCGTGGGAAGTCTTTCTCGAGGAGTTCCGGAGGCACTGCGTCAACGAACCCATTCCGCCGAATCGCAGCATCTCGTACTCCGAGTGGTGTCTGCGCTTGCAACGCTACGCAGACGAAGGGTCATTCACGGACGCTGCCAGGTTCTGGCAGACCATGGTGCGGCGAGGCGAGCCGTTCTTGCCGGATACCCTCCAGAGCCCGTTCGCGCTGCAGAGCGAGATGCTCCACTACACCACACGTCCTCTGCACGGCCCTGAGTTCATATCGGGGCTCGACGGCGCGATGGAGACCTACCAAGCGAACGCCTTTCATCTGGTGCTGGCGGCGTTTGGCGAAGCCTGCCGAGATCTGCAACCACGTACGTCGTTGCCGCTCTACGTGATGAGCGCCCAACGCGAGTCTTTCCTCGCCGATGCAGACATCACGCGGTCGGTGGGGTTCTTCGCCGGCGCCTATCCGCTCCGCATCGACCTATCAGCCGACGGGATCATTCGCGAGACTGTGGAGAACGTGAAGCACGCGTTATTCGCTTCCCCTCGGGAAGGACTCGACTACTTCATGGTGCGATACATGCCTTCGCTTAGAGAACGGTACGACGGCCTCGACCACCCCTATCCGCTGCTCTTTCACTTCATCAACGACCGCGACCGCACCGGAAACGGTTTCTCCACGCCGTTGGAAGTGCCGGTGGGGCTGACACACTCGCCGCACAATCCCTCCGCGTACCTGTTGAATGTCACCGCCGTCCTGGATTCCGCGGGTCTGAAATTAACCTTCTACTACAGCCGGGCGCACTTCCATGCCGACACCATCGAACGGCTTTCTCGGTCCTTTGAACAACATCTCCAAGACATCGTTCTGACGGATGACCATTCGAGAGTCAGGCAATGAAAATCATTGAGTTCTGCCCGTTCTTCAACGAGCGCAAAGTCGCGGAGCTGAAGGTCAAAGAAGCCAGCTATTGGATCGATGAACTCCACTTCTGTGAAGCGGACAAGACATTCAGCTACGAAGGCAAGCCGTCGAACTTCGACATGGCGCTCTTGGGCCCGAAGGTCAAGTATCACGAACTGAAAGCGAGCGGGTGCTTCGATTCCCCCTATGCAGATGTTTCGTACTACGACATCGACACATGCGGGGCCAAAAATTTCGATGAGTGGTACTGGCAACTAATTTCGAAAAATTTCGCATACCACAATGAGGCAGTCCAGCGCAATCACTGCACCCTTCTCCGTGATGCCGTCAACGACGACGACATCGTGATCTTGTCCGACGTCGACGAGTTCCTTGACAGCCGCATGGCTGACCGAATCGTCGACCTGGTGAAACGGCACCAGATCATCACGGTGCGGCTCCACTTCTCGGCGTTCTACCTGAATCTGTTCTGCGACGACAACCATGGTGCCGTCGACTTCAGCTATCGCCTCTATGTGATGACCGGTAGATACTTCCGAAAGATGCCCTTCACTTCCGACTATCTGCGCAAGAAGGGAATCGCCGAGGGTCTCGGACGCACTGTGCACTGTCCCATGGAGTTCATGGGATTCCATCATTCGTGGCTGCAGTATGAAACAAATGCGTTCGAAAAGCAGCGGGCATTCGACGCGAACGTCGCGGACAAAGCAATCGTCCGACGGCGCGAGTTCGCCGAGGAATGCATCCGCGACATGCGACTGCCGTACCTCGACGCGAACCTCTACGTCGCCAACGATAAACCGTTCTTGCGTTCCGTGCTCGAATCGGACACGCAAGGCCTTTGGTTCGGCCACGCTCAATAGCGGCCAGGGAGCCCAGTCAATTGTCAGTCCACTCCCAGTAGGCGTTGAACCATAGTTCGTTGCGTTTCGTATACAGAGCGGCATTGCTCATACCCGTAGGAGTCGACCGTGACTTACCCGAATCAATCCAGCGCTCCGCCGCCGGTCTACGTCGCCGCACCGCCGACCAACGGTATGGCGATCGCGGCGCTGATCCTGGTGTTCTTCTTCTTTCCGCTGGGAATCGTCTTCGGGCACGTCGCGCGAGGGCAGATCAAACGCACTGGTGAAGGCGGCAGGGGACTGGCGACCGCCGCCTTGATCATTGGCTATCTTCAGGTCGCTTTGACGGTGGCGGTCGTCGGCGTTGCTGCGGTCCTCGTGGCGCTCGGCGCGCGGTAGAACAGCACGACGTGTGGGATCGGGCGGTTTTGGGCAGTGTGGAGGTATGAGCAACGACGCAAAGGTCACTGTCGAAAGAACCGTTCCGGCGTCCGCTGAGGCGCTGTTCGAGGTCCTCTCCAACCCTGAACGCCACCAGGCGCTCGATGGTTCGGGATTCATCCGCAGTGTCGACCACGCCGATCGGATCCAGAAGGTCGGCGATGTGTTCACGATGAACATGCAGGGTGACCACATGGGCGGGGAGTACAAGACCGACAACCATGTCACCGGCTATGCGAAGGACAAGCTGCTGGCTTGGAAGACCGCGCCTGCCGGCACCGAACCGCCCGGGTGGGAATGGCTGTGGGAACTGGAACCGCACGGGCCCGACGAGACCCTGGTTCGCCATACCTACGACTGGTCGAAGGTCACCGACAAGAAGCTGCTCGAGAAGGTGAAGTTCCCGCTGGTGACCGAGGACCAGCTGAGCGATACGCTCGGCCGGCTCGCTGCCGAGGTTTCCTCCTGAAAGCTACAAGCGCCGCTCGAGGTAGCCGAAAGAGGTGACATGCGAAGGTGATTGGCCGACGATGCCGAGCGCGGCGTTCAGAACGGTGAACCCCACGATCACGGTCAGCCGTTGTCCCGCCACGTGACCACCTGTTTGAGAGTCGTGAGATCGTAACCGTTGTCGGAGGTGAGTTCGGTCTGGAAGAGCGTGACGCCAGCCTCGCGGAAGGCATCACCGCTCTCAGCATTCTCCCACAGCGTCGAGCGTTCGATATCGGCGCCGTTGCGGCCGAACGTCGCTGCCAGCTCGTCGACGCGGTCGCTCAATCTGCGGAACGCGTCGAGGTCCTGAAATGCGTGCCAGATGTCGGCGTGCCTG
This sequence comes from Mycolicibacterium rhodesiae NBB3, assembly GCF_000230895.2. The sequence continues at coordinate 5,095,177 of NC_016604.1, forward strand.
GCGACTGCAGGCAACGAGCGCTTGGGTCCCGTGCCGCCGATGAGGATCGGGATTTTGCGCACCGGCGGCGGAATCAGTGCGGTGAGCCGCTTCTCGATGCGGATCAGGCTCTCGTCGAACAGATCGAAACGGGAGCCGAAGGTCCCGAAGTCGTAACCGTAGGTGGTGTAGTCCTTTTCGTACCAGCCCGCGCCGAGGCCCAGGATGAGCCGACCGCCACTGATGTGGTCGACGGTGCGCGCCATGTCAGCGAGCAGGTCCGGGTTGCGGTAGCCGACGCCGGTGACAAGGAGCCCGATCTCGGCGTGTGAGGTGATCTCGCCCCACGATGCGAGCGCGGTCCAGCCCTCGAAGTTCGAGACGTCGGGCTGCTCGTCGAACATGACCGGCTTGCCGTCGATGATGGTCTCCATCGCCGGGCGGTGGAAATGGTCGTAGCCGAAGATCACATCGACACCGAGGTCGTCGGCGGCCAGGACGGCGTCACGCCAGGTTCGGTAGTCGGGCGTACCCCCGGGCTGGATCTGAACGGCAACGCGGACGGGACGGGTCATGGACGCTCCTGGGGCGGCGGAAGTTGTGACTCTTGAGCCAAGTTCGGCGGTGCGGGGTTTATTCCGGGCCCCTCGACTTGGCGCACAAACACCGACATACCGTTGTCGCGCCCCTGTCTGATGCTGGCGTCATGAACAAAAACATGCACATGGTGAATACAGACCCGGTTGCTGCGGATGCGGCACTCGCGGTGTGGTTAGAGATGTGGAACACCGACAATGAGATAGCTCGTCGGATCTGCAGTGACGATTTCCGGATTCACTTCTTGATCTCCGATGCCGACGGGTCGAACCCGGGCGACGACGTGCTGGGCGCGGAGAGTTTCGCTCGGTTCTTGGATCGGTATCGCGAGCAACATCCGGATGTGGTGTTCACCGAATTCACGCGGGCCGTGGACGGAGCGCACGGGCGAATCCTCTGGAACATGCAAGACGGGGACGTTTCTGCGGGCGGGATCGATGTCTTCGACTTCACCGTCGATGGGTTGATCCGCGAGGTGTGGTCGGTGAACGGGACGCGTGCGCACGTCACCTGACACCGGTGGAGACTGGAATTCGTGAAGAGACCCGAGCGTTTGTACGCGCTGGTCGATCTGCTGCGGGGATCGCGCAGGCCGTTGTCAGCCGCTCGGCTCTCGGAGGAGTTCGAGGTGTCGAAGCGCACGATCGAGCGTGACATTCAGTCGCTCCAGCTCGCCGGGGTCCCGATCTATGCCGATCACGGGGTGTCGGGCGGGTATTCGATTCTGCGGGAACACTCCCTGCCGCCGCTGAATCTCACCGTGCCCGAGTCGCTGGCGGTGCTCGCGGGGCTTGGTCTGCTGGAGACCTCGCCGTACGGTGCGGCGGCGCGTCGGGCGCGGGCGAAGGTCCTCGCGATCAGCAGTGAGGATCAGCTCGCGCCGGTCGACGAAGCGTTGGCGTCGATGTTCATCATCGACGCGCAGCCGCCGACCGAAGCGGCGATATCGCTGATTCCCGAGGCGATCGCCGCGCGCCGGGTCGTACGGATCGACTACACATCCGAGGACGGCCAGACCCACACCACCCGTGACGTGGAGGCGATGGGTCTGCTGCGCGGAGGTGATTCGTGGATGTTCGTGGGATGGTGCCGGCTGCGTGAAGGCATCCGCGGATTTCACCTCGACCGCATCCGGCACCTGGAGATCACTTCAGAGGTGTTTCCCGAACGCGATCCTGCGGTGCTCGACGCGGATCTGTCGCGCTGGCGCACTCGGCGGCTCGGGTGAGCTCCATGACTCGTGGGGGGCTGGTGCGGTACCACCGACTTGACATAATGTGGCTTATCGGCACAACCGGAAGTCCTGTTGGCGATGCCAAGTGCGTAGAAATCCCTTCTCACCTCGGGGTTATCTACCCGACAGCCGTCGACGCGTGCATCGACTCACATGCGCCACCGTGTTGTGTGCGGCCATCGCGAACGTTCGCGATGATCCAGAGAACCCGCCACGAGTGCGCCCAACCCGGACCGGCCATGAGTCGGCAGTTGGCCGCTCTGCCCCTCCCTCCCGTGTCGCGCCAAAACGTCACTGTGACGAATTGTACTGGGGCGCAGGGCTATTGGGATATCTCGTGAACTTCATCAAAACCAGTTCCAGATGGCACCGGTCGGTTATCGGCAGCAACTAACTACGGTGACACGCCAGTTGGCAGAAGGTGCCAACGCCGTCAAGATGTGGAAACGGTCAGTCGCCGGCCTCGCCTGAGGCATGCTTCTTGACGTGCAGGAGTTCGAGCCGCTCACTGCAGCTGAGCGAAAACTCGTAGAGGCCGTGGCGCGCAGCGCAGCGTGCGACTTCTTCGGCGTGAACGGCCTGCCCGTTCGCGACAACCTCGCGTCGCCCGGCGACGGCCACATCCGGGCCACGGTGTTACGAGCGCTGTTATCTGGCCGTGACAACCCATGGGGCGTCGACGCACACGCGCCAGTAGATATCCGCGGCGCAGTCATAACAGGTCGCCTGGGCGGGCTTCACGGGGCCGAGCTACCGCAGCTTCGATTGCAGTCGTGCAGATTTGATGACGACGTGGACTTCAGCGGAGCCATTTTCAGCAGCGAGGCCCGGATTGTTTCATCGTCATTTGAGAAATTCGCAACCTTTACCGAGTCGATTTTCGCCGGTGGTGCTCGGTTCGATGGCACGGCCTTCACCAAAGATGCCAGGTTCGACGGGGCGATTTTCAGCGGTAAAGCCCAGTTCGATGGTGTTTCCTTCAGTGGCGACGCGTGGTTCGATGGCGCCACCTTCACGACAGATGCCACGTTCGAACGGGCGACTTTCAGCGGTGAAGCCTGCTTCAAGCACGCCGTCGCGCGGGATATCTCATTCATGCGGGCCGTCTTTGCGCAGCCCGACCCAGGGCCGTGGATAGCCGCCACCGTGTCACTGGAAAAGGCGCAACTGATGGTTCGGGGGCGCATTTCCATCACCGCGACAGCGGTCAATGCTTCCCGATTGCATGCCAGGGAGGGGGCCTACCTGGCACTGCATTGTGACAGGGTGGACTTGAGCGCTTCGGAGTTGTTGCGCGGCAGTATCTTTACGAGCTCACCGCCCATGGAAGTGATGCCGTCTGGTACTACCCCGTCGACTGTCGAATACCCAGTCGGATCGACGGCACGAGCGGCAACCGCAGCGGCAACCGAGTTTCGGAACGATCTCGCCGGCGAGTTGTCCGCATTGCAGTCCCGATGCCGGCTGACTTCGCTGGCCCGAGCCGATATTCGTGGATTGGTCATATCCGACGTTGCGCTGGACGACTGCGAGTTCGCACTGGCTCATGGCCTGGACGAGCTTCGAATCGGCGCGGGATGCTCGTTCCAACACACCAACGGTCTGTGGCATCGGCGACCAATGATCCGCCGTATCGTCATCGCGGAGGAGCTTGTTTGGCGACGTCACCATCAGGGTCGCCGCGACAAAACCTCAAGTGCTGGCTTTGTACCCGCGCCAGAAATCGCCAGTATCTATCGTGATCTCCGAAAAGGCATGGAGGACGCGAAGAACGAGCCAGGCGCCGCCGACTTCTACTACGGCGAGATGGAGATGCGTCGGCTCGTCGCCCGTAAGCCCACTGGTCTCGCCGATGCGGTGCAGTTGCCATCCTCGCGGGTGGAGCGCGCTGTCCTCTATATGTACTGGATGGCGTCCGGTTACAGCTCGCGCACATCGCGCGCACTGATAGCGCTTGCTCTTGTCATTCTCAGTGCAGCGTTGCTGTACACCGCGCCCGGATTCGCAACGGTCACAACACCGCCGGCACAGATAGCATCGATCGATCCGACCAGCGGAGCGGTCACCTATACCTCGCCGCCGCCACCAGTAGGACCCACGTTCTCGACTGCACTCGACTATGCCGCCCGCGAGAGCGTCTCGCTGCTGGAAGGCCCTCCGACCCTACCCATCACGACGAAATGGCCGGGTGACCTCTTGAATGCCGTCCTTCGCCTAGCCGGACCAGTACTTCTGGCATTCGCCATTTTCGCACTGCGGTCCCGAACCAAACGCTGACCCACTCCCCTTCTTCCTCCCAAGCCATCCCATTATGTCACTGTGATGAATTGTGCTGAGGCGCAGGGCTATTGGATATCGGGTCGGCACCGTGCCGAACCCCGGGGTCATCCGCTGGCTTCGGCATCGGAGGGGCCGTGTGCCAAACGCTGGCGAAATCGCTCATCTTCGGGCACCCGCTACGGCCTCCCGTGTCAGAGTGAGACGTGCGCATCGTGCCGTCTCTTCTATACGTCGCTATCGCCCTCGCGACTATCACTGCGTGCGGTGAGGATGACGGCATGGATCGATCGGCAACCTCGGTCTCGAACGGTCCGGGTGTGTGGCAACCGCCTGTCAGCACGACATGGCAGTGGCAGCTGGCGAGCTTGCCCATCGACACCTCGTTGAATGCCGCCGCCTATGACGTCGATTTGTTCACCACCACCGACACGGAACTGGCGACGCTGAGAGCGGATGGCCGCAAAGTCATCTGCTACTTCAGCGCCGGCAGCTGGGAGGCTCTTCGACCGGACGCCGCCGAGTTCCCGGCCGCGGCCAACGGAAACCCGCTCGACCCACCCTTTCAAGACGAGCTGTGGCTCGACATACGCAACCCTGAGGTTCGCACCGTCATGCGGCGACGACTCGATCTCGCGGCGACGCGCGGCTGTGACGCCGTCGAGCCCGACAACGTCGACGGTTACCGCAACGACACCGGCTTCGACCTGACGGCAGCCGATCAGTTGGACTACAACCGCTTCATCGCGGCCGAAGCGCACAGTCGCGGACTCTCGGTCGGACTCAAGAACGACGTTGATCAATTGACAGAACTCGAGCCGTATTTCGATTGGGCGCTCAACGAGGAATGTTTCACCTACAACGAATGCGCACAGTATCGAGACAACTTCCTGGCGGCGAACAAAGCCGTGTTCCACGCTGAATACGTCAACGGCAACCGGCTCGGCGAAGTATGCGCAGTGACGGAGCGACTCGGACTCTCGACGCTCATCAAGAACATCGAGCTGGACGCGTTCGCACTTTCCTGTCCATGAGCCCTGCCGCGCTCTGCCTAGTGCTGTTGAGATCCCGACAGGCTCGGCTATGACCCGCCGTCGTCGGCCGAATGCACCGGACTGCCTGGTGCCTCATCGTCGCCCACCTGATCGGCCAGCTCCAGACCTGCGCCGGCATAGACATTGAAGGCGATGTCCACCCCATGCTCCTTGGCCCACTGCACCTCGTCGTCGTATCGCGCCACCGCGGCGACCTTGCCGCTGAACCCCGACTCACGCAGACACGCCAATGCGGTGACGTTGGCGCCGTGGCGGGGCATCGCCAGCACGGCGATCTCGACCGACTCGGAGTGGCGTAGTCGGTGCCAGAAATCCAGGTCAGTGGCATCACCCTTGATCACCCGGAGGCCATCGGCGGCCAGTCGCTCGATGCGTGGTCCGTCGAAGTCGACGCCAACGACACGCAGTCCGTAGTGATTGGTCAGTCGCTGATAGGCGGCGAATCCGACCCGGCCCATACCGATCACCACGACTTCGGCGTCTCCGGCGTCGCCGGGTCGTTCCTCCGATGTCAGGGTCTCTTCGTCCTGGGTCGGTAGCCGGGCCGCGATCTTCTCCACCATCAAATGCCCGCGGCCGTTCACCAGCGCCGACAGCACGAAGCTCAAGGCGACGGCGATCGACATCTCCACCAGCCAGGCTTGATTCAGCAGTCCCGCCGAAACCCCGACCGACACGACGATCAAGCCGAATTCGGAGTAGTTCATCAGGCTCAGCCCGGCGAGGAACGCGGTGCGGTAGCGCAGCCTCATCCGCGACAGGAGCAGGACATACCAACCTGCTTTGAAGGGCAGGAACAGCATCATCAGCAGGGCGACACCGATAGTCGGCAGATCCGGCAGTCCGGTCAGACCGATCGAGACGAAGAACCCCACAAGCAGCAGTTCTTTGATGTGGAACAGCGAACGCGACAGCTCAGATGACGCCGGATGCGACGCCAGGAGCACACCGATGATCAGAGCGCCGAGATCGCCCTTCAGCCCGACCGCGGAGAACAACGCGTATCCCGGCACCAACGCCATCACGATGCCGAACAGCGACTGCATCTCGCCGTGGCCCAACTGCGTCCAGATCCTGCGGATGAGCCGGGTCAGCGGCCACAGACCGACCAGCGTCAGCGCCCACGGGCTGGGCAGATGACCGCTGGTGGCGGTCAGGAACACCACCGCGACGATGTCCTGCATGACAAGGATGCCAATGGCGATGCGGCCGTAGAGCGCGTGCGACTCGCCGCGCTCCTCGAGCACCTTGACCGCGAATACCGTGCTGGAGAACGACAGCGCGAAGGCCAGCAGGGCAATCGTCTGCACGCTCTGCCCCGACAACATCGAGACACCCGCCACCGCGGCCACCCACATGGTGACAGTGCCGAGGACGACGCTGCCGATCATGTGCACGGACGTGGTCAGCCACACCTCGCGGCGAAGAAGAATGCGAACGTTGAGCTTGAGGCCGATGGCGAAAAGAAGCAGGGTGACGCCCAGATCAGCCAGCACGTCGAGTTGCGGCACATCTTCGACGTCGAGGGCGTTGATCACGAAGCCCGCCGCCAGGAACCCGACCAGAGGCGGCAGCCGCAAAGCCATCGCAACGCCCCCGAGGCCGAACGTGATGACGAGATAGATGGCAACTACTGTCACGCGCGGCCCCTTGTTGTCGGCGAAGTCGTACAAGTATCCCGGCAACCGCCGGATTCCTCCCCGCCAGCGGCGCCTGAACCGAGAGCACGATGAGGCGCTGGCAGCCGCCCGCCACCGCTGTCCTGTAATGGCGCTGCACCGCAGGCAAATACGTCACCGCGACCATTTCAGGTCCACCCGCGGGTAGAAAAGGCGACACGCCTATGGGCCAAAGCACGAAAAGTCCCCTCGACGTGCGGCACAGTTGATAGATGGCGAGCAAGGTTCCCACCCCAAGAGAGATCATGTCCGCCGCTCAGGCGGCGGCGGAAACCGCACAGGCCGCCGCGCGGGAAGCAGCGGAGACTGCCCAGACTGCCGCGGGCGCGGCATTGCGCATCCCACCCGCGTCGATTCAACTCGCGGCCCAGCTGCCCGATCTGATCGAGAATCTGGCGATCGCGACCGAGAGATTGAACACGGCGATCGACCGTGCCGAACGCTATCTCGCGCTCGCTGACCCGATGATCCGGACGATGGACGCGGTATTGCCGCAACTCGAAGCGCTCGTCAAGACCGGCAACGAGGTCTACGGCGCCGTATCGTCCCTGCCCGGCGTGTCCACTCTGAGTCGATTGGCAAGTCGTGGACAGGCCCCCGCCGACGAGAAGCCACCGAGAGGTCGCTCGGCGCCGAAGAAGACCGGTCGCGGCTAGGTGGTGCGGTGCACCCACTCCCGTGACCTGATTCGCCACGTCGCCCTGGCGTAGTCGAGCTCCGAGTGCGGCCACTGCGTGACGATCCGTCCGGTGGGTGATCGGTAGTAGCTGTCGCATTGGGTCCAGATCGTCCGCTCCAGATCGGCGGCAATCTGGGTGTTGAAGCCCGATTCGACGTCGGGGCGCACGTCGAGATAGCCACCGCGTCCCGCCAACCGGCTGACCGCGCTCGCCACCATGCGTGCTCCGGCCTCCAGGACGTAGATGATCGAGTTCGCGCCCTGGTTGGTGTTGGGTCCGTACAACATGAAGAAGTTGGGAAATCCGCTCACAGCGACGCCGAGATAGGCCTGGGGGTCCAAACCCCAACGGTCGTGCAAACTTTCACCGCTGAGCCCCACGACCTCGAGTCCCGAGAGATAGTTGCTCGTCTCGAATCCCGTCGCCATCACCAGGACGTCGACGTCGACGACGCGACCGCTCGTGGTGAGGACGGCCGACTCCGTCACTCGCTCGATCGGATATGTCACGAGTTCGACGTGCGGACGTTGCAGCGCCAGATAGTACTTCTCGCCGAGCAGGACGCGTTTGCACCGGAACGGGTAACGCGGTGTCAGCGCGTCGCGCATTGCCTCGTCCTCGACGTGCTGTCGCAGGAAGTTCTCCGAGAGTTCCTGAACCACCGCCATTCGCGGATGGTCTGGCGTCAATGCGGTGTTGTCGTGCTGTAACTTCCACAGCCGCCACCGCTCCCGCAATGCGGCCCAGGGAATCCGACGGAATCGGCTGAGCTCGTCGATGCTGTAGGGGCGATCTTCTTTGGGCACCATCCACGGCGGCGTGCGCTGGAAGACCGTCAACTGCGCTGCGGTGCCTGCGAGTTCGGGGACGACCTGCACCCCGCTGGCTCCGGTGCCGACGACGGCGACCCGCTTCCCCGCCAGATCGATACCCGCATCCCACTGCGAGGTGTGCATCAGGTGGCCGGTGAACTCGTCGATCCCCTCGATGTCGGGATAGCGTGGCGCCCCGAACAGCCCCACCGCGCTGACGACGACGTCCGCGACGAGCGTGCGGCCGTCGGCGAGTTCGATGTCCCAGCGCGTATCAGCTTCGTTCCACACCAGCCTCTGCACACTGGTGCCGAGCATCAGATGGCGGCGCAGATCGAACTGATCGGCCACGGACTCGAGGTACGAGAGGATCTCGGGCTGGTAGGCGTAGGTACGGGTCCAGTTGCGGTTCGGCGCGAAGGAAAAGGAGTACAGGTGGCTCTGGATGTCACACGCCGCGCCCGGATAGGTGTTCTGCCGCCAGGTGCCACCGACACCATCGGAACGTTCGATGATCACCAGATCGTCGATACCTCTGCGGCGCAACGCGACCGCGGCACCCAGCCCGCCGAAGCCGGCTCCGATGATCGCGACGCGGGGCGATGCACCACGGCGGGTCAGCGCGCGAAGGCGGCCGGCGAGGTATCGCCTCCTCATCGAGGAATGCCCGTGCGGATTCTGAATCCTTCCGGTGTGCCCTGCGCGCGAGACGCTTCGAGGATCTCGGCGTATTCGGTAGGGGCGCCGAAGAAGAAGCTGCCCTGGCGCGTCTTCGCGTTCGCCTGCCCTTCTCGGTTGTAGTAGCCCGGTGTGCAGGATTTCGCGCGATCAGCGCTCGCTGCGGACCGCGCGATCACCGTGTCGACCCAGTTCGTCTCGGCCTCGACCGTCGCCTCGACCTCGGTTGCGTCATGGCTGAGCGCCCAAGCGATCACCTCGGCGGTGTGACGGGCCTGCACGTCGAGAAGATAGGGGAAGTTCACGGTGAATCCCGACTGCGCGATGGACAGGATGAAGCAGTTCGGGAATCCGTGGACTGCGAGACCGTGCAGCGTCTGCACCCCGTCGCGCCACTTGTCGGTAAGCGTCAACTCATCTCGTCCGACGATCTCGAAGCCGGTGCGCCGCGAGTGGTCCGTGCCGACCTCGAAACCCGTTGCGAAGATCAGACAATCGATTCTGTACTCCGTGCCGTCCGCCACTACGCCGCCGCTGGTGATGCGCTCGACGCCCTTGCCTTTCGTATCGACCAGCGTCACGTTGTCGCGGTTGAACGACTGCAGATAGTCGTCGTGGAAGCAGGGCCGTTTGCAGAAGTACCCGTACCAGGGTTTCAGCGCTTCGGCGGTCGCGGGATCGGACACGATCGAATCGACACGGGCGCGGATCTCCTCCATCTTGGCGAAGTCGGCCAGTTCTACTGCGCGCAAACGCTCTTCGTCGGACATTCCCTCGACACGGGTCTGCCTCATGACGAAGAGTTTCTTGACGATGCTCGTCCACGCGTCGTCGACGAGGTCCTCCTCGGCCTCCCCGCCTGCGGTGAGCAGCTGGAAGTTCTCGACCCGGTGACTCTGCCAGCCGTTCCGCAGTGACTCCGACCACGCCGGATCGGTCGGTCGGTTGCCTCGCACGTCGACCGTCGACGGTGTCCGCTGAAACACCAGCAGTTCCTTGGCTGCCGTGGCGAGGTGCGGCACGCACTGGATGGCGGTGGCGCCGGTCCCGATGATTCCGACCCGCTTGTCGGCCAGCCTCTCCAAATCGGGGCCGGTGTAGTCGTAATCCCACCGGCTGGTGTGGAACGTGTGTCCCTTGAAGGTCATGATCCCTTCGATACCGGGCAGTTTCGGCTTCTGCAGATAGCCGTTGGCCATCGCGACGAAGCGGGCGCGGATGGCGTCGCCGTGATTGGTCGCGATGATCCAACGCAGAGCTTCTGCGTCCCAGCGGATCTCATGGACTTCGGTCTGCAGGCAGATGTCGCGATACAGGTCGTAATGCTCGGCGATGCTCTTGCAGTGCGCGAGGATCTCAGGACCCTTTGCGTACTTCTCGGTCGGTACGTACCCCAACTCTTCGAGCAGCGGCATATAGACGTAGGACTCGACGTCGCACGCGATCCCCGGGTACCGATTCCAGTACCAGGTTCCGCCCACGTCGGCGGCCTTGTCGATCAGCCGGACGCTCTGCACGCCCAGTTCGCGGAGCCGGGCACCGGTGAGCAGTCCGCCGAACCCGGCGCCGATGATCGCGACGTCGACCTCGTCGAACAGCGGGGCGCGGGTGAAATCCGGATCGCTCCAGGGATCGTTCGCGAAGCCGGCGAACGCCCCCGAGATCTCGACGTATTGCTCGATCCCGTCCGACCGCAGGCGGCGCTCCCGCTCCCTGGCGTATTTCTGCCGCAGCGCCTCTACGTCGAATTCCACGCCCGGCATCTTTCCGCGAAACAGCATTCCGGGTCGTGATTCCGAGGGTTTCGCGACCCGGAATCCTATTTCGGCGTTCGGTGAGTCAGGCGTTGACGTATTCCGCGAGATGTTCGCCGGTCACGGTGCATCGCTTGGCGACAAGCTCAGCAGGCGTCCCCTCGAAGACCACCCGGCCACCGTCGTGACCGGCGCCGGGACCGAGGTCGATGATCCAGTCGGCGTGCGCCATCACGCCCTGATGGTGCTCGATCACCAGCACCGACTTGCCGGAGTCCACGAGGCGGTCCAGCAGACCCAGGAGCTGCTCGACGTCGGCGAGGTGCAGGCCGGACGTGGGCTCATCCAGGACGTAGATGTCGCTGTCGCCCAGCTGGGACGCGAGCTTGAGCCGCTGCCGCTCACCACCGGACAGCGTCGTCAGGGGCTGGCCGAGTGACAGGTAGCCCAGGCCGACGTCGGCGAGGCGTTCGAGGATCTTGTGCGCGGCCGGGGTGGCCGCGTCCCCCGCACCGAAGAACTCGAGCGCATCGGCCACCGACATCGCCAGCACTTCGGCAATGTTGCGCCCGCCGAACGTGTACTCCAGCACCGACGCCTGAAAGCGCTTGCCCTCGCACTCTTCGCACGGCGATTCGACGGTCGCCATCACACCCAGTTCGGTGAAGATGACACCGGCGCCGTTGCAGGCCGGGCACGCCCCTTCGGAATTCGCGCTGAACAGCGCGGGCTTGACGCCGTTGGCCTTGGCGAACGCCTTACGGATCGGGTCAAGCAGCCCGGTGTAGGTCGCGGGATTGCTGCGACGCGAACCGCGAATCGGCGCCTGGTCGATGAGCACGACGCCGTCACGACCGGCGACCGAGCCGCCGATCAATGAACTCTTGCCCGAGCCGGCCACACCGGTGATGACGCACAGCACGCCGAGGGGGATGTCGACATCGACGTTCTGCAGGTTGTGCGTCGACGCCTTTCTGACTTCCAGCGCATCGGAGGGCGAGCGCACTGAACTCTTGAGCGCCGCGCGGTCGTCGAGGTGTCGTCCGGTGACGGTCCTGCTTTTCCGCAGCCCCGCGATCGTGCCTTCGAAGACCACCTGGCCGCCGTTTCCGCCGGCACCCGGACCGAGGTCGACGATGTGGTCGGCGATGGCGATCACCTCGGGTTTGTGCTCCACGACCAGCACGGTGTTGCCCTTGTCCCGCAGTTGCAGCAGAAGGTCGTTCATTCGGGCGATATCGTGGGGATGCAGGCCGACCGTCGGCTCATCGAAGACATACGTGACATCCGTGAGCGCCGACCCCAGATGGCGAATCATCTTGACGCGTTGCGCTTCCCCGCCGGACAGCGTCCCGGCCGGGCGGTCGAGCGACAGGTAGCCCAGCCCGATCTCGACGAACGAGTCGAGTGTGTGTTTCAGCGACGCCACCAGCGGGGCCACCGCCTTGTCGGTGACGCCGCCGATCCATTCGGCCAGGTCGCTGATCTGCATCGCGCACACGTCGGCGATGCTGCGGCCCTTGATCTTCGACGAGCGTGCCGTGTCGGACAGTCGTGTCCCGTCGCAGTCGGGGCAGGTCGTGAATGTCACCGCTCGCTCGACGAAGGCGCGGATGTGCGGCTGCATTGCCTCGACGTCTTTGGACAAGAACGATTTCTTGATCTGCGGGATCAGCCCGAGATAGGTCAGGTTGACGCCGTCGATCTTGAGCTTGGTCGCCTCCTTGTACAGCAGGGCGTCCAGTTCCTTCTTGGTGAACTTGTTTATCGGCTTGTTCGGATCAAAGAAGCCGCAACCGTTGAAGATTCGTCCGTACCAGCCCTCCATCGAAAAGCCCGGGATCGTGAGCGCACCCTCGTTGAGCGATTTACCGTCGTCGTACAGCGCGGTCAGGTCGATGTCGTTGATCGAACCTCGGCCCTCGCAGCGCGCGCACATGCCGCCGACGATGTTGAAGTCGCGGCGCTCCTTGACAGTGCGCCCGCCTTTCTCCAAGGTCACCGCTCCCGCGCCGCTGATCGAGGCGACGTTGAACGAAAACGCTTGCGGCGAACCGATGTGCGGCTTGCCGAGGCGGCTGAACAGGATGCGCAACATCGCGCCTGCATCGGTGGCGGTGCCGACCGTGGAGCGCGGGTCTGCGCCCATACGTTGCTGATCGACGATGATCGCCGTCGTGAGCCCTTCGAGCACGTCGACCTCGGGCCGTGCCAGCGTCGGCATGAAACCTTGGACGAAGGCGCTGTAGGTCTCGTTGATCAGCCGCTGCGATTCGGCGGCGATCGTGTCGAACACCAGTGAGCTCTTCCCCGAGCCCGACACCCCGGTGAACACGGTGAGCCGTCGCTTCGGGAGCTCGACATCGACGTCCTTGAGATTGTTCTCGCGCGCGCCGTGTACGCGGATCAGATCGTGGGTGTCAGCAGGGTGACCCACTCAGCTCAGCTCCTGGATGCGCACCATGTTGCCTGCCGGATCACGCAACGCGCAGTCACGGACGCCGTACGGCTGCTCGGTCGGCTCCTGCACTATTTCGACGTCGCCGGCCTGAACCCGCTCGAAGGTCGCGTCGAGGTCTTTGGTGGCCAGATTGATCTGGGCGTACGTGCCCTTGGCCATCATCTCGGCGATGAGGCGACGTTCATCGTCGGTCAGGCCTGGCGTCGCGCTCGGCGGATAGAGCACGACATTGGTGTCGGGCTGGTTGGGAGGGCCGACAGTGATCCAGCGCATCGTTCCCTGTCCGACGTCGAGGCGAACCTCGAAGCCGAGGGTGTCGCGGTAGAAGGCCAGGGAGGCCTCGGGGTCGTCGTGCGGAAGCATGCTGGAGTTGATGGTGATATCCATGACGCTCACGTTAGGTGCAGCGTTACGGCGGCCGCTTCTCGATTCCTGATCGGTCTGGTGACCTGCTTCTCCACACAATGCGGAAGGCCTGCTGTCGCGCCGGCAGTCTGGTCGCGATACGCGCTCGGCGGCAGGCCGACCAATTCGGAAAAGCGGGTGCTGAAGGTCCCGAGGGACTGAAACCCCACCGCGAAGCACACGTCGGTGACGGACATGTCGCCGCGGCGCAGCAGTGCCATTGCCCGCTCGATTCGCCTGGTCATCAGGTAGGAGTACGGGGACTCGCCGTAAGCGTTCTTGAACTGGCGCGACAGGTGGCCGACCGACATGTTCACCCCGCGTGCGAGCGCCTCGACGTTGAGAGGCTGAGCGTAATTGCGGTCTATCCGGTCGCGGACCTTGCGCAGCAGCCTGAGGTCGCGCAGGCGCTGTTCGTCCACCGGCCTGCTGGTCATGCAGGGAATCGTATGTGATTGCAAGCGGGCGCTTTTCGGCCGCTCCAAATCTCGGCGTCCGATGCATGCCGATGCTGCCGGTAAAATCGCAGCATGGCCGAACGCGTCGCCCTATGGGGAAGGGACATTGACGAGTCATCGGCCGACCTCGACGACGGATACGTCGCCCCGGGCCAACACGAGCCGATCACCGAACCGGTTGCGATGGTCGACGGTGGCGACGAACCAATCGGCGATGTCGAAGCGGGACCTGATTCTTTGCACGTGAGACCCGCGATCGACCGTCGGCTCGGCTCGGCCAGCAGCACGTTGACGTTCAAACCAGCTCCCACGCCGTGGTACCGCACCGGGCGGGGGTTGGTCGTGCTGATGGGCGCCATCGGCGTTGTCGTGGTGCTGTCGGTTGTGCCGATGTTGTTGCGTGACTCCGCTCCGGGGCTGGACGAGCCGACGGATGCGCCGCCGACGACGGCGGTGCTCGCACCGTCAAGCGTCCAGCCGCGGTCCGACAGCAACGCGCCGACCTTGACCAGCCGGCCTGCGCCGCCTCCTCCCCCTGCACCACCGCCGCCACCACCGGCGCAGGAGACGCCGGTCTACGTCCCCCGATATCAAGCACCGAGCAGCGAGGCTGCCAGACCCGAAATCGACGTCACGCGCGCACCGATCAGCGTGGCACCGAAACCCGTGACGCCGATCGACCCACCGCGCACCGGCGGTGGCGGCAACGACAACCGAAGGGGCTTTGGTTGGTGACTGAGCGTCGCACTACTCGTAGTTGAGGCCCCGCCGATCGAATGACTGTGTGCTGAAATCGATTTGGGCCGCGGGGTTGGCCACCGCGGTCGTCACTCCGGATCCGAACGCACCGTGATGGTCGAAAAGCGTGGCCGTCCCGACAGCGATCCCGTCGCATGCCAAGTGCGAGTCACCCTGGATGCAGATCCACTCGTCAACCGGCAGCCGGGACAACGCCACGGTCAGATCGCCGTTGATGTAGCCGATGCCGTCGGTGCCGAGATTCGTCACGAGGCTGGTCGCCTCGGCGATCATCGCAGCCCGTACGAACGGCGAGACCTTCTCCCCCGCAACGACGTTGATGCCGCGGTTGTAGAAGCGCTTGCGTGAGTCGTTCTGGTGGTCTCCCGGCGTGCGAGTCCAGCCGGCGTCGCTGCCGACGAACGGCACCACCTGATCGTCGGGTGGTGGCGGCGATGGATGCGGCATCGGTGCGATCCACTGGCGGCCGGGCGGCGCGGACGACCTTCGGTATTGAATCAGCGTCGCGCGCGCGACCGCTCGGCCGTCCTGAATCACATCGCATTCCGCGCCACGTACCCGGCGACCGTCGCGCACGACCCGCACATCGACCACCGTCGAGGCCAACCTGGCCGCACGAAACAGATCGACGGTCAGGCGAGCCGGCATGAACTCCGCCGAGCCACACTGACTCTCCAGAACCTGCGCTGCCAGTCCCACGACGGCGGGGCCATTGAGGTGATCGTCGCCCCAGTGGCTCAGCGCGAAGCGGGTGGGCATGAACCCGCCGTCCTCGGTGCGCGCGAAATGGGCGGGTTCCGTTGCCATTCGCGCATCCTCGCACAGCCGCGGTGACGGTCCTCAGCGAGAAGTGGCTTTCTCTTGGTCCTCCTCGGCCTGACGCACGTCCTGTTCGGCCGGATCACCGACGTCTCGCCTGCGCTCGCGCAACACGAAGGCGGCCAACGCCAGCACCAGTACGACCACGCCGAGCACCCCGACCTCGACGACCGCGCGCGAAAACTGGGGGCCGTCTTTGAGCAGCGTCGCGGCCTCCACGGACAGCACCACGATCTCCTTGATACAGGCCAGGATTCCGACGATGAGAAACGGCTCTGCGACGATCTCACGCGATCGAAGGCACGACCGAACCGCATACAACAGCTCCACGAAGATGAAGATCAGCAGCAGGCCGTCGAGCACCTCCAGCATGACGATCTTGGCGCCGGCGTTCCGCAGGCCCAGCATCGTGTTGAACTGCGCAATGAGCAGGGCGATGGATCCGATGATGAGCACGACGGCGATCGCCCAGTAGATGACGTCCTCGAGGAAGCCGAGCGCACGGTCGGCGAACCGCTGGCGTTCCTCCTCGTCAGCATCGTCTTTCGTCGCCCGTGCCATGCGTTACCTCCGGATCGATGCCCCGGTTTACCTGCCCGTCAAAGGAAGATACCCCGAGGTCGGCCGCGTCAATCCCTCACCTTCGGGAGGCGAGCACCGTCCACACCGGGCGTCGGCCCTGTCCGTGCTGACCGACGGCCACGTTCTCGAAGCCCGCCGTGCGGCATTGGGCCGCAAACGATTCCGCCTGCTGTTCGGTCCACCCGTGGCTGGCGAGACCGGATGCGCCCGGCTCGGTCCTGCGCTCGACGGCGAGTAAGCGCCCGCCGGGACTCAGAAGCCGGCGCGCCTCGCTGAGTCCACGGCCGATGTTCTGCCAGTGGTGGACAGTCGCCAGCGACCACAGCACAGTCGCGGATCCGTCCGCCAGCGGGACGTTCTCTGCGGTGCCCTCGACCCAGCTGGTACTCGCGTCGCGGGTGAACGTGCGAGCCAGTCGCAGCATCACGGGTGCGGGATCGACACCGACCACGCTGGCGCCCCGTCTCGCGGCTTCCCGCGCCGCGCCGCCGGGACCGCATCCGATGTCGATGACCCGGTCGCCGGCCGAGACGCCGGTGACATCAGCGGCCAGCCGTGCGTTGGCGCGGCCCATCCACAGCAGAACCAATCCGACGATCGCGCCAGTCACACCTGAAAACCCCGGATGGTCGGCGTGATGGTTGACCGGTAAACCCTCCGGCGCAGTCATGGTCCCTCCCCTTCGATTCGTCGCAGCCGCTCCCACGGCCAGGTCATCGCTGCCCATACCCCCGCCACGAGCACCGCACCGACCAGCACGTACCACGGCCACGGTCCCATCACATCCAGCAGGGACGGGGTGGTCGGCTTCGCGTTCAGGAAGCCGTAGTTGCTTCCGGCGATGGTGTTGAACGTCATCGTCACCACGACCCACGTCACGGTAACCACCACCACGAACCGGTAGCTTCGCCATCCGGGACGCATGCGCCGGCCCCAGGTGAGGTAGATGGCGGCCCAGACGACGAGCAGGTGGATCGCCCAGAATCCCAGAAACTGGTAGTTCGGGAAGTCCGGCCCGGTCAGCACCGGCGAGATCAACGCCTGCACGCTGAGCGCCAGTCCCCAGTAGTACGTCAGCACGTACGCCCACTGCCGCTGCGACCACATGGCGTACGCCGTCACCATGGTTGCCAGATCGGTGAGGTGTAGCGGCACCGACCACCGCACATCGGGCGGGAACAGCGCGTTGACGAACGCGGCGGCATAGATCGCCGCGGTGATCACGCCCACGACACGACCAAAACGACGTGCTTGACGCGCGCTCTGCCTGCGGCCGAGCCACATCACGGCCAGCGCACCCGCCACGAAGACCGTCAGGGCGCCCCAGTGTGACGGGCCGTACGCCACGAAGTCACCGCGTGTGTTGATCTCATTATTCTCGCCCGGCGTTCACCGGCGGCGCTTTGGGGTAGATAGTGGGTGGACATCACGAGGGGACGCATTCAGGTGATTGAGATGAAGCATCTCGAGCTGCACGGTGACCGCGTGGCCTACCAGGATGAGGGTTCCGGGCCCCAAACGCTGGTGCTGATCCACGGAATGGCCGGAAGTTCTCAGACCTGGCGGGCGGTGATCCCCCAGCTGTCCCGGAGATACCGGGTCATTGCGCCTGACCTGCTGGGTCACGGGCAATCCGCGAAGCCGCGAGGCGACTACTCGCTTGGTGCGTTCGCGGTGTGGCTGCGGGATCTGCTCGACGAGCTGGAGGTGTCGCGGGCGACGATCATCGGCCAATCGCTCGGCGGTGGCGTCGCCATGCAGTTCGTCTACCAACATCCCGACTTTTGCGATCGGCTGATTCTCATCAGCAGCGGAGGGTTGGGGCCCGACGTCGGTTGGACGCTGCGATTGCTGTCCGCACCCGGGGCCGAACTACTGCTTCCGGTCATCGCCCCGCGTCCGGTGCTCAGTGCGGGCAACAAAGTGCGCTCGTGGTTCACCACGGCCGGCATCCAGTCCCCACGGGGTGCGGAGATGTGGAGCGCCTACTCATCGCTGTCGGATGCCGAGACGCGACAGGCGTTTCTGCGCACACTGCGGTCGGTGGTCGACCATCGCGGTCAGGCGGTGAGCGCGATGAACCGCCTACACCTGACTTCCGATATGCCCACGATGGTGATCTGGGGCGACCAGGATCGCATCATTCCCGTCGAGCACGGCTATGCCGTCCATGAAGCACGTCCGGGAAGCAGGCTCGAAGTGCTCGCCGGCGTCGGTCACTTCCCCCATGTCGAACGGCCGAGCGAGGTGGTGGATCTGATCGACGACTTCATCAACACCTCCGGTCAGCCGGATGCGCCACGCCTGCGCACGAATCGGTAACCGCCGTAGAGCACGGCGGCCACCAGCAGGTTGACGAAGTACGCGATGTCGGCGCCGTGCCATGCGACGGCGATCGGACCCTGCAGCATCGAGGTGTTCATGAACGGTATCGCCGCTGCGTACGCCACCACGAAAACGATCACCGCGACCGCGGCGTCGCGTCCGTCGGTCGGTTCCTGGGCCGGATTGATGCTCGCCCTGCCGCGAATACGTAGGGCCCAGTCGATGACGACGATCGCGGCGAACGCGGGAACCCAGTAGCTCACGAGCAGCAGCACATCCAAAAAGCGCGTCGCGGTGTCCGCCGCGTTCAGCCAGAGGATCAGGCCGAAGGCCACAGCAGTGACGATGACCGCCGACACCGGCCGGCGCACTTTGACCCCGATCGTCTGCAATGCGAGAGATCCGCTGTAGTCGTTCATGACACCCGAGCCGATCGACGCCACCGTGATGATCACCAGTGCCAGTGCGCCCAGGACTCCGCCGCCCATCACCGCCCGCACGCCTTCCGCAGTGTGCTCCCCGATCACGTCGGCGGCTGCGATCCCGATGCTTTGAACGAAGGTGTACGACAACACGAGTCCGGCGACGGTGAACCCGAATACCCTGCCCCGCGATGAGTGCACAGGTAGATATCGACTGAAGTCGGCGGCGTAGCTGGCCCATGACACGGCGAGGCTGAAGGCGATGGTCACCTCGAGTACGAACGCGCCTGCGAGGTCAGCTCCGGAGACCAGCGCGGGTGTGACGATCTGATGTCCGCCAACGAGTTTCACCGCAAACACCACAAACGTCACAAAAAGCACGACACTGAGGACCGCCTGGACCCGGTGAATCAACTCGTAGCCGAAGAATCCCACGGCGCCCTGCAGCCCCAGCGCGATCAGCACTGCCGCCCAGAACGGGATGCCGAGCAGCGCGGCCAACGCCTGACCGCCGAAGAGTCCGACCAGTGCCGTCCACGCGATGGACGAAAGCCATTGCAGAACACCGGGAACCACCACCGCGCCCCCGAACGCCATCCGCGAGTTCGGCAGTTGACCGGTACCTGTACGTGGGCCCCAGGTGGACAGGTAACCCACGATTGCCGCACCGAGCACGGTGCCGATCACCATCGCCAGCATTCCCAGCCAGAACCCCAGGCCCAGCACGATCGCGAGCGTCCCGCTGAACACACCGGCGACGTTCACCTGCGGTGCGAACCACACCGTGAACAGACGTCCCGGCGTTCCATACCGCTGGTCCTCGCCAATGGGTGCGATGCCGTGGGTCTCGACTGACAGGTCGCCTGCCCGCACGGGGCGGTGTCCGGTGAAGGTCGGTTCGGTCAGCGCACTCTTGGCACCCTTGTCTGGCATGACTGCAATTCGATCACGACGGTCGGTCGCCGGACCGTCCAGGCGGAGGAACATAATCGGTGAAGAAATTTCAAGATGAGCTAACGATCGGAGCGCTGCGTGGTCGAGACCGATGCGAATCGGTCGACCGCGTCCGGCGCAGGCCCGCGATCGAGCCTGCTGGTCGCGGGGTTGAGCGTCGTGGTCCTCACCGTCGCCGTTCTGCAGACCGCAGTGGTCCCGGTGCTCGGCATCATCGCCGACCAGTTGCATGCCTCCGACGTGGGAGTCAGCTGGGCGGTCACCGCCAATCTGCTGGCCGCCCTTGCCGCGACGCCGTTGATCGGTCGGCTGGCTGATCTGCACAGCAAGAAACCGGTGTTGCTGAGCGTCCTCGTCGTCGTGCTCATCGGCTCGCTGCTCGCGGCGACGACGACGTCGCTTCCGCTGCTCATCGTCGGCCGCGTGCTGCAGGCCGCGTCCTATGCCCTCTACCCCGTCGGCATCGCGATCCTGCGTGACGAACTGCCGCCCGAGCGTTTGATGTCGGCGATGGCGGTGCTGTCGGGCACGCTGGGCTTCGGCGGCGGCTCCGGTCTGGTCGTCGTGGGGCTGTTGATGAGCGGCGACGCGGGCTATCACCGGGTGTTCTGGCTGACGACCGCGTTCACCGCAGTCGTCATCGTGATCGCGGTCGTCGTGGTTCCGCGGCGACCGCGGAGCACCACCGGCACGATCGACTGGATCGGCGCGCTCGGGATAGCCACCGGGCTGTCCGCGGTCCTGCTGTCGCTCACCCAGGGACAGTCATGGGGCTGGACATCGCCTGCGACGCTCGCCTGCGCGGTGGGCGGGGTGGCCGTGCTGGTCGGCTGGTGGATCTGGGAGCGGCGGGCCAAACACCCGCTGGTATCGACCGACATGCTGAAGCGGCGCCCCATTCTGCTCACGAACCTGGCCACCGTCTTTGTCGGTATGGGCCTGTATTTCGCCTTCCTTGGGCTGATCCAGTTCGTCCAAATTCCCAGGGAGGTAGCGGGTTACGGCTTCGGCGCCACGGTCTTGGAGGCCAGCGTCGTCTTCTTGCTTCCCGGAGTTGCCGTCGGCTTCCTCATCGCCCTGTTCAGCGGCAGGTTCATCGACCGCTTCGGCGCCCGCCCCGTGTTGCTCATCGCGGCCGTCGCCGGCATCGTGGGGTTCCTGTTGGTCGCCTTCGTCCATTCGCAGGCGTGGCACGTCATCGTCGCGGGCATCCTCGCCAACGCCTATATCAGCCTCGGCTACGGCGCCCTGCCCGCGCTCGTGGTCAGTGAGGTCGACGCCGGCGAGACAGGTGTGGCCACGAGTATGAACGCGATCGCGCGCACGATCGGGAGCTCGACGTCCGCAGCGCTGGTCGCGGTGCTGCTCAGCCGCCTCGTCACGGGTACGGACGTGCCGATGGAAAGCAGCTTCTTCGTCATCTTCATCGGCGGTGCCGCAACGGCCGTACTGGCGATGGTGCTGATCGCGTTCTCGCGTGCCGGGGCTCCGCCACAGGAATCCGTCGAGGCGCGCTACGAATCGCGTGCCATGAACCACGAATGGGGCTGATCAGCCCAGCGCCGCGAGGTTCGTCACGGACTTGCGCACATCGGATTCGAGCACCTTGGCGACCAGGTTTCCGATGCGCGTGTTCAGCAGGCCACCGGTGAGGTCGGCGATCACCTGAAACTCGGACCCGGCGGTGTCGTCGCCGGACGGGCTCGGTATCTCCTTCACGCAGAGGCGCAAGGCGATGCAGACCGCAGGCTTACCGTGCCCCACCAACTCGATCGTCTTCGGCTCGTCGTACCGGGTGACCCGCCAATGGATGACGTTGCGAAATCCCTTCACCTTGATCGCCGACGACACGCTGGTGCCGACCTCGACCTCCGTCGGAACACCACTGCGCCACCCGCCGAAGATGGTCAGCCACTCGTCGAACCGGCGTAGGTCCGACGCGAGTTCCCAAGCCCTCTCGGGCGGGAGGTCAGACGACACCGAGACATCCACCGTTGCCATGCCTGTCCACTTACCCCGCCGTGTGCCGGCGGTAAACGAGTGGTCGGATTTCGCCGATCGACCGACCACCGGCTGCGAAAATGAACGGACGCGCTTCGACGCCTCCTCCGCAGCCGGCTGCCCGACAGAACGGCGGTACGCGCTCACGCTCACCTCAGCGGATTCATTCGATTTTCCTCGCCGATGACGAAGGATTCCATTGTCGAAATGTAAATTCGTTGCGGAATCACTTGCGAAGGCCGGTCTGATCGGCCATCGTTTATCCACAGCTTCGGGGGCTGCTTTGAGGAGGATCCGCTCTGACCGGTTCACACACCACCGCCGTAGACCATCAAGCGGGACAACACGGGAGTGACCGCGCCAAAGGCGGCCCGGTCATCGAGATCGACCACGTCACCAAGCGCTTCGCGGACTACGTCGCGGTGTCCGAGGCGGACTTTTCCATCGCCGCGGGAGAGTTCTTCTCGCTGCTCGGTCCGTCCGGCTGCGGGAAGACCACCACGCTGCGGATGATCGCGGGCTTCGAGAGCCCGACCGAAGGCGCGATCCGGCTCGAGGGCGTGGACGTCTCGCGGGTGCCACCGCACAAACGCAATGTCAACACGGTGTTCCAGCACTATGCGCTGTTCCCGCACATGTCGGTGTGGGACAACGTCGCGTTCGGGCCACGGAGCCGGAAGATAGAAAAGGCCCTCGGAAAAGGCGCAGTCCGTAAGCGAGTCGACGAGCTCCTGGAGATAGTTCGGCTGACCGACTTCGCCGAGCGCAGGCCCGCCCAACTGTCGGGCGGCCAGCAGCAGCGCGTGGCGTTGGCACGTGCGCTGGTCAACTATCCAAGCGCTCTCCTGCTGGACGAGCCGCTCGGCGCGCTCGACCTCAAGCTGCGGCATGCGATGCAATTCGAGCTCAAGCGCATCCAGCGCGAGGTCGGGATCACGTTCATCTACGTGACCCACGACCAGGAGGAAGCGCTCACGATGAGCGACCGGATCGCGGTGATGAACGCAGGCAACGTCGACCAGATCGGTTCCCCCACCGAGATCTACGACCGCCCCGCGACGGTGTTCGTCGCCAACTTCATCGGGCAGGCCAACCTGTGGGCCGGGCGCCAGACCGGCCGTACCAACCGCGACTTCGTCGAAGTCGAGGTCCTCGGGACCACGTTGAAGGCCCGGCCCGGCGACACTGCGATCGAACCGGGAGGCCACGCGACGCTGATGGTGCGACCGGAGCGCGTGCGCGTCTCGATCGACGCTCCGACCGGCGGCGTCGCCACCGTCGCGGCCACGGTCAAGGATCTGACCTTCCAGGGTCCGGTGGTGCGGCTACAACTGGCCGCCCCCGACGACTCGACGATCGTCGCGCACGTGGGACCCGAGCAGGACCTGCCGATGCTGCGGCCCGGCGACGCGGTGCACGTGAGTTGGGCGCCGGACGCCTCGCTGGTCCTTCCCGCGGCGGACATCCCGACCGCCGAAGACCTCGAAGAGATGCTCGACGACTCCTGATCGACTCGATCGTTCCGTCCTCCTCTTTCACATCGACGAAAGGCACAGTCGCCATGCCCTCCAAGAACATCGATCTCGAACTGGCCGCCCGGATGGCTGCCAGCAGGACGTCCCGCCGGCGCTTCATCGGTGGCGGTGCGGCGGCCGCCGCTGCACTCGCCCTTGGACCGTCCTTCCTGGCCGCGTGTAGTAAGGACGGTGGTGGGTCCGGGGAAACCTCGGCGCAGCCCGGCGGTCCTGCCAGCGGCACGTTGCGCGTCTCGAACTGGCCGCTGTACATGGCCGACGGTTTCGTCGCGGCCTTCCAGACCGCGACTGGCGTGACCGTGGACTACAAGGAAGACTTCAACGACAACGAGCAGTGGTTCGCCAAGAACAAGGAACCGCTGTCGCGTAAGCAGGACATCGGCGCCGACCTGGTGGTCCCCACTGAGTTCATGGGTGCACGCGTGCACAGTCTCGGCTGGCTGAACGAGATCAGCGAAGCTGGGGTACCCAACCGCAAGAACCTGCGCAAGGATCTGCTCGACTCCAAGGTCGATCCTGGTCGAAAGTACCTCGCGCCCTACATGTCCGGGCTCGTCGGCCTGGCCTTCAACAAGGCCGCAACCGGGCGTGACATCACCAAGATCGAGGACCTTTGGGACCCGGCGTTCAAGGGTCGCGTCAGCCTGTTGTCCGACACTCAGGACGGGCTGGGAATGATCATGCTCTCGCAGGGCAATTCACCGCAGGACCCGAGCGAGGAATCGGTCAAGAAGGCCGTCGATCTGGTGCGTGAGCAGAACGACAAAGGTCAGATCCGGCGTTTCACCGGCAACGACTACGCGGACGACCTGGCCTCTGGCAATGTCGCTATCGCGCAAGCGTATTCGGGTGACGTCGTGCAGCTGCAGGCCGACAATCCCGATCTTCAGTTCATCGTCCCGGAGTCGGGCGGCACCACGTTCATCGACACCATGGTCATCCCCTACACCACGAAGAACCAGAGCGCGGCCGAGGCCTGGATCAACTACATCTACGACCGCGCCAACTACGCCAAGCTGGTCGCGTTCACACAGTTCGTGCCGGTGCTCTCGGACATGACCGAGGAACTGCGCAAGGTGGACCCCGCGGCAGCGGACAACCCGCTGATCAACCCGCCGCAGTCCACGCTGGACAACGTGAAGTCGTGGCCCGCGCTCACCGACGAGCAGACCCAGGACTTCAACACGATGTACGCCGCAGTCACCGGGGGCTGATCGATGGCCGGTGTCGCCACCAGCGGCCGGCAGCGGAGCAAGATCGCTCCGTACTTGATGGTGCTGCCGGCGCTCGTGTACCTCGGAATCTTCTTCGTGGTGCCCTTTTTCACCCTGGCGAAGACGTCGCTGTCGACGTCAGGTGGGTCGGTGTATCTGCCGACGCTGACGTTCGCATGGGACTTCGCGAATTATGCCGAGGCGTTCAGCGAGTATCGCGAGCAGATCATTCGGTCGTTCACCTACTCATTGGCGGCCACCGTGTTGTGTGTGCTGCTGGCGTTTCCGTTGGCGTACGTCATCGCGTTCAAAGCGGGCCGCTTCAAGAACCTCATCCTGGGATTGGTGATCCTGCCGTTCTTCGTGACGTTCCTGATCCGCACGATCGCGTGGAAGACGATTTTGGCCGACGAGGGTTGGCTGGTGGGAGCACTCGGGTCCATCGGGTTGCTTCCCGACGAGGGCAGGTTGCTCTCGACAAGTTGGGCGGTGATCGGCGGCCTCACCTACAACTGGATCATCTTCATGATCCTGCCGCTGTACGTCAGCCTCGAGAAGATCGATCCCCGACTGATCGAAGCGTCGAAGGACCTGTACTCGTCGAACACCCGCAGTTTCACGAAAGTGATTCTGCCGCTGTCGATGCCCGGTGTGTTGGCCGGCAGCATGCTGGTCTTCATTCCGGCGGTGGGTGACTTCATCAACGCCGACTATCTGGGCAGTACGCAGACCACGATGATCGGTAACGTCATCCAGAAACAGTTCCTCGTGGTCAAGGACTACCCCGCCGCGGCGGCGCTGAGCCTCGTGCTGATGGTCATCATTCTGGTCGGAGTGCTTCTCTACACGCGGGCACTGGGCACGGAGGACCTCGTATGACGCTTGCCGCCATGGAGTCCGCCACCAGCCCGAAACCGGCGAAAACCGTTCGGGGCACGCCCAGATGGGGCGACCTGTTGCTGCGTGCCGTCGCCGGGCTGGTCTTGCTCTATCTGTTCCTGCCGATATTCGTCATCATCCTGTTCTCGTTCAACAAGCCGGCGGGCAAGTTCAACTACTCCTGGCAGGGCTTCACGCTGGACAACTGGGCCGACCCGTTCAAATACCCTGCGCTGACCGAAGCACTCTTGTTGAGCCTCGAGGTCGCCGCCGTTTCGACAGCGATCGCGCTGATACTCGGAACCCTGGTGGCCATTGCGTTGGTGCGGCAACGGTGGCGGGGCCAAAAGGCCGTCGACACCTTCCTGATTCTTCCGCTCACCGCGCCCGAGGTAGTGATGGGTGCTGCGCTGCTGACGCTGTTTCTCGACTTCGGCTGGGCCGCCGGTTATACGACGATCCTCATCGCCCACGTCGCATTCGAGGTCAGCTTCATCGCGATGACCGTGCGAGCGCGGGTACGCGGGTTCGACTGGACGCTGGAGGACGCGTCGATGGATCTGGGCGCCAGCCCGCTACGGACGTTCTTCAAAGTGACGCTGCCGCTGATCATTCCGGGCATCGTGGCGGCTGCGATGCTGTCGTTCGCATTGTCGCTCGACGACTTCATCATCACCTATTTCGTCAGCGGATCGACGGTGACCTATCCGCTGTACGTGAACGCTGCGGTGAAGGCCGCGGTGCCACCGCAGATCAACGTGTTGGCGACGGCGATCCTGGTGATCAGCCTGATACTGCTTGCGGCAGGAACGCTGCTGCGGCGCAAGAGATTCGAAGGTTGATTACAACGCGACCTTCACTGACACGCGGCCGTGAGCATCACGATGCGCGACGGCGTGACCGGTCCGGTCTGTGCCGTCGTATTTCAGCAGCGTGATGTCGCCGCCGTCGCCGAGGAAGTTTCGCCACCACGTCTTGTTGTCGGGCGACATCACGTTGATGAGGACGCCATCGGCTGTCCGCCGGTAACCCACCGGCGTCTCGATGGTTCGTCCCGATCGCCGTCCGACATACCGCACGTTGATGATTCCACGCCGAACCACCGGCCCGATGACAGGCGCATCGATGAGCGCCACGAACATCTTGTTCACGATTCCGAAGATCGGCGTACCGAAGACTCCGCTTGCCATGTTGCGCACGCTACCAGCGCGGCTGTCGTGCTACTTTGCCGTCATGGCGGACGCTGCCGACCCGATGCCTTGGTGGAAGATCATCGCCATCCTGATCGTGGTCGCCCTGGTCGTGGGCGCCGGCGTCGGCATATTGGGCAGCGTGCTGGGTTTCTCGACGACGTGGGTGGGTGTCGGTGTCGGCGCCGCGCTCGGTGTCGTCGCGGCGACGTTGATCAGCCGTCGTCGCCATAAGGCGCCCTAGTCAGGCGTTGACTTCGGCGGGTACCGGCGGTTCGGCGCGTGCACCGCTACGCGCCGCACCGATCCCGGCTGCGACCACGAAGCAGATGCCGACGACGCCGCCGATCCAGGGCACCTGGTGCAACACGACGAGTCCGATGATCATTGCGAATGCGGGCTCGAGCGCCATCAACGTGCCGAACGCGGCCGCGGTCAGCCGTCGCAATGCCAGCAGTTCCAACGCGAACGGCACCACCGGTAGCAGGATCGCCAGTCCGATGCCGATCAGCAGGATCTCGGGAGTCATCCGCCCGAACACCGCGGGGCCGACTGTGATGGTCGCGACGAGGCCGGCGACGGGCATCGACACCGCAAGGCCGTTGATACCCGCTACCTGATCACCGACGCGTTGAGTGAGCAGGATGTAGGTCGCCCAACACACCGCGGCGGCGAGCGCGAACATGACGCCGACCGGATCGATCACCCCGGCCCAGGGCTGGGTGAGCAGTACGACGCCGACAGCGGCGAGTCCCGGCCAGACGAAACGCTGCCGACCTCTGCCGTGCGCCACCGCGACGCCGAGCGGACCGAGGAACTCCAGGGCGCTGGCGGTGCCCAGCGGAATCCGGTCCAGCGCGGCCATGAACAGCAGCGTGATGGCGGCGGTCACGACACCGAGCACGACGCACATAGTGAAACTCGTCCGAGTGAACGCCGAGCGTTTCGGCCGCACGATGAGCAACAGCAGAATCCCGGCCCACGCCAGCCGCAGCCAGGCCGCACCTTCGACGCCGATCCGATCGATGAGCGTCACAGCGATCGCGAGACCGGTTTGAACGCACAGCATCGAGCCCAACGCCATGAAGGCCCCGGTGCGCGCCTGGTTCGTGACCATTCCTGCATTGAACGGGACGGATACCGTTCACGTCCACATGATTTTTGTGGACATACCGTTCGATGATCATGAACGATTGCGTGGTGGACACCCGCCGGCTTCAACTTCTGCTCTCGCTCTCCCGGCTCGGCTCGATGAGGGCAGTGGCCGATGCGCATCGCCTGACGACGTCGACGGTGTCCCAGCAGATCGCCGCGCTGGCAAGGGAAGTCGGTGCGCAATTGATCGAGCCGGACGGTCGCCGGGTTCGGCTCACCCCGGCAGGCCTGCGACTGGCCGACCATGCGGTCACGATTCTGGCTGCCATCGACAGTGCGCGACTGGACCTCGACCCCGGTGCCGAACCGTCGGGCACAGTGCGCGTCGGCGGATTCGCCACCGGCATCCGGGTGTCGCTGCTACCGATCGTCGCGGAACTCGCCAAGCAGTATCCCGATGTCCGGCTGAGGATCAGCGAGTACGAGCCCATCGAGGCCTTCGCGCTGCTCACCGCCGACGATCTGGACCTGGCGCTCACCTACGACTACAACCTGGCGCCCGCCTCCCCGGGTCAGGTGCTCCAGACCGAGGCGCTGTGGTCCATCACATGGGGACTGGGTGTCCCCGCATCGTTTCCGGACGGACCCGCCGAGATCGCGGCGTACGCACAGCAGAACTGGATTGTCAACTCGCGCAACACTGCTGACGAAACAGCGGTTCGCACGCTGGCCTCACTCGCTGGATTCGTGCCCCGCATCGCGCACGAGATCGACAGCTTGGACCTCGTCGAGGATCTGATCGTCGCGGGCTTCGGTGTGGGGCTGCTACCCATCGGCCGACCGACCGGCCGCGGGGTCAAGGTGCTTCCGCTGTCGAAGCCCGACGCGGTGCTGACGGCATATGCGGTGACACGGCGGGGCAGAGCCGACTGGCCACCGCTGCGGGCAGTCCTGGATCGGATGAGACCGGCTCGCGGTGCCGGGCTGCCGCGTCCACAGTGGCCCCGTCCGGAGGCCGACTCCTAGTGCACCGCCAGCCACTGTTGCTGCCGGCGCACGAATCGGGCGTCGACGGAAGCGCCGTGCCCGGGCACGTAGACGGCGTCTGCTCCTCCCGCCGAGAGCAGTTGGTCCAGGGTGGCCGGCCACGCCGTGGTGTCGGACTCGGCATCGATGGAGGGATCGTTGGACTCCTCGACCAAATCACCACAGAACACCACCGTTCGTTCGGCGCCTTCCACGACGGCGATGAGGTCGTGGTCGGTGTGTCCTCGACCGGGATGACCGAGGATGATGACTCGTTCGCCGAGATCGATCACCTCCGAGGTCGTCGGATGCTGCGGCGGGCGCAACGCGGCGATGGCGTCGTCGACCTCACGCGGATTCGCGCCGTACCGCACCGCGTCTGCGCGCAGGCGTCCGGCCTTCTCCGTCACCGTCGCGGCGACGGCAGGTGCGCAGTACACCGCGGCACCGTCGAACGTCGACGCACCGAGTACATGGTCGAAGTGGTGATGTGTCAGCACCACGTGGCTGATCTCGCGACCCGCCAGGTCTTCAGCGTCGGCGCGGACCGCAGACGCTTCCGTCCTGGTCGTACCAGTATCGACGAGCAGCGCCCCCGCGCTGCTCCACACCAGTCCGATCGTGACGTCCAGGAAAGGGAGTCGGCACCGGGAGATCCCGTCCGCCAAGGGTTCCCACGTGAAGTTCATTGCCCAAGCGTCAACGACTGGGCGGCGCGGTACTGCTCGAGCACCTGCGGTGTGGGGTCCGCTTCGTAGGTCGACGTGGCCCCAATCGACCACTCCGGTGGTGAATTATCTCGTGACAGCGCCCACGCCGCCTGGCGGGCAGCGCCCAGCGCGACGTACTCCGCGGGCGCCGGCACATGCACGGGAGCTCCCCACAGTGCGGGGGCGATCGTTCGCACTGCCGCCGACCGCGCTCCCCCACCCACCAGGATGATCCGATTCACGCTGACGCCGTGCGCGGTGATCCTCTCGATGCAGTAGGCCATCGAACTGATCAAGCCCTCGACGGCCGCACGGGCGATATTGGCGGCGTTGAGATTTCGGATGGTCACTCCGTGCAGTGCACCCGCAGCGTCCGGAAGATTCGGTGACCGTTCACCTTCGAAGTACGGCACCATCGTGAGCCCTTCAGCGCCCGCTTGCGCCGAGATCGCCAACCGGTCGAGCTCGTCGAAGTCGACGTCGAGCAACTTGGCGACGGCGGCGAGCACCGGAGCGCCGTTGAGCGTGCACACAAGCGGCAGCTGCCGCCCCGTCGCGTCCGCGAACCCCGCGACGATGCCATCGGGGTCGTGCGGGGCCACATCACTGACCGCGCTCACCACACCCGACGTGCCGAGCGAGACGATGCAGTCACCCGGCTGCGCTCCGAGCCCGAGTGCCGCCCCTGCGTTGTCCCCCGCCCCCGGTCCGAGGACCGCACCGGTCGATGTTCGTCCCGCCTCTTGCGACGGGTCCAATACGGTGGGGACTTCGGGTCGCCGTCCCCGCATCGCCAGGTCAAGCACGTCGAGTTGGTAGGTGCCGGTCTCCGCCGAGAAGTAGCCGGTGCCGCTGGCGTCGCTTCGGTCGGTCCGCAGGTCGGCGATGTCAGTCGAACCGCTGAGGCGCCACGTCAGCCAGTCGTGCGGTAGGCACACCGCCGCCGTCGCATCGGCATGCGCGGGCTCGTGATCGGCGAGCCATCGCAACTTGGCCGCCGTGATCGCCGCGACCGGCACCACGCCGACGCGCTTCGCCCACTCCCGCGCACCCAACTCGGCAACCAACGCATCTGCGGCCGCACTCGATCGAGTGTCGTTCCACAACAACGCCTCTCGCACCACTTCGCCCGCGCTGTCCAGACACACCATGCCGTGCTGCTGCGCGCCGACGGACACCGCCGCCACCTCGTCGAGGCCCCCTGCGTTCTTCAGCGTGGTCTGCAGCGCCGACCACCACTGGTCTGGCTCGATCTCGGTGCCGGCCGGGTGCGGGGAGGCTGCCGAGCGCACAACCTCTCCGGTGTCCGCATCGCAGATGAGGACCTTGCAGGACTGGGTGGATGAGTCGATGCCCGCGACGAGGACCACGAAGCCGACGCTACGCCGAGGAGTTCGCTGTGCGCAGGAGGTGGCGGTGGGACAATGGAGCGTGGCCAGCGAACAGTGCGAGCCTGCCGGAAGTTGGGACGAGGATCGCAACGAGACGGAAGCTCAACGGTTGGACCGTAACTGGTCGAGTCTGCTGCAGGAGTTGCGCGTCGCCCAGACAGGGGTTCAGCTGCTGACCGGATTCCTGCTCATCCTTCCGTTCCAACCGCGCTTCGCCGGCCTGGACTTCGTGATGCGGATGGTCTACCTCGTCACGGTGGGTTGCTCGCTCGGCGCCACGGTGCTGTTGGTCGCGCCGGTGAGTATGCATCGGGTGCTGTTTCGGCGGCACCGGCTCGAGACGCTGGTGGCTGTCTCCCATCGTTACGCCGTCGTCGGGATCATGTTGCTGGGCACCGCGCTGTCCGGGGTCGCCGTCGTCATCTTCGACAGCGTCATAGGCAGGGCCGGCGCGTGGATCGCGGGCGGATGCACGCTGGTGGCGCTGATCGCGTTCTGGTACGCGTTGCCGCTGCGTGATCGTCATTGGCGCGACACGACGTACTGAAGTTTGTGACACCGCTGGCCGGGGAACTCCCCGCCCATGTTGATCCGACGTGTTGCCCGTCCGATGCTGTCAGCGGCCTTCATTGCCCGCGGCGTGGATGCCCTGCGTGCCCCCAAACCCGCCGCCGATGCGGCCCGGCCCACCCTCGAGGGGCTCAGTAAGCTGCCCGATCCGGTCGGCACCAACATTCCTTCCAATGCCGAGACCGTCGCCCGTATCAACGCGGGTGTTCAGATCGGCGGGGGTCTACTGCTTGCGACCGGCAAGCTGCCGCGTCTGGCATCGGCAGCGCTCGCCCTGAGCGTGGTGCCGGGCAGCCTTGGTGCACATGCCTTCTGGAGTGAATCGGATCCGCAACAAAAGGCCGAGGAGCGTCGCGCCTTCCTGACGGACATCAGCCTCATCGGTGGGCTCATCATCGCCGCGGTGGACACCGAGGGCAAACCGTCGCTGGGATGGCGGGGTCGCCGTGCCGCGCACAAGGTCTCCGAGGCGGTCAGTGCGGCGCTACCGGTGGGTGCAGCGACAGGCGGAGCGCTGGCTGACAGTGAGCTTGCCGAGAAGGTCGGTCACGGACTGCACGCCGGCGCAGAGCGCGGGCGGGAATTCGCGAACGTCGCCCGTGAGCGGGCCCCTGAACTGGCGGAACTGGCGCGTAAGCGCGGCGCTGAGATCGCCGACGTCGCGCGCGAACGGGGACCCGAGCTGGCAGGACTGGCGCGCAGGACCGGTGCCGAGATCGCCGACGTCGCGCGCGAACGGGGACCCGGGCTGGCAGAACTGGCACGCAAACGTGGGGTCGAAATCGTCGATGTGACCCGGGATCGCGGATGGGAATGGGCGGACGCGGCTCGCGAGCGTGCGCCCGAGTTGGCCGAGACCGCACGCAATCGCGCGGCAGATCTCGCCGATACGGCGCGTACCAAAGGGCGTGAGCAGGTCAAGCAGACGCGCAAACAACTCAAGCAGGAACGCAAGCGTCTGAGTTCATGATCACGGCGCGCTGAACACGCTCCTGACGCCGGGCTGGGCGGTAGATTGGCTCCACCATCCCCACGGCCGGTATTCGCCTGCCGCACTGCGGACGCGAGGAGCGCGACATGACGAACCCCCAATATGGTGAACAGGCCGCCTATCCCCCAGTTGGCGGGCAGCAGCCTGGCGGACTGCTCGTGCGCTGGCTAGCCCGCATCATCGACGGCATTCTCGTCGCGATCGTCAGCTATGCCCTGATCTTCGCGACCGACACATTGTCGAACTACTGGGTGACCGGTCTGTTCACCGGCGTGCTGACGTTCGTGTACTTCCTGGCCTTCGAGCAGTTGATGGGATCGACACCGGGCAAGAAGCTGCTGGGCCTGAGCGTGCGCGGACCCGCCGGTGCGCCCAAGCCGACGGTCGCTCAGTCGGCGGTGCGCAACTCGTGGACGCTGCTACCCATCATTCCGTTCATCGGCGGGCTGCTCGGCGTCGTCGCGATCATCGTCATCGCAGTGACCATCAATGGCAGCCCGACCAAGCAGGGCAAGCACGACGAGCTCGCCGGCGGCACTCAGGTCGTCAAGGGCTGATGCAGCGCGGGGTCATATGAAGATTCCGAGCAGCAGCACCAGCACCAGCCCGACCACTGACAGCACCGTCTCCATCATCGACCACGACTTGATGGTCTGACCGACGCTCATTCCGAAATACTCCTTGACCAACCAGAATCCGGCGTCGTTCACGTGGGAGAAGAAGAGCGATCCCGCGCCGACCGCAAGCACGATCAGTGACACCTCGCCGGTGCTCATACCTTCGACGAGTCCGAGCATCAACGACGACGCGGTGATGGTGGCGACGGTCGCCGAACCCGTAGCGAGCCGGATCAATACGGCGAGCACCCAGGCGAGCAGAATGGTCGAGACGCCGGTGGTCTTCGCCCAGTCGGCGAGCATGGTGCCGATGCCGGTGTCGACGAGCACCTGCTTGAAACCGCCACCGGCGGCGACGATGAGGATGATGCCGGCCACCGGTGGAAGCGATGACTCGATGCACTTGACGATCTGATCGCGCGCCATCGCCGCACCACGTCCCAGGGTGAAGATGCCCACGATGACCGCGATCAGCAGCGCCACCAGCGGACGTCCCAGGATGTCGAACGTCTGGCGCACGGGATTGGCCTCGTCGTCGATGAAGATGTCGACCAGCGCCTTGCCCATCATCAGCGCGACGGGCAGCAGCACCGAGAACATCGTCATGCCGAAGCTCGGGCGCTGCCGCGTCGCTGTCTTGACGGTGGTTGCCGTATCACCCTCGACCGAAGCCTGGGACGTCGCACCAGCCCTGTCATGGGAGAAGTCGTCGGCGTCGAAGCGGTCCGGCACATCGAGAACCACCCACTTACCCGCCAGGCGTCCGAACAGAGGGCCGGCGACGATGATCGTCGGAATGGCAACGGCCACACCCAAGGCCAGCGTGATGCCGAGGTCGGCTCCGAGCAGGTCGATCGCCGTCAGCGGCCCGGGGTGCGGCGGCACCAGTCCGTGCATGGCCGAAAGGCCCGCCAGCGCGGGAATTCCGACCGTGATCAGCGACAGCTGGGATCGCTTGGCGACGAGGTAGATGACCGGCATCAAGAGCACAAGACCGATCTCGAAGAACATCGGCAGCCCGATGATCGCGCCCACCAGCGCCATGGCCCATGGCAACGCGCGTGGTGACGCATGTCCGACGATCGTGTCGACGATCTCGTCGGCTCCACCGGAATCGGCGAGCAGTTTGGCGAACATCGCACCCAACGCGATCAGAATGCCCACACCCGCTGCCGTGGTGCCGAATCCGTCGGCGAAGGAGTCGAACACATCCGCGAGGTTGTTCCACCCCTGTGCGACGATACCGACGGTGATCGCGCCGAAGATCAGCGCGAGAAACGGGTGCAGTTTCGCCACGGTGATCAACACGACGATGATCGCGATGCCTGCGAGCGCAGCGACAATCAATTGCCAACCGGCCGCGACGGGTTCGGCCAACTCGGTGTCGGCAGCCAGGATGGTGATGGCGTTGTTCATCGGTTCTCCTGTTCGGTGACGCGCGTATCGGTTTGGGAGACATAGTTTTCGACGATCGAATCGATGCTCTGATCGACATCGATGGTTGTACCGTGCTCGTCATCGGCGAGCGGTTCGAGCGTGTCGAACTGCGAAGCCAACAGCGACGCGGGCATGAAATGACCCGGACGGCTGGCCTGACGTTTGGCGATCACTTCTGGCGTGCCACTGAGATGGAGGAACTCGACATCGGGGCAGTGGCGCCGCAGTTGGTCGCGGTACTTGCGCTTGAGAGCCGAGCAACTCATCACTCCGCCGGAGTCGCAGCGCTGCGCCAGCCACTCCCCGATCGATTCCAACCATGGATAGCGGTCGTCATCGTCGAGCGGCTCGCCGGCCGTCATCTTGGCGATGTTCGCAGGCGGATGGAAGTCATCGGCGTCGGCGAAGGGTACTCGAAGGCGCTGGGCCAGTGCGGCGCCGACGGTTGACTTACCAGAACCCGAGACGCCCATTGCGACTATCGGTGACGCCATCTTCTCCACCTACCCGGTTGTGCTTGGCGTCACACAGCATGCCTCAATAAGCATACGATTGCAACTAGATCCCGAAATAGTATGTCTTTAGTAAAGCCAGCAAAGCTATGACAAGATGTATGAGTGGCGTCACAACCAAACGTCGGAGCTCTGCACGGCAGTTTGCTCGCGGCGCTTGGTGCCGCCATCGTGTCCGGTCAGTACCCCGAGGGTCAGGTCATCACCCTCGACGGGGTCAGCGCCCATCACAAGGTGTCGCGCAGCGTCGTCCGCGAGGCCGTGCGCGTGCTGGAGTCGATGGGCATGGTCGAGACCCGGCGCCGGGTCGGCATCACTGTCCAACCGGCGCACAAGTGGAATGTGTTCGACCCCAGACTGATTCGCTGGCGACTCGAATCAGGAGACAGAACCGCGCAGCTGCTGTCGTTGTCGGAGTTACGACGGGGTTTCGAACCTGCTGCGGCGGCCCTGGCGGCGAGGCGAGCCGATCCCCATCAGTGCCGGATCATGGCGGCCGCCGTATCGGACATGGTGGTGCACGGACGTTCCGGAGACTTGGACGCATACCTGTTGGCCGACAAAATTTTTCACCAGACCATGCTCGAAGCCAGCGGCAACGAGATGTTCCGCGCCCTCAACGGTGTGGTCGCCGAGGTGCTCGCAGGCCGCACCCACCACGGGATGATGCCCGACACCCCCAACCCCGCGGCCATCGAGTTGCACGACGAGGTCGCGCGCGCCATCAGAATGCGCGACGAGGCCGCGGCCGAACAAGCGATGCGTGCCATCATCGACGAAGCGGCCTCCGCAGTGACCGAGGAGTTCGCGCCGTCAGATCAGCTGTAGTGGAAGGCGACTGCGATCGTGGACAGGCACCCAAAGCTCGCACGACGTTTCTTCGATCGTCTCGAACCGGTGCATGCGGTGACTTACTTCGCTCCCGAGGCCCGCGCGGCTCTGGACGGGCTGGGGTTCCGTGGTTTCTGGATGGGCTACTTCGCCGCGCGGTCGGCGCCCTTCGGTGTGGTACCGACGCAAGTGGTGACCGCGACGTTCTACAACTTCGCCCCGCACCGCGTCGCGAAGGCATTGCCGGCCGCGTGGGACATCGCATCGCCGGCCGATGCTCTGCGAGTCCGCGAGCAGTCGGCGGTCGAGGCGCTGCGCCGTTACGGAGTGGGTGCTGACGACGACGTCGCGATTGCCGCCGACCTCGCCGCCAAAGCCGCTCGGAGTGCGGCCTTGGACGGCCGACCGCTGTTCGCGGCCAACCTCGCGCTGCGGTGGCCGGACGAACCGGTGGCGAAGCTGTGGCACGCCGTGACGCTGCTGCGCGAGCAACGCGGCGACGGACATGTCGCGGTGTTGACCTCGCTGGGGATCTCCGGCCGCGAGTCCAACGTCCTGCACGCGGCGGCCGGCAAGGTGCCCAAGGAGTTCATCATGCGCAGCCGCGACTATGACGACGACCAATGGGCCATCTACCGGGACCGGCTCATCGGTCGGGGTCTGCTCGACAAGCACGACGCACTCACCGCAGCCGGTCACGACCTCAAACAGCGCATCGAGAACACGACCGATGCTCTCGCGCTGGGGGCTCTCGACGCACTCGACGACGATGAGGTGGAGACGCTGTTCCGCAGCCTCACACCGATCACCCGAAAGGTGGTGTCCGCCGGGGATGTTCCCGCGGCGACGCCGATGGGGCTGAGCCGAGACGACCTGGACGACGACAGCGCCGGATTAGCAGGCTGAGCTTTTCTCGCGACCGTGCGTGTTTGCGGCCGACACGCCGGGCGGATTCAGGCGGTGGCTGCAGCGTATGCGGACGGGTTTGAGAGTAGTCGGTGGAGTTCTTCGGCGGGTGTGCGGAACCCGTGGCGTTTGCGGGGCCGTCCGTTGAGCTCGGTGGCTACTTGATCGAGGAACCCGGGTCCCCAGAACGACAGGTCAGTCCCTTTCGGGAAGTACTGACGCAGTAAGCCGTTGGTGTTCTCGTTGGTGGCACGTTGCCAGGGGCTGTGCGGATCGCAGAAGTAGATCGGCAGACCGGTGGCTTTGGTGATCGCGCTGTGTTGGGCCATTTCGGTGCCTTGGTCCCAGGTCAGCGAGCGACGCAGTATTTCGGGGATCTCCACGATCTTGGCGGTCATCGCGGCAGCGACGGTCTCGGCAGTGTGATCGACGGGCAGATGCAGAAGCAGGACAAAACCGGTCGTGCGTTCCACCAGGGTGCCGATCGCGCTGGCGTTGGCGCTGCCCATGATCAGGTCGCCTTCCCAGTGTCCGGGGATGGCGCGGTCATCGGCCTCAGCGGGGCGTTCGGTGATACTGACCATGCCCTCTTTGAACCGTCTCCGCTCAGCTATCTGATTGCGTCCGTGTGGCTTTCGCTTGATCCGACCGGTCCGCAATGCCGACTTGAGGTCTTTGGTCAACTCGCCGCGCAGTTGAACGTAGAGACCCTGGTAGATCGTTTCGTGGGACACCCACATCTCCGAATCGTCGGGAAAGTCCAGTCGCAGACGACCCGCGATCTGCTCCGGGCTGCACCGCTGTTGCAAGCCTTGCAGAACCTCGGCCAGCAGTGCCGGATTCCTGACCAGCTTGCGCACTTTGGGTCGCTTCCGATTGGCATCGGCCACGTCTTGACCGACTCTGGCGCGATACCCCGACGCGGTCTGTCCCCGGGCGATCTCCCGACTGATCGTGTCTTGATGCCGGCCCAGTAGATCCACCAATTGCGCAGCCGTGTAGCCGTTCTCCAGCAGCATCTCCAGACGGCATCGCTCGGTGAATGTCAACGCAGGACGACAGCGAGCACTCCCATCGACGACGGTAAGAACCTCGGCTGCAGCGATGGGAACTGTGGTTCTGGGCACATAACCAGCCTGTTTGACCCAGCGTCGGCCGGCGATCTCCGACACGCCGGCGCCGAGCGCAGCCTGCGTCACTGACGCCCCAGCTCTCATCGCCGCCCAGAACGCCTCCCGCGCCTGCGCGGAGTACCTCGTACCGAAGTGCCTGGTTTGCGCCTGATAACCAGCGGCGCGAGCCCATCTGTCGCCCGTGTCGCGAGCCACCCCGGCCACGGTCGCCGCCGCAGCCCACGACGATCCCGCATTCACCGCCTCAAAGAACGCCAACCGAGCCGACGCCGGTGCTTGCTGGCCCTGCCCTCGAAAACCCATCGCAACAACACCCCTAACCAATCAGGTGCTGCAGCGACCACTTGAGCCTGCCCCGCACCTCGGCACTATTTCGCGCACGCTCGCGCAACTCAATGAGGGCGTCAGCGCGGTGAATACATGATGATCCCGACGCCCACCAGCGCCACCACAGCGCCTATGAAGTCCCACCGGTCGGGTCGAAAACCGTCGGCGACCATTCCCCACAGCAACGACCCCGCGATGAAGACTCCGCCATATGCGGCCAGCACGCGCCCGAAATGCGGGTCAGGCTGAAACGCCGCGACGAACCCGTACGCGCCCAGTGCGATGACGCCGGCTCCGATCCACGCCAGGCCACGTTGCTCACGTACGCCTTGCCATACGAGCCACGCGCCGCCGATCTCCAGGAGTGCGGCCAGCACGAACAACGCGACCGATTTCAGCACCATCATTGCTACCAGCGTGCCGCGACCGTGCGGGAAATCGCGTCTAGACACGGTGTGTCGGCCGCTGACACGCTCGGTCGCGGGGATCAGGTGGTTTGGTTGCGATTCCACTCCACCCAGCCGACGCCGGTGCGTCCGTCGGCCGTGGCGACCCTCGCCCATGCGCGCGGGAAGTGACTGATCCGCCCGTCCGGTGAGGTGAGCAAGACCGGTGCGTGTCCCCGGATGTTAACGGTGGCGACGAGGTCACCCGGGTTGTAGGTGATCGTGGTCGACACGGGTAGCCCATTGTCGGCGAAGGACGCCTCCGCTGTGACTCCCTGCAGTTCGACCAATGCCTCCCCGGCCCGTTGCGTGTACCCGATGCCGATGGGTGGCGCGCCAGGGATTCGGATATCGACGCCGTGGACGTGGGTCCCGTCGTCGAGATGCAGTGCGCTCCACACCCAGTCCATCGACCACCAGTCGCGGACACCCCAGGAATGATCACGTTGGCCGGGAACGCCGTCGAAGGTGTACTCGTGTCCGTCGACGGTCACGCTCCCCGACACCGTGCACGGGATCTCGTACCGAGGGGTGATCCGGTATTGGTACGGCACCCCGACCGTCTTCCAGACCAACCGCATCGTCGCCTCGACGGGCCGCCCCGGCTGTCCATGCAGAAGCTCGGACGGATCGTCGTACGCCTGCCCGCTCCCCCGCACCGTCACCCGATAGGTCTGCAGCGGTTCGGCGGCCTCGAGGGTGAGCTCGATCGCGCCGGTGTTCTCGAAATCCAGCAGTGCCACGGTCGGCATGTCGGGCCCGCACAGCAACGCGTTGACCCACGTGGTGTTCTCGTTGGGCATCAGACCCAGCCGCACCCATCCGCCGATCTCCTGCTGCGGGTCGGCGAAGTCGAAATACCAGCTCTCGCTCCACAGCGGCTCGTCACCCGCGGTATGCGCCTCTTCGTCAGCCGGATGGGGTGTGAGCGGTTGTGGTGCAACAGGTTCCGGCAGCGTGTCCAGCGCGCCGGTGTCGAGCACGTGATCTGCGTGCCTGGCCAGCATCGTCATGAACATCTCGTCGCCACGTTCCGTTTGCGCGACGAGCATCGAGCTGACGATCGCCATCATCACGCCGAAGAAGCTCTGCCTGCGCACCCCGTCGCGCACCTCGTCCAGACTGATCGCCGCACCGGTGCCGAGCGCCTCGTGGTACGCCCGCAGCAGGGCGTCGTAGTTGTCTCGGCGCAGTTCGCTCGGTAGCGCGCAGCCGATGAAGTACGCCACGTCGGTCATGGCCGGACCCCACGTGACCGTCTGCCAGTCCACTACCGTCAGTGGCCGATCGGCGCCAGGCTGACCGAAAAGCATGTTGTCCAGCCGATAGTCACCGTGGACGAGGCCCATGATCCTGTCGCTACTGCCCTCGGCTTCCAGGTATGCGTCGAAGCAGCCGACGAGCTGCTCACATACCGCGCGATGCTCTGGTGCGATCTGGCCGGCGTATCGGTCGAGGAATCCGGCGTACAGTGTCGCGATCAGTCCCTGATTCATCGGCGCCTCGCGGTTGAGCCAGTCCGCCTGCGCCATCGACGCGTCACCGAATGCCGGGGCATGCAACCGGGCCAGCTCGGCCAGCGCCAACTTCGCCTCTTCGATTGTCGCGCCGCGGAGTTCGTCGCCCACAACCGCCGGCGCCGCGTCACTGAGAAGAAGGTGGAAAGCGCCGGTGTCGGGCGCGAACCCCGCCGAGTAACAGGCCGCGACGGGCCCACCGCCGATCGTCGGCGCGACATCGGTGTAGAAGCGCACCTCGCGTTCGTACAGGCCAAGCGCCAGTCCTGTCTGCCTGCTGGCCTGATCGGTGGCCGCGACCTTGAGCACAACCGACGACGGTCCGGGATCG
This sequence comes from Mycolicibacterium rhodesiae NBB3, assembly GCF_000230895.2. The sequence goes on from NC_016604.1 coordinate 5,135,766, forward strand.
CCGGAGGGGCGGGTCAATTCGACGCGGTAGCACTCACTCATCTGCCCGGTGCCGATGCGTTCGAAGGTGAAGTCGGTGACGGTTGTGCCCAGTGCGGCGCTCAACCACGCGGCCGTCAGATCCGACGGCCGCTCGATGACGTCAGTGGTGTGCACTGGTCGACGTCGTGTGGCACATGTCGGGTGGCGTTCCGACGACATCAAGGGACGGGTTGCGGTCGAAGAATCCGAATGGTTTGAGCCAGAACGACACGATGTCGACAGGCATCACCGGCCAGTCCTCCGGCCGGGTGATGTGGTGGATGCCGAACACGTACCACATCACGACGTCGGTGTTGTCGATGGAACGGTTGGCCAGCGTCCATTGTGCCAAGCCGGTGTCCTTGGCGGACTGATTGACGAATTCGCCAGCAGGCCAACGTTCGTCGGGATGGTTCGGGGTCACCCACAGAGTATGGCCGATGACGCTGGCGCGCTCGATGACGGGTGAGTCGGGGTCGAACATCGGCGGGATCGCCCCGCTCGGCACCAGCTTGTATGCCGGATGGGTGCCCAGGCCGTTGGTCACGTTCGGGTTGACGATCTTCCATGTGCGTTGAGTGGCGAAGTTGACCAGCTGTTTGCCCTGACTTTCGGTGTGCAGCGGAATGCTGCGAGTGACCAGCGAGAGGCCGTAGGGATTGTCCGGCCCCATCGGTTCGGCGTGGGATTCGGTCATGCAGACGGTGTTGTCGGTGCCGTCGATGTCCATGTCGAGCCGGGCGACCAGGAAGTGCTGGTGGTACGGCGCGTAGGTGCGTTCGTCGACCAGGGTGCCGTTGGGGTGCGGCTGGCCGGGCGCCACCGGGGTCGTGACCATGATGCCGGTGGCCCGGATCTCGCACTCGATGTTGCCGTCCTGATAGAGCCGCCAGTAGATCAGGTACTCGTAGTTGGCGACGTCACGTGCGAGGACACCGTGAGCCTGCGCATCCGGCGCACCTCGGCGCCGATGTCGTGGTCGACGTGCTTCCACAGCACCGCGTTGTCTTCCTCGTGGATGCAGATCGCATTGGTGATGGTGTACGGCTCACCCTTGCTGTTGTGCAGCACCGCGTCGAGATACCGGATCTCGCCGAGGCAGTCGCATCCCAGTTCCAGCGACGTGGTCATGAAGCCCAGACCCCACTCGCCGATGTCGAAGGCGGTGCGCCGGTAATGATCCTCCGACGAGTCGCGGTAGGGCACGATCATTTCGGCAAGCGATATCCGGTGGGCGACAGAGCGTTCCCGATCACCGTCGCGGTAGGTGATGGCGTGCAGGGTCATCCCCTCGCGGTGGTTGAAGCCGACCCGCAGAGACCAGTTCTGCCAACGCAGCAGGTTGCCGTCGAGTGTGAACGACGGTCCCTCGGGCTGTTCGATGTGCAGCGGCTTGAGCGGCTCCCTGCGCGACGCCGCGCGGATGGCCTCGGGGATCAGCTTCGGCACGTATTCGCCCATCACCGCGGGCTTCTCGACCCCGCCGGTGTCCTCGACGCGCAACAATTCCATGGCGTTGAGGTCGATGACGCAGTGCAGTCCGCTGACGAGATTGGCGTATGGACTGCCGCCTGCGGTGTCGCGCAGCCAGGTGTCGGACCAGCCGATCCGCCGGTCACGGTACTCCGGTGGCGCGACCGCGTTGCCGTAGGTCCACGTGTCGAAGAAGACAAGGTCGATGTCGGTGATGCCGCGCTTGCTCAGCGCAGCCGCGACGTCCGGGTGCGACCGCAGCAGCTGGTCGCACTCGGCGAATTCGTCCACGGTGAAGTTCGCCTGCACGCCGGGAATGTGTTCGAACGACTCCACCTTGTCCTCGGTCAGCGACACCGTGCACTTGTATGTCGCGTTGGCGGCACGCTCGAAGCAGGTGACCCGCGCCCGTCGCGCCGGTGCCGCTCCCCCACCGTCGAACTCGCGCAACTGTGCCTTGCTCGGCTCGATCATCTCGATGGACGCGTACCGCCAACCGTCGCCGACACCGTGCTCGCGCTGCAAGATGGACGCGACCGCCGTGAACTCATCGCCGCTGAGCGGATCCAGGGGGTATGCCACGGCAATCACGCAACCACATCCCCGCCCTCATGCGCAGCGATTTCCGGCACGCAGGCCCTACCGCTTCTTGCGTGCGCGGTGACGGATTCAGCGGCCGGCCAGCGTGAATCCCTCCCACACCTCCCGGCGAGATGCGTGCGGGTCGAACTCGACGCGAGGCTTGCGGTCGAAAACCTTCACTGCCCGTTCAGGGTTCTCGTATGCCGGCCAGCCCTCACCGGGCACTCCCGTGCGGGCAAAGGCGCGCCAACGCGACTGCACGTCGTCACTGACACGCAAGGCCACCTTGCGATCGGCCGCGGCGGTGAGGAGCTTCCCGAAAGTTGTTCGGTAGACGTCGAACACTGCCAGCAACTCCGTCGCATGTGTGGCGCCCAGCCCTGACCAGCGCAACGTGCGCGGCGCGTAGTCGTAGCGGTAGAGGTAGACCGGTGCGTGCCTGCTGTGCGCTTCGGCGATCTGCCACGCCGCTGACCCGAACGCGAAGTCGCCGCCGAACTGGATACACGCCGCAGGGTCGGGATAGCCCGGGTATGCGGCGGTGATCCGTTCTCGCTCTGCGGGTTCCGTTGCAGAGAGCAGCCGTTCGATCATCGGCTCCGTCATCGGCAGCAGCTTGAGGAAGCGGCCGAACAGACGGGCCTCTTCGGCGTTTGTGCCCACGATCAACGGCACCTGGTGGGCGTGCCCGTCTCGCATCGCCTCGACAGGGTCACGCGGCAAATACTCGCTTCCGCTGGTGGGGCCGGCGGCGAACGCGCCGAGCATCTCGCGCTGGCCCTCGACGATGAGCCGTTCGAAGGCCGTCACCAGTTCGGTCGGCCTGGCCGTCATCAAGGCGGTCGCCCCCTCGCCCGGGCCGGCGCCGAGAAGCTCCGCGAATATGGTGGCGTACTCCGCCGCAATCTCCGAAGTGCGAACCATGCCCGCGGCCGGACTCTCGGAAATCGCCTGGGCGAAAAGGCCTTTGGCGGCAGGAACGGCCAACAGCGTCGCCACCGCGTGTGCGCCTGCACTCTCGCCGAAGATAGTCACGTTGTCCGGGTCGCCGCCGAAGACCGCGATGTTCTCGCGGACCCAGCGCAGCGCCATCACCAGGTCGCGCAGATAGAGGTTGTCGTCGAAGGTGTGCTCTTGGTTCGACAACGACGACAGGTCAAGACATCCCAGCGCTCCCAGCCGGTAGTTCACCGACACGTATACGCAGCCATTGCGCGCCAGCGCTGCGCCGTCATAGATCGGCGTCGCCGAACTTCCCATGAAGTAGCCGCCGCCGTGGATGAACACCATGACCGGCAATGACGTGTCGGGTGGCGATGAGGGGGCCACGACATTGAGGGTCAGACAGTCTTCGCTCATCGGCTGATACCGGCCGGGGGCAAGGAGCGTGTACATGCGCTGCTGGGGCGCGCAGTAGCCGACACCGTGGCAGTACCGCACACCGGGCCACGCCTGGACGGGTTGCGGTGCGCGCAGTCGTAGCTGACCCACCGGCGGCTTGGCGTACGGGATCGCGCGCCACCGGTTCACCCCGTCGCGTGTGAAGCCCTCTATCGTGCCGGAGGCGATTGTTGCGCGGACCGTGTGTTCGTGCATCCCTCGACGTTAGCGGTTGCCCCTTGCCGCCGCGCCTGGACGGGATCGGCGCGTCGGCCCGCTAGCCTGGCCGGTATGCGGGTGGCTTGGCTGATTTCGATTTTGTTGCTGGTAGCAGGGTGTTCATCGTCGACCGACGGGGAGGCCGAGCGGATCACACCGATCCCGCCCAACAGCAGCAGACCGTCGTCGTCGACGACCACCCCGTCAACGAAAGCGCCCACCAAACCACCCGACCCGGGTGCCCCGGTGGCCGAGGTCACGGCCTGGATCGAGGCGGGGAAGACGGTCGATGCGGCGCAGTATCACGTCGCCATGCGAGAAGGGGTGACCACCGACCTCGGCGAGGACGTGGCGTTCGTCACCCCCTCGGGCAAGACGAACTGCATGACCGACTCGAAGTACAGCGGCGGGGCCCTGGCGTGCCTGGTCGAGCTCACCGACCCACCACCGCGGCCGGCGGCCGCGTATGGCGAATGGAAGGGCGGCTGGGTCGACTTCGACGGGACCACGGTCGACGTCGGCTCTGTGCACGGCGACCCCGGCCGGTTCACAGCGGGGACGGGACCGCAACTGCCCTATGGTCAGGCGATCGGTTTCGGCGACTACCAGTGCCGTGTGGATCCCGTCGGTCTCTACTGCGCGAACCGTGCGCACAACACGGCGGTCCGTTTCAGCGACGCAGGCATCGAACCGTTCGGATGTCTGCAGCGGGTTACCGCACCGCCGGACATCGGCGAGAAATTCAGCTGCTGAGCAGCGGTTCGTGGGCCGGGTAGGCATGCACGACCACCGACCCGATCTTCGGAATCGCGTGTGTCAGTTCATGTTCGGCGTCGTGGGCCACGGCGTGCGCATCCGAGAGGGTCATCGACGCATCGACGTCGAGTTCGGCATCGGCCTCGAGTCGATGCCCGACCCAACGCATCCGTAGGCGCCGGACGCCGCGTACGCCCGGTCGCCCCGACAGCACTGTGTGCGCCACGTCGACCAATTCGGGGTCGATACGATCCAACAGCCTGCCGAACACATCACGTGCTGCAACGATCAGCACGATGCCGATGGCGCCCGCGATGAGCAATCCGACGATCGGGTCGGCGATCGGAAACCCCAGTCCCACTCCGACTGCACCCGCCACCACGGCGAGTGACGTCAAACCGTCTGCGCGAGCGTGCATTCCGTCCGCACGCAGAGCCGCGGACCCGATCTGGCGGCCCACCCGGATCCGGTACACGGCGACCACTTCGTTGCCGATGAATCCGACAATGCCCGCCGCGATCACCAAACTCAGATGGCTCGGCGGCACCGGATCGATGAGTCGGCGCACCGCTTCGACGGCCGCGACGAGTGCGGAGATCGCAATGGCCGTCACCACGAACAGCCCCGCCATGTCTTCGACCCGACCGAATCCGTAGGTGTAGCGGCGGGTGGCGGCACGCCTGCTCATCGCGAACGCGATCCACAGTGGCACGGCGGTCAGAGCGTCGGAGAAGTTGTGCACGGTGTCGGCGAACAGTGCGACCGATCCAGACAGAACGACGATGGCCACCTGCGCAAGTGCGGTGACGCCGAGTACGACCAGGCTGATCTTCACCGCGCGGATGCCCGCGGCGCTGTCGCGCAACGCATCGTCGACGCGGTCAGAATGGTTGTGAGAGTGCCCGACCCCCATCAGCCCACGCCTTTTTCGTGCAAGACCCGCAGCTCGCGCTCCTCCAGATGGTGCGCCGGCACCCCGCCCGTCGCATGCTCGGCGTTGTGCACTGCGTCGGTGACGAGCTGGCGGACGTGATCGTTCTCCAGCCGGTAGAACACCTGCGTGCCCTCGCGGCGCGTGCGCACCAGGTGTGCCATGCGGAGCTTGGCGAGGTGCTGGGACACCGACGGCGGCGGCTTGCCGACCTGCGCGGCGAGGTCGTTGACGGACATCTCGCGGTCCGCCAACGCCCACAGCAGCTGCACCCGGGTGGCGTCGGCCAGCATCCTGAACACTTCGACGACCAGATCCGCCTGGTCGTTGGCCAACCGGCGACCGCAGACCCTTTTATCTGCATTCATACGCAGATAGTAGCGCAGCGGTCGGCAGGGCGCCTCGGCGCAGAATCGCTCAACGAGTGCGTCAGGCGACACCCTTGTTCCTCAGCAGGGGCAGGACCCCCTCGGCGAACCAGTACGCCTCCTCAAGATGCGGGTAGCCCGAGAGAATGAACTCGTCGAATCCGACCGAGTGGTACTCGTAGATCAGGTTCGCGACCTCTTCGTGGCTGCCGACCAGCGCCGTGCCCGCACCTCCGCGGACCAAGCCGACGCCGGCCCACAGGTTGGGGTAGATCTCCAGGCTGTCCACCCGGCCACCGTGCAGGGCGGTCATTCGCCGCTGGCCTTCGGACTCCGACTTCGAATGCAGCTCAGTCTGTTTGGCGATCTGCTCCGGACTCAGTTCGGCAAGCAGTTCGTCGGCGACCGCCCACGCCGCCGCCGAGGTGTCGCGGCTGATGGTGTGCAACCGGATGCCGAACCGCACCTTGCGTCCCCGTTCCTCGGCCAGTTTGCGGACCTGCTCGATCTTGGCCGCCGCGGCCTGTGGCGGCTCACCCCATGTCAGGTAGACGTCTACGTACTCGGCCGCGATCGGCAGTGCCGCCGGTGACGATCCCCCGAAGTAGATCTGCGGCAGCGGATCCGGCGCAGCCGACACTCTGGCGTCCTTGACCGTGTAGTGCTTTCCTTCGAAGTCGAGCGAGTCCTGGCGCCACAACGTATTGACGATGTGCAGGAATTCCCCTGTGCGCTCGTAACGTTCGTCGTGGCCGAGCCAGTCGCCGAACCGGCGCTGCTCGACGTCGTCGCCGCCGGAGACGATGTTGAGCAGCACCCGGCCTTCGGAGAACCGCTGAAGTGTCGCGGTCTGCTGCGCGGCCAGCGTCGGTGGCACCAGACCGGGGCGGAATGCGACCAGGAACTTGAGGCGTTCGGTCTCGGCGAGCAGTGCCGATGCCGTCAGCCATGCGTCCTCACACCAGGTTCCGGTCGGTGTGAGCACTCCTTCGTATCCGAGGCGGTCCGCGGCGCGGGCCACCTCGGCGAGGTACCTGCGTGAGGGTGCGCGGTAGTTGGCGGGAACGGTGTGGTGCGACGACGCGTGCGAGGCGCCGACGATGGACCGACTGTCACCGTTGGTGGGCAGGAACCAAAAGAACTTCGCCGTCGGAGACGGCGATTCGGGCTGAGCTGGTGCAGACATGGTCACTCCTGGTCGCGTTTGATGTAGAAGGGCGCAAGGGTTTCGCTGTAGCGGGTGTCCACCCAGTTCGTGAACTCCGGCGCCGCGCTGATCTGTTTCGATTCGGCGAACAGGTCGGCCAGTTCCTGTTCGGACGCGACGAGCTGGTCCGACAGATCGGTCGGCAACCGTAGGCTGCGACCCTGCGCCAGGGTCGCGACCTCGGGTGCGAGGCCGACTTCCTCGCCATATGCTTTCGCCCACTTCTCTCGGTTGTCGTGCGCCCACCGAACAGCCTTGGCATAGCGCACCAAGAGGTCACTCACGGCGGTATTGCGCTTCGGATCGGCAAGGGCGGTATCGGACGCCACCCCGAAACCCGCACCGTTGGTGACGCCCGTGGCTCTGGCGATGCTGCGCACCGGGAGGTCGGTTTCGGCCTGCGCCGTATACGGATCCCACACCGCCCACACGTCGACCCGTCGTTGGGTGAAGGCACCGAGGGCATCGGCGGGCTGCAGGAAGACCAACTCGACGTCCGACGGTGACAATCCCGCGCGTTGCAGCTGAGCCAGCACGTTGCCGTGGGCGGAGCTGCCCTTGGCGACCGCGACCTTCTTGCCCCGCAGCTCGCCGACGGCCTGGATCGGAGAATCGGTGTGCACGAGGATCTGATCGCCGAATCCCCCACCGTCGTAGGCGGAGACGATCTTCACCTTCGCGTTGGACGCGGCGCCGAAGATCGGTGGAGTGTTCCCCGTGATCGCGAAATCGATCTTCCCCGCGGTGGCGGCCTCGATCTGTGGCGGCCCGGACGTGAATGTCGAGAACGCGATCTTGTACGGCAGATCGTCCAGCGCTCCCGCCGCCCGCAGCAGGGCCTCGGTGCCGCCCTTCTGATCGCCCACGTTGAGCGTGAGGTCCGACAACTCCGAGAGTGAAACGGTCGCAGGCGCTTCCGAAGGACCGGAGCTGTCCTGACGGGAGACGCAGCCCGCGAGCAGCAGTGTGGACAGGGCGACTACAGCGGCGAGTTTTCGCACAGACGTCCTTTCTGTCAGTTCCGCACCCCGAGCTGGTCGAGCAGCTCGGCGCGATAGTGGTCGGCATTGGTGGCTTGCCGCGGGTCGGGAATGTCCAGGGTGTGAATGACTTCGCCGTCCTCGAGCACCACGACGCGGTCGGCGAGCGCAACGGCTTCATCCACGTCGTGGGTCACGAGCAGCACGCCGAAGCCGTGCTCGCGCCACAGGTCCAGCAACAGTGTTCGCATACTCAACCGGGTCAACGCGTCCAGCGCGCCGAACGGCTCGTCCAGCAACAGCAGCGTGGGCTCGGCCACGAGTGCTCGCGCCAACGAAACACGTTGTGCCTGACCGCCGGACAGCGTCAACGGCCACGCGTCGGCCCGATCGGCGAGTCCGACGTCGGCCAGTGCCCGATCGGCGCGTTGCTGTGCCTGGGCTTTGGGGAGCCGATTTCGGGTGAGGCCGTAGACGACGTTGGTGCGAACATTCCGCCACGGAAACAGCCGCGGTTCCTGGAATGCCAATGCGGGCGCCCCCTCGACGCAGCGATGGCCGGTGTGGTCGGTCGACAGTCCGGCCAGGACCCGCAGCACGGTTGACTTCCCAGACCCGCTACGTCCGATCAACGCCACGATTTCACCACGGTCGACCCGCACCGAAACATCGGTCAAGACATGGTGATCGCCGTACCACTTGTTCACGTCCCGCAACTCGCCGGCGATGTGTGTTGCTCGCGGTGGTGCCAGTGTCATGTTCGGTACCTCAGGGCTCGTCGTTCCAGTGCGCGGACTATGGCGTCGGTGCCGATGCCCAGGAGTGCATACACGATCAATCCAAAGATGATGATGTCGATCCGCAGAAAGTCGCGGGCGTTGTTGATGAGGAAGCCGATTCCCTTGTCGGCGTTGATCTGTTCGGCCACGATCAGTGTCAACCATGCGATCGCCAGTGACTGCCGCAGCCCGACCAGCACCTGCGGTGCGGCGCTGGGCACGATGATGGCGCGGAAGCGTTGCCAGAACGAGAAGCCGAGCACCTGAGCCGTTTCGAACAGCTTGGGATCGACCTGGCGGATCGCCGAGAACGTGTTCAGGTACAGCGGGAAACTGACTCCGAGCGCCACCAGAAGAACTTTGGGAGTCTCACCGATACCGAACCACAGGATGAAGAGCGGTATCAGGCCCAGGTGCGGAAGCGCCCGGACCATCTGCATCGGCGGGTCCACTGTCGCCTCGACCCATCGGGACAGTCCGACCGCGGTGCCCAGCGCCACGCCCACCATCCCGCCGAGCAGCAGACCCTCGACGACTCGAATCCCCGAGACGCGCAGCGCATCGACGAGCTGCCCGTTCTCCAGCACCTCGAGGCCGGCCTCGACGATCAACGACGGCGCCGGCAGCACGTCCTGGGATATGAGCCCCAGTGCACTGCCCAACTGCCACAGGGCGACCAGCACGATCGGCGAAGCCAGTCGAATCAGGGCCCACTTGCGCTGCCGCCATCCGGTGTTCGCGGCGCGGACCGGCGCTATCGGCGCCGCCAGCTCAACAGGACTAGTCACGGTGCGACGACGCTACGCAGACGCGCGTCGTGGCGACAGGTTTTGATTCGCGATGATGGAAAGCGAGTGGCCCTGCCGGTGTGAGGTATGACACCGGCAGGGCCGTTGGGTAGCAACGATTTTCAGTGGTCAACCGAGGCGGAAGCTCCCATTGACCAGCGTCGGGGTCACATCCGTGCCGTTGATCGTCGAGCTCATCGCGCCGTTGGACAGCCGGGTGATCTGCGCCGCCTGCTGAAGTTGCCGCTTGTTCCGCACCTGGGCGCGGAACTGCGCGTCGTTGAGCTGCTGCACATCGACCGCATCGAGAACTGCGCCGTTGATCTGGACGCCGACCGCCGAGCCGTCCTCGCGGACCACCCACGAGGCCCGCGCACCGTCGAGCTCAGCGGTGTACATCCCCGCCGCTCCTGTTACCGGCTTCGCGGTGAACTCATACGCCACACCGTTCATGTTCAGGTCGCCGTCGACGTTGGTTCCGTCGAAGTCCGCTTGTAGGGTGTCGCGGAAACGCGACTTGATGTCGATCGAGCCGTCGGTCTGGTTGCCGAAGAACCATGCTTCGTCGTCGGTCCCGTTGCAGGCGTAGGCGGCGACTTGGTCTCCGTCGACGGAGATCCCGATCGTCATGGTCTTGCCGTCGGCCGCCGTCATGTCGGCGATGTAGCGAGCCGACTGCGGGAACGCCGTGGGCGCGGCTGTCGTGGTCGTCGGCGACGCCGATGAGGAGGTCGCCTGATTCGATGATCCGCCGGAGCAGGCGGCCAGGGTGCCGAGCGCGACGAAGGCGCTGATACCCACGAGCAGGGTGCGAGTGAGTTTGTTCATGTGACCAGCATGAATGGCCGGGACCGGCATTACATGAAGAATGTATGGAGATTGCGTGGAGATATCTGCGGTGGGGACGACACGGCGGTTTCAGACCGCGAGAAACGCGTCGATCTCGGCGCGGAACACCTGCCATGCAGGCTCGCCGGCGGTGAGCAGATGATTGTTGCTCGACAGCGCCACCAGCCGGGAATCCGGGATCAGCGAAGCCAGTTCCTCGCCGAAGCGCAGCGGCACGCGGTGATCGTCGCGCGAATGCATGATCAACGTCGGGCAGGCGACGTCGCGCGCCAGCTCCCGTACGTCGATGCGGCCGAACTCCTCGAGGAATCTCACCGCGTTCTCCGGCGACGTCGTGCGCCGCTGCAATTGATCGAACGCAGCCCAATCGGCGCGGGTGCCATCGGGCAGGAACTGTGCGGCGAAGACCTGCCGGAACGCCGGATCGTCACGCCCCCAGCCGACCCTTGCGAGTTCGAGGTCAAGCGCCGCGGCCCGCTTTTCATCGTCTCCGGAGGCGCGCACCGCCCGCCCACGCGCATACGCACTGCACAGCACCAGACGGCTGACCCGCTCGGGATGCCGTGCCGCGTACGCCACTGCGACGGCGCCACCCTGGGACACGCCCAGCAGCGGAAAGCGTTCCAACCCAAGCGCCTCCACGACCGACTCCAGATCGGCCACCCAGTCTTCGAACGTGAAATCTGTTGCTTCCCAATCGGATAGGCCGCAACCGCGCTCGTCGTACCGGATGAACCGGTGCTTGTCCGACAGGTCGCGCACCCAGTGCTTCCACACCGGACTTTCGATGTCGTATCCGAGGTGGGTCATCCAGTTGGCCGCCCGCACCAGTGGCGGGCCATCCCCGGCCACCGCGTAGGCGAGGCGCACCCCGTCCGCCGCTCGGCAGAATGCGATGTGTTGGCGCGGCGGCGGCGGCTCCTCTGGTACCGCCGCCGGCAATGGAGGCGGTGCCGACGGTGGCTCTGCGATGAGGGTGCCCACGAACTGGTAGCCGCGCCCGCGGACGGTCCTGATGAACCGCTGCGATTCACCGTCATCGCCGAGTGCGCGGCGGACCGCCTTGATGCGACTCGTCAACGCTGCCTCGCTGACGAAGCGCCCACCCCATACCGAGTCGAAGAGTTCCTCCTTCGAGACGAATCGGTGGGAGTTGCTCACGAGCTGGGTCAGCACGTCGAACACCTGGGGCTCGACGCGGATCACGTCGCCTCCCGAGCGCAGTTCGTAGCGGTGTGTGTCCAGCACGAAATCCTCGAATCGCCACACGCCGGTCGAGGCTGAGGACTCAGGTGTTGACAACGTCACGGCGGGTCCCATCGGGAGGTTTGCAGGTCATCGTAACGACGCGCGACCCTCCCTAAAGGTTCGAAATCAGCGCCAGCCGTCCGCCGCCTTCGCCGCGCGCATCAGGGCATCGCACAGTTGGCGCAGCTCAGTGCCCTCCGCCCCCTCCTCGACGGCGGTGGCCACGTCCTCGGCGGCGCATCTGACCTGGTAGACCCGGTCGGCGAGTTCTGCGGCCTCGTCGGCGGTGAGCACGACGGCATCCGGCGAAAGCGACGTGCCCTTGACGATCGACCGCTGCTCATAGGCCCGCTGCCGGCAGGACTGCCTGCAATACTGCCGACGTCTGCCCAGTCCGGCGTCAGCGACTTCACGACCGCACCAGCGACAGGGTTGAGAACGAAGACGTCGGACCACGGACCAGACTGTAAACCGGCGGAAGCGGGAATCCCGGTATCATGGTGGGTTGAGTCGGGAACTGCGTGTCGTACAACTGCGTTGATTCTCCGGACACCACGGATTCACTGAGGAGTGCAGATAAATGGCTGATCGCGTCTTGAGAGGCAGTCGCCTCGGGGCTGTGAGCTACGAGACCGACCGCAACCACGACCTGGCACCGCGACAGGTCGCTCGTTACCGCACCGACAACGGCGAGGAATTCGACGTCCCGTTCGCCGACGACGCCGAGATCCCCCACGCGTGGCTGTGCCGCAACGGCATGGAGGGCACCCTGATCGAGGGTGACGCGCCCGAGCCCAAGAAGACCAAGCCGCCGCGTACCCACTGGGACATGCTGCTGGAGCGTCGCTCCGTTGATGAGCTGGAAGAACTGCTCAAGGAGCGCCTCGACATCATCAAGGCCCGCCGCCGGGGCTAACGGCTGTCAACCGATCACAATGTCAGCCTGAGAGCGTCGCCGCGCATATATGGCCTCGACCGCGCTGTCAGCACGCCATTGGGTCAGTGACGTAGTCAGCGGCTGACGCCGACGCCGCGGGCGCGGTCCATGCGCCCGCGGAAACCCCACTCCGCGACCTTGAACAGCGCCTCGCGGATGTTGGACCCGCTCATCTTGGACTGACCGAACTCGCGCTCGGTGAAGGTGATCGGTACCTCGACGACGACGAAACCATTGTTGATGGTCCGCCAGGTCAGGTCGATCTGGAAGCAGTAACCCTTCGAATCGACCGCGGACAGGTCGATCTTCTCCAGCACCTCGCGTCGGTAGGCGCGGTAACCGGCGGTGATGTCGTGGATGTCCACGCCGAGCACGACCCTGGCATAGCCGTTGGCCGTGCGCGAGAGCGCCTGACGCCGCCGCGGCCAGTTCTTCGTCTCGCCTCCAGTGACGTAACGCGAGCCGATCACCAGGTCGGCTCCGCCGTCGATGCAGTCGAGCAGGCGATGTAGCTGTTCGGGCGGGTGGCTGCCATCGGCGTCCATCTCGACCAGCACCGAGTACCCGCGCCCGAGTCCCCATTCGAAACCGGCGAGGTACGCGGCGCCGAGGCCCCCCTTTGCGGAGCGGTGCATCACATGGATCCGGTCCGGATCGGCGAGAGCGAGCTCATTGGCCAGTTCGCCGGTACCGTCCGGGCTGCCGTCGTCGACGACCAGGATGTGCACATCGGGACACGCGTACTGCACGCGTCCAACGATCAACGGCAGGTTCTCCCGCTCGTTGTACGTGGGGATGATGACCAGCGTGCGCTGGCTTGGGCGTTCCCCCGGGCCCGGGCCCGTCGTCATGTCGCTCCTCTGTCTTTCGTCGTCGTACGTAGCCGACGCACGAAACTCCCATTGTGCAGTATTGCGGCGATCACGGCCCCAACGCCGATCGCGACCAGCAGCCCCTCGACCAGCGGAGCCCACCGCGTCGCGGCTGTGAGCTGCGTCTTCAGCCGCACCTGGGTGTCGAGGTAGGCGGGCTCGAAGAACGAGGTGCGGGCAATCTCACGACCGTCGGGAGATATGACGGCGCTGATACCTGTGGTGCCGGCGACGACCACGTACCGGTCGTGCTCGACAGCCCGCAACCGGGCGAACGCCAGTTGTTGTTCGCTCATCGCCTCATCGAACGTGGCGTTGTTGGAAGGCACCGTCAGCAGCTGCGCGCCGCTGCGCACGGCCTCGCGGGGGGCCCGGTCGAAGATCACCTCCCAGCAGGTGGCGACTCCGACGGGCACGCCCGCGGCATGCACGACGCCGTTCCCGCTGCCGGGGACGAAGTAGCCTGCGCGGTCGGCGTACGACGACAGGTGGCGGAAGAAACTGCGCCAAGGGAGATATTCGCCGAATGGCTGGACGATCTGTTTGTCGTGACGATCGGCAGGGCCGGTCTCCGGGTTCCACACGATCACCGAATTCGTCGAGCTCGGATTGTCAGCGGTCGCTCCCGGGGCGGCCACCACGCTGCCCACCAGGATCGGCGCGTCGATCGCGGCTGCCGCCGCTGAGATCTCGGCTTTGGCGTCCGGATTGGCCAGCGGATCGATGTCGGAGGAGTTCTCCGGCCAGATGACGAACATCGGCCGCGGCGCCCGGCCGGCCCGCACGTCCTCGGCCAGCCGGAGCGTTTCGCGGACGTGGTTGTCCAGGACCGCGCGACGCTGGGCGTTGAACTCCAGGCCGAGCCGCGGCACGTTCCCCTGCACGGCGGCCACGGTGATCGGTTGCTCGTCGTCGGCACCTACCGCGGAATGCCGGACCTGCGGCCAGGTGAGTGCGGTCAGCAACAGTACGAGGGCGATGCATGCACCCGGCACCACGACCGGGGGCGGCGCCGCCGTCCGAGTGTCGCCCACGCGCCACCACTTCACGATCTCCAGCGTGAGGGCCGCCAGGCTGAACCCGACCAGCACGACAGCGAACGACAGCAGTGGCGCGCCGCCCACCTGAACCATCGACAACAGCGGTCCGTCGGTCTGGCCGAACGCCACCACACCCCATGGGAATCCACCGAATGGCACGGTCGACTTGAGCCACTCCTGGGCTGCCCATAGCCCAGCGAACCACAGCGGCCACCCCGGCAGCCGACGGACCACCACCGCCAACGCGCCGAACAGCGCGGGGAACAGCGCCTCGAGCGCGGAAAGGGCAATCCAGGGCACCTCACCGACGAGTCCGCTGATCCATGGGAGCAGCGGTAGGTAGAACGCCAGCCCGAATAGCAAGCCATACCCGAATCCGCCTGCGACAGTTGTTGATTCGCGAGTCAACGGCCACGCCAGCAATGCGAACGCGACGAATGCCAGGTACCACCAGCCGAACGGCGGGAAGCTCAGACACAGCGCGACGCCTGCGAGGATCGCGACGCTCAACTGCGGCAGACGGTCGACGACCGCATGACCGAATCGCTTGGCACGCGACGGGCCGACCGGCGATGAGCCCTGCGGCTCTTCGGTCTTGTGATCGGCGTCGTGGACGACGGAAGGCGGCACCTCGTCAGCCATGGATGACCGCACCTCGGTGCACGGTCTGGCGGCAGCGCGGCAACGCGCCGTCGAGCCGCGGAAGCGCGGGCACTCGCGAGCGCTGATCGGTCGACCATCGTTGCACCGCGTCGGCAGGCGCACTCACCTCGAACTCGTCGGCCTCCCAGACGGCGTAGCTCGCCGGGGCGCCCGGCACGAGCGTGCCGGTCTCACCGTCGCGTACCCCGGCGGCGCGCCAGGCGCCCCGAGTGGCCGCTGCGAACGCCGCCCGCGCGGACAGCGCACTGCCAGGAGTTCGATGCTGTGTCGCAGCGCGCACTGTTGCCCAGGGATTCAAGCTGGTGACGGGGCTGTCTGAGCCGAACGCGAGAGGCACGCCTTGGGATGCTAGCAGCGCAAACGGGTTCAAAGATCTTGACCGGTCGAGGCCGAGACGCTGGGCGTACATGCCGTGCTCGCCACCCCACAACGCATCGAAATTGGGCTGCATGCTGGCCACGACGCCCCAGGTGCCGAGCTGGTGTGCCTGCGTATCGGTCACCATTTCGAGGTGTTCGAGGCGGTGTCCGCAACGAGCGACCGCCGGTGCGCCGAACTCGTCGACGACGCGCTCGAGCGCGCCGACGACGGCGTGGACGGCCGCATCGCCGATCACGTGAAATCCGGCGGTGATGCGCGCCTCGGTGCAGGCCCGCACGTGTGCGGTGATCGCGTCGATGTCGAGATAGGTGTTGCCGCGACAACCCGCGGCGTCGTTGTACGGCTGGTGCAGCCATGCGGTCCGCGAGCCGAGCGCGCCGTCGACGAACAGGTCGCCGGCCAGCCCGCGCGCGCCGGTACGAGCCATCAGCTCCCGGGCCTGATCGGCGCTGCTCACCGCTTCACCCCAGTAACCGACGACCTCCACCCCGTGTTCCACGCTGCGCACCTCGTCCCAGTCGGTCAGTCCGCCGATGTCCGGCCCCGCGCATTCGTGCACTGAAACGATGCCGAAGGCGGCCGCGGCGTCCAGCGCCGCCAGCCGCGCATCCCGCCGCTGCTTGGGAGTCAGCCCCTCGCGGGCCGCGGCTCGCGCACGGTGGTGCGCGTCGGCGGTCAGCGGCTGCTCCGCGGAGTAGCCGTAGGCCTCTGCCAGGCCGGGTGTGAGGCGACGAAGCGTGCTCGAGGCGGCCGCCGAATGGACGTCGACCCGGGCGAGGTAGACGGATCGATCCTCGGCGATGCCGTCCAGGTCGGCGGTGCTCGGCGGTGTCTGCTCGGGCCAACCCGATTCATCCCAACCATGCCCCCACACCGGGCCGGGATGGGTTCGGGCGTACTCGTCGAGCAGCTGTAGGCAGTGCGCCAGCGAGGTGGCGGGCCGCAGATCCAGACCGGTCAGCGTCAGTCCGGTCGCGGTGAGGTGCACGTGGCTGTCGACGAAGGCCGGTGCGACGAACGCACCATCGAGGTCGACGATCTGCGCGTCGGGGAATTGCGCACGACCCACGTCGTCCCTGCCCAGCCACGCCACGACACCGTCGCGCACCGCCATTGCGGACGCGTCAGGCATTGCCGGGCTGTGCACCCGGCCGTTGATCAGAAGGGTCGTCACTTAATCGGGTTTGCGCTCCACGGCAAGAGGCTCGAAGTCCGTTACGTCGACGACCTCGCCGTCAATGTAGTCACCCCGCGGTGCCGGGTAGCGGGCGGCACTGGCGACGGTGATCAGCGGAACGCGGCGCGCGGCCATGGCCGTCACCAGCGGGCGGGCGGCAGCGCGCGTGGGCGGAATCAGCAGGAGCGCGCCGACGACGGAGCTGGCCAGCCCGGGAATCGCGACCAGAACGGTGCCCAGTGCGACGAGGACGCTGTCCGCCGCGGCACCCTGCACGGTCCCGGCGTTCAGACCTGACCGGAGGCGGCGGATGTGGCGCTTGACCTGCGAACCGGCCAGCGCCATCCCGAGGAGGAACGTGCCCAGCAGCAGCAACACGGTCCAGCCGAAGCCGATCGTCGACGTGAGCGCGACGACGACCGCGAGCTCTATCACCACGTAGAGGACAAACAACCGCATCGCCATGTAACTGAGAACGTCCGGGAACGATCCTGGGTTCCGTACATTGACGACGTGATGACAACTGTGGACATCGACACCCCGGAGGGACGTATCGACGCGCTGCTGAGCGTTCCCGATGGTCAGGGGCCGTGGCCCGGCGTCGTCGTGGTGCACGATGCGTTCGGATACGGCCCGGACAACGAGGCGACGTCGGCGAGGATCGCGGCCGCGGGGTTCGTGGCGATCACCCCGAACATGTATTCACGTGGCGGCCGGGCGCGATGCATCACCCGAGTCTTGCGCGAGTTGCTCAGCCAGCGCGGCCGCGCACTGGACGACATCCTCGCCGCGCGCGACCACGTGCTGTCGATGCCGCAGTGCAACGGCTCTGTCGGCCTGATCGGGTTCTGCATGGGCGGGCAGTTCGCTCTGGTATTGGCGCCCAAGGGTTTTGGCGCCTCGGCACCGTTCTACGGGACTCCCCTGCCCCGGCATCTGGCCGATACGCTCGACGGCGCCTGTCCGATCGTGGCCAGCTTCGGCCGTCGCGACCCGCTTGGCGTGGGCGCACCGGCGCGTCTGCGCAAGGTCGTCGAGGAGAAAGGCATCACGGCCGACATCAAGGTCTACCCGGATGTCGGGCACAGCTTCGCCAACAAGCTGCCCGGCCAGCCGCTGATGCGGATCACCGGATTCGGGTACGACGATGCCGCCACCGACGACGCTTACGCGCGCGTGTTCGCATTCTTCAACGAGCACCTGGCGGCGCGCTAAGCCGGCTTCACCTCGATCGCGCTGTGCACCTTGTCGATGCCGCCGCGAACAATCGCCTGCGGAATCCACCACCATGCGTGCCACCAGTACTTCTTGGTGACCATGTCGAAAACCCGTCGATTGTCTGACTTGGGCAGATTCCGGGCCACCGCCTCGACCGGCTCGCCCTTCGGCTTGTTTCCGATCGCGTAGGCCCGCTGAATGGTGACCCGCGGCGTGTTGTTGATGCGCTTGGTCTTCCACGAGCCGTCGTCGGTGGAGATCAGTAGCTTGCCGTCGTCGTACACGCCCCACACTGTGGTCGGCTTCGGCCTGCCGTCCTTGGTGAACGTCGTCAGGATCATGTATTTCGACCGTGCCACGTCTTCAAAAGTGTCAGCCATGGATTTCGATTCTTCTTTCGATGCGCAAACGATGCAAACAGGAATACCCGCTGGCGGGCTCGGTGAAACCGGAAGTGTCCGCTACGCCGGCTTGAGTTCGATGGTCACGTTGTTCGTCATGCCCCCGCGCAGCTTCGAGAACAGATTGAAGGTCTTACCCAGCAGCCCGTACCGCTGTCCGATCAGGTCGTAGGTGGCGGCGTTGGCCGACTTGTCGAGGATCGTGGCGACCGCCTCCACGGCCTCACCCTTCGGATTGCCGCTGCGGTCACATTCCGCGAGCGTCACCCTCGGCGTGTTCCGGATCCGCTTGACCTTCCACGACTTCTCCTGCGTGATGACGAGGAGGCGATCGCCGTCCGGGGGTGCCCAGACGGCGGTGGGCTTGGGTCGGCCGTCCTTGGTGAACGTGGTCAACAGGACGTACTCCGACTTCGCGATGTCGGCAAAGGTGGCGGCCATTCCCCAAACGTAGTGGGTCAGCCCTCCAGTTCGCCTTCCGTCTCCAGCAGGACCTGCTTCAAGCCGTCGAGCGTCGCCTGGTCGGGCTGCGCCCACATGCCTCTGCCCGCGGCCTCCAGCAGCCGCTCGGCCATCCCGTGCAGGGCCCACGGGTTCGATTCGGCCATGAACTTGCGGTTCTCGTCGTCGAGGACGTACTCGGCGGACAGCCGCTCATACATCCAGTCGGCCATTACATGTGCGGTCGCGTCGTAGCCGAACAGGTAGTCGACCGTGGCGGCCATCTCGAAGGCGCCCTTGTAGCCGTGGCGGCGCATCGCGTTGATCCACCGCGGGTTGACCACTCGGGCGCGGAACACGCGGGTGGTCTCCTCCGACAGCGTGCGGGTGCGTACGGCATCGGGCCGGGTGTTGTCGCCGATGTAGGCGGCCGGCGCCTTTCCCGTGAGCGCCCGCACCGTCGCGACCATGCCTCCGTGGTACTGGAAGTAGTCGTCGGAGTCGGCGATGTCGTGCTCGCGTGTGTCGGTGTTCTTCGCGGCGACTGTGATCCGCCGGTAGTTCTGGTTCATGTCGTCGGCCGCCGGCCTGCCGTCCAAGCCGCGCCCGTAGGCGAAACCGCCCCAGGCGGTGTAGACCTCTGCGAGGTCGGCATCGTCACGCCAGTTGCGGCTGTCGATCAGTTGCAGCAGACCTGCACCATACGTGCCCGGTTTAGAGCCGAATATTCTTGTGGTGGAACGCCTTTGGTTACCATGTTCAGCTAGGTCGGCCTGGGAGTGGGCGCGGACGTAATTGTCCTCGGCCGACTCGTCGAGCCCTGCGACGAGTTGCACCGCGTCGTCGAGCATCGTGACGACATGCGGGAAGGCGTCGCGGAAGAACCCGGAGATGCGCACGGTGACGTCGATACGCGGACGGCCGAGCTCCTCGAGACCTATCGGCTCCAGGTTCACCACCCGTCGCGACGCGTCGTCCCACACCGGCCGTACTCCCAGCAGCGCAAGCACTTCGGCGATGTCGTCACCCGAGGTCCGCATGGCCGACGTGCCCCATACCGACAGCCCGACGGACCTCGGCCAGTCACCGTGGTCCTCCCGGTACCGCTCGAGCAGCGAATCCGCCATCGCGACGCCGGTTTCCCATGCGAGCCGCGACGGCACCGCCTTCGGGTCGACCGAGTAGAAGTTGCGACCGGTGGGCAGCACGTTGACGAGGCCGCGCAACGGGGACCCCGACGGGCCGGCCGGTATGAAACGACCGTCGAGGGCGCGCAGGATCTGGGGGATCTCGTCGGCAGTGCCCGCCAGTCTCGGCACCACCTCGGTCGCCGCGAATCGCAGGATCGCCGCGACGTCGGCGTTGTCGGTCAGCGAGTCGACGGCGGTGGAATCCCATCCCGAGTCCGCAAGTGCCACAACGAGTTCACGTGCCTGCGCCTCAGCCGCGTCGACCGCGGCGCGCTCGTCGTGGCCATCCTCGGCGAGACCGAGCGCCTGACGGAGGCCCGGCACGCTCTGCTCGCCCCCGAAGAGTTGGCGTGCGCGCAGGATGGCGAGCACCAGATCGATTTCCGATTCGCCCGTGGGCTTTTCGCCAAGGATGTGTAGACCGTCGCGAATTTGGACATCTTTGATCTCGCACAGCCAGCCGTCAACGTGCAGCAGCATGTCGTCGAAGGAGTCCTCGTCGGGCCGATCGGTGAGCCCCAGGTCGTGATCCATCTTGGCCGCGCGCATCAGCGTCCAGATCTGCTGGCGGATGGCGGGCAGCTTGCCGGGGTCGAGCGCGGCGATGTTGGCGTGCTCGTCGAGCAGCTGTTCCAGACGCGAGATGTCACCGTAGGATTCGGCCCTCGCCATCGGCGGGATGAGGTGGTCCACGAGGGTGGCGTGTGCCCGGCGTTTGGCCTGGGTGCCCTCGCCCGGGTCGTTGACCAGGAACGGGTAGATCAGCGGGAGGTCGCCCAACGCCGCGTCGGTGCCGCAGGCGGCTGACATGCCCAGGGTCTTCCCCGGGAGCCATTCCAGGTTTCCGTGCTTGCCGAGATGTACGACGGCGTCGGCGCCGAATGCCGCGTCGAGCCAACGGTAGGCGGCCAGATAGTGATGGCTGGGCGGCAGATCGGGGTCGTGGTAGATGGCGACCGGGTTCTCCCCGAAACCGCGCGGCGGCTGAACGATCAGCACCACGTTCCCCGCCTGCATCGCGGCGACCACGATCTCCCCGTCCGGATCACTGCTGCGGTCGACGAACAACTCGCCGGGCGGGGGTCCCCAGTGCTGCACCATCGGGTCGGTCAGCTCCGCGGGCAGCGTGGCGAACCACTCGCGGTACTCCTTGGCAGACACGCGAATCGGATTGCCCGCGAGATCGCCATCGGTCAGCCAGTCGGCGTCTTGACCGCCGCGCTCGATCAGGGCGTGCATCAACGCATCGCCATCGCCGGCGTCGACGCCGGGAATCTCGCCTATCCGGTAGCCGTGGTCGCGCATTGCGCGCAGGAGGGCCACGGCACTGGCCGGCGTGTCGAGGCCGACGGCGTTGCCGATGCGCGCGTGTTTGGTGGGATACGCCGAGAACACCAGCGCCACCCGCTTCTCCGACGCCGCGATGGAGCGCAGCCGCGCGTGCCGCACGGCGAGCCCGGCGACCCGCGCACAGCGTTCCGGATCGGCTACGTAGGAGATCAGGCCCTCGTCGTCAATCTCCTTGAACGAGAACGGGACTGTGATGATGCGACCGTCGAATTCGGGCACAGCGACCTGGGTTGCGACATCCAGCGGCGACAGCCCGTCATCGTTGTCCTGCCATTGCGACCGCGAACTGGTGAGACACAGCCCTTGCAGGATCGGAATGTCGAGGGCGGCCAGATGCGCCACGTTCCAGGTGTCGTCGTTGCCGCCCGCCGAGACTGCGGCAGGGGTGGACCCGCCCGCGGCGAGCACCGTCGTCACCAACGCATCGGCGGTGCCGAGCAACTCCAGCAGAGCGGAATCGGCTGTGCGCAACGATGCGCAGAACACGGGCAGCGGACGGCCGCCTGCCGCCTCGAGCGCGTCGCACAGCGCCTCGACGTATCCGGTGTTCCCGGCGAGATGCTGGGCGCGGTAGTACAGCACCGCGACGGTCGGACCCCCGTTGTCGGCCGTCGGCCGCTCGAGAACACCCCAGTTGGGTGTGGTGGCCGGCGGTGCGAAGCCGAACCCGGTCATCAGCAGCGTGTCGCACAGGAACGCGTGCAGCTGTCGAAGGTTCTCGACCCCGCCCTGCGCGAGGTACACGTGCGCCTGCAACGCGACGCCCGTAGGCGTTGTGGAATGTCCCATCAATTCGGCGTCCGGGGACTGCTCGCCGCTGACCACGACGGTCGGTACGCCGCAGCCTTCGAGAAGGTCGATGCCGTCCTGCCAGGCGCGGTAGCCACCGAGAATGCGGACGACGACGACGTCAGCGTCGCGGACGATTTCGGGCAGTTCGTCCTCGACCAGCCGTGACGGGTTGGCCCACCGATATTCCGCGCCGGTGGCACGCGCCGTGATCAGGTCGGTGTCGGAGGTCGACAACAGCAAGACCGTCGGCGATCGGGTCGGCGGAGTCACCCGTCATTACTACCCCACACCATCGGGTGCGTGGGTTGCCGCTGGCTGGTTAGTGCCGGTTCCACCGGTGGTAGGTGCTCTCCGGATATCCAAGGCCGAGCGCGCCGGCGACCAGGGCTACGACGCCTGCGAAAACGATGATTTCGAACATCGTTGTTCCTTCCTGAAACTGCTTACTACACACGCGTGCAGTTACGGGGAACGTACTGCTCAGCACAGCGAAAAGCAGCAACATGTGTGGCACGGATCACTAGAACCAATAGTGTGTCAGCCGTCACATTCAGGCGGTCCGGACCTCGAAATGCGAGACATCGGGCGTAGCCAGGAGCTCACGGTGGCGGACCGGCCGCCAGGGGAAGAGCTCCGGCAAGCCGTCCTTCCCCAGGTACCAGCTCTTGCAGCCGGTGACCCAGATCGTCTGTGGCATCGCCGATTTCATCTGCTCGTTGTAATCCTTTGTGGCCGCGTCGGTGGGTGACGCGGCGATGATCTCGCCATTGCGGATCTTGTTGATCCACCACATCGCATAGTCGGCCTGGTTCTCGGCGATCAGCACCAGCGACTGGTTGCCGATCGGCGAGTGCGGGCCCATCAGCATGAACAGGTTCGGAAAACTTGGGACGGCGACCGAACGGTAGGCATGCGGGCCGGCTTCCCAGACTTCGTCGAGCGTGACGCCGCTGTCGTTGACGATGCTCATCGGGCGCACGTAGGCGCGGGCGTCGAAGCCGGTGGCCAATACCAGCACATCGAGTTCGTGGAGCACGCCGTCCGCCGTGACGACACCCCGCGGTTCGACGTGATCGATCGCCTCGGTGACCAGATGCACGCCCGGCTGCTGGATGGAACGGTAGTAGTGGCCGGCGAGGATGAGTCGCTTACACATCGCGTGATAGTCGGGAGTGAGCTTGCGGCGCAGCTCCGGATCGCGCACCGACATTCGCAGATTGAGCCGGCACGACAGCGCCATCAACCGACGGTTCAGCCCCGCCTCGACCGCGGCGCGACCCAAGGTGTTCTCGATGTAGGTCTGCCAGAAGCGGTATCCCAGTTTGTTCAGGGCGGGCCAACGGGCGAGGGCTGCCCTTGTTATCGCCCGGTAGCGAAGGTTGGGTGTCGGGTACACCCACTGGGGTGAACGTTGGAAGATCGTCAATCCGCGGACCTTGCCGCCGAGTTCAGCGGTGATCTGCACGCCGGTCGAGCCGGTGCCGATCAATCCGATCCGCTTGTCGGGCAGCGTAATCGAATGGTCCCATCGCGACGAGTGGAATTGCGGTCCGGCGAACGTGTCGAGCCCCTCGATCTGTGGGTAGCGAGGCACGCGCAGGACTCCGGTCGCGGTGATCAGCACGTCGAAGGCTTCCTCGCCGTCCGGCGTGCTGACCCACCACCGCTTGTCCTCGAATCGTGCCGCGGTGACTTCGCTGCCGAACCTGATGTGCGGTGTGACGCCCCGCTCGTCGGCGACCTGCCGGAAGTAGCGATGAATCTCCGGACCCGGCGACATGAAACGCGACCAGTCGGGATTGGGCCGGAAGGAATACGAGTAGAAGCGAGAGGGAACATCGCAACTCAACCCGGGATAGGTGTTGTCGCGCCAGGTGCCGCCGACGTCGTCGGCGGACTCGTAGATGACGAAGTCGTCGATGCCCCCGTCCAGCAGTTTGATCGCCATGCAGATGCCGGACATGCCCGCACCGATGATCGCCACCCGCAGGGCTCGCTGTCTCGACATGGTCAGACCCTCCCGATGCACGGGACGGTACGCCGGACAGTCGCAGAATTTTACCTATTCGCCGGTTATTCGGCGGTGACGAAGCCCTCGGCGACCATCCAGTCGCGGGCGACAACTGCGGGGTCGCGGCCCTCGACGTCGACCTGCTTGTTCATCTCGATGATCGCGTCGTTGGTCAGCGCGGCGGTCACCGGTGCCGTCACCTCAGCGATCTCGGGATGGGCGTCGAAAAATTGACGCTTCATCGTCACCGACGGGTTGTAGTGCGCGAAGAACTGCTTGTCGTCTTCGAGCACCACGAGATCGAGGGCAGCGATGCGACCGTCGGTGGTGAACACCTCCCCGAAGTCGCACTGGTTTCCGTCCGCGGTCGCCTGGTAGATGATGCCGACCTGGAGTATCGGAGTCTGTGCCCGCGCCGGATCGAAGCCG
The DNA here is from genome assembly GCF_000230895.2 of Mycolicibacterium rhodesiae NBB3. The sequence goes on from NC_016604.1 coordinate 5,160,248, forward strand.
TAGGCGGCGGCCATCCCCGGATAGCCGTCCTGGCGAGCGCGAAATTCGGTGTCCACACAGGTTTTCGCGGCTGCGGGGTTGGTCCTGACGAGATCGGCGTACTGCGACAGCGTGCGCACACCCGTGCGCTCGACCACCTTTTTGCTGGCCGCCAGCGCGTACGTGTCGTCCATCGGCCCAGGCGGCAACCACACCACGCCGTTGCGTTGCAGATCCTCGTCTCGGACGGCCTCGTACTGTTCGCGGCTGTCGGGTATCGGCTTCTCGTGGCCGAGGTAGTTGATCCAGGCGTTGCCGGTGAACTCGTAGGCCACGTCTACCTGTCCGCGCAATTGAGCCTCTCGCGTGCTGCGCGAACCGACGATGCCGGTCAGATCCCGGACATCGGCCCCGGCGGCGGCCAAGGTGTATTCGAGGATGTACCCCATGATCACCTGCTCCGTGTACTCCTTGGAGCCCACGGTGATCTTCACGCCCTCCAGCGCCGCATCGGGTCTGATGGAGCCGGGCCCGACCATGAACGGCACCGTGCCACCCGAACCGAGACCGCAGGCAGTCATCGTCAGCGCGCACATCGTTGCGACGAGCACGGCCAGCGCGCGCCGCATCACCGAAGTCCCCTGGGATTCAGGAAGTGTTCTGCGAGGCCGCCGAACCAGTCGACCAGCAGCGCCAGGCACACGGCGAGCACGCTGCCCAGGATCAGCGTCACGTTGTCCTGCAACTTGTAACCGGTGTCGATGAGGATGCCGAGCCCGCCGGCATTCACCAGGAACGACAGCGTCGCAGTCCCGACCGCGATCACCAGCGATGTCCGCAGCCCGGCCAGGATGTACGGAATCGCCAGCGGCAGTTCGACTCTCAACAGCAAAGCGCTGCGGGCCATGCCCTGACCCCGCCCGGCGTCCATCAGTGACCTGTCCACCTGATCGAGGCCCAGGATTGTGCTGGCTAGTACGGGCAGCAGCGAGTACAGCGCGATCGGCAGGACTCCGATCCAGAAGCCCGTCTTCGCCGTCCACAGGAACAGCAGTACCAGCAGACCGATCGCCGGTGCCGCCTGGCCGATGTTGGCGACACCGACGATGAACGGCCGCAACACTTTCGCGCCTGGGCGGGTCACCAAAATCCCGAGCGGGATGCCGACCGCCAGCACGATCGCCGTCACCGCAAAGGTGATCAGCAGGTGCTGCCAGATCAACGTCGCGACGTTTCCGGCGTTGATGTTCTCCTGCTGGGTCGCCGTCAGGTCACGGTCGAACGCCCAGTAAACGACCACGGCGCCGACGACGAGCACCAGTGCGGGCTGAATCAACAGCCGAAGGCGCTCGGCGCCAGTCACCTTCGGTGCGGCGCTGTCGACCGCGGCGGTCACGACTCGTCACCGTCCGGTGACTCGGCCTCGGTGCGAAGGCGGGTGATGGTGTCGATCAGGGTGTCCAGCGTGACGACGCCGGCGTACTTGCTGCCCGGGCCGGACACGACGGCCGAGGCGTGTTGCTCGGCGAGGATCGCCTCCAACGCGTCTTCGAGAGTCGACTGCGTGCTGAGCACGTCGAGCGGTTCGAAGGCATCGGCCAGGGTCTGGGCGTGCCGCAGGTTGCGCTCGCGCACCCAGTTCACCGGGCGGTCCCGCTCGTCGACGACGACCACCCAGTCGTAATCGCTGTTGGCCAACACATTTCGCACGCTTTCGAGCGAGTCGTTGCGGTGGACGGATGGGTGGGCTCGCAGTTCGACGTCCTTGACCCGCACCAGGCTGAGCTGGCGCAGCGACGCCCCGGATCCGACGAACCCGGCGACGGTGTCATCGGCCGGGCTGGCCAGGATCGCCTGCGGCGTGTCGTACTGCAGCACCTTCGACCGTTGGCCGAGCACGGCGATCCGGTCCCCCAGTTTCACAGCCTCGCCGAAGTCGTGCGTGACGAAGACGATGGTCTTGCGCAGTTCGGATTGCAGCCGCAGCAGTTCGTCCTGCAACGTGCTCCTGGTGATCGGGTCGACGGCGCCGAACGGCTCGTCCATCAACAGCACCGGCGGGTCCGCGGCCAGCGCCCGTGCCACGCCGACCCGCTGTTGCTGTCCGCCGGACAGTTGGCGCGGATACCGCTCGGCGTACTGGCCGGGTTCGAGCCCGACGAGGTCGAGCAGTTCGTCGACGCGGTCGGCGATCTTCTTGCGGTCCCACCGCAGCAGGCCGGGCACCAGGCCGACGTTCTGCCGAATCGTCATATGCGGGAACAGGCCGGCCTGCTGGATCGCATACCCGATCGACCGCCTCAATTCGGTCGGCTTGATGGACAGCGCGTCCTTGTCCCCGATCAGGATGCGCCCCGAGGTCGGCTCGCTGAGCCGGTTGATCATCCGCATCATGGTGGTCTTGCCGCACCCCGAGGGGCCGACGAAGATGACGATCTCGCCCGCGGGAATGTCCAGCGAGGTGTCGTCGACCGCGGGCTCTTTGGAGCCCGGGTAGACCTTCGAGACGTGGTCCAGGACGATCTGCGCCCCGCTCGAAGGTTGCGAGGTCGCTGACTCGGATAGTGATGTCACCGAATACCTTTCGATGTGGTCAAACGCCCGACGAGCACTAAAATCCCGTCGAGCAGTAGCGCCAGGATGACGATGAGCAGGGTTCCGGTGAGCGCCATGGGGAGAGCGGTCGGGCTGCCGACTCTGGCCAGCCCCGCGAAGATGAGGTTGCCGAGGCCGGGCCCCTTGACGTACGCGGCGATGGCAAGAACACCCATCGACATCTGGGTGCTGATCCGCATCGCCGACAGGATCGACGGCCACACCAGCCGCAACTCGACGCGACCGAGCGTGGCGAGTCGGCCCATTCCGAGACCCCGTGCGGCGTCGGTCAAGGCCGGGTCGATGGCGCCAAGGCCCACGATCGTGTTTCGGATGATCGGCAGCAGCGAGTAGAGCACCAATGCGGCGACGCTGGGGACCACGCCGAGCCCGAACAACGGGATGAGCAAACCCAACAGGGCGAACGCCGGGACAGTGAGGATCACGCTCGACGTCGCCGTCGCGAGATTGGAGGCCAGCGAATTGCGGTAGGTGAGCACCCCGACGGCCACCCCGATGATCGTGGCGATGAGCACGCTCTGCACCACCGCGCTGACGTGCTGGTAGGAGTCGAATAACAGCTGCGAATGGTGGGCAGCCATGTACTCCCACAGAGCTTGCACAGCCCGACCGTACCCCCGCTCGGGCAAAACCAAACGATCCGTCGATTCTGTTCGTGCTGAGGAAAAGACTTGTGAGCAAGCCGCGGAAAAGCCAGCGTATGGCCGGTGGCACTACGTGTTGTGAAGCTCAGCGCCAACATCGGCGCTCGTATCGACGGTATCGACCTGACCCAAGATTACGATCCGGCGAGCGTGTCAAAGATCAACGCCGCCTTGCTCGAACACAAGGTCATCTTCTTCCGCGGTCAGGACCGACTCGATGACGGCGGGCAACTCGCCCTGGCGGCCAAGCTGGGTACGCCGACGACCGCACACCCGACGGTGACCTCCCGCGGAGCGAAGTTGCTTCCCATCGATTCGCGCTACGACAAGGCCAACGCCTGGCATACCGACGTCACGTTCGTCGACCGGATTCCGAAAGCATCACTGCTGCGCGCGATTTCACTGCCTGAGTACGGCGGCACCACCACATGGGCGAACACCGAGACCGCCTACGAGCTGCTGCCGGAACCACTTCGCGCGCTCGCCGACAATCTGTGGGCCGTGCACACCAACGCCTTCGATTATTCCCGTGAGGTTGACCGCAGGCTGGAATCGTTGGCCGACACGGAGCGCGAATATCGCGACGAGTTCGTGTCCGACTACTACGAGACGGAACATCCGGTGGTCCGGGTACACCCGGAGACGGGTAAACGGGTGCTGCTGCTCGGCCAGTTCGTCAAGCATTTCGTCGGACTGGGGTCGACCGAATCCACAACGCTGTTCGGGCTGCTTCAGGCCCGGATCACCAAGCTGGAGAACACCATCCGCTGGTCCTGGCAGCCCGGTGATCTCGCGATCTGGGACAACAGGGCCACCCAGCACTACGCGGTGTCGGATTACGACAACCAGTACCGGCGACTCAACCGGGTCACCCTGGCCGGTGACATCCCGGTCGACGTCCACGGCGAACGCAGCCGTCCGGTCGCCGGTGATGCCTCGGCGTACTCCGATGTGGTCGACCCGGTGCGCCTGGCGAGCTGATCACAACCGGTACATCTCCCGCCCCATTACCGCGTTCTCTAGGTAGGCGTACCGCCTGGCGACATAGCGCTGCGCCGGTGGACGGGATTCGGTGAACAGCACGCTCATCGTGTCGGTCACTGTCTTCATCGCGGTGGCCCAGTGGCCGACTTTCGCGGGCTGCAGTGCCGCCGCTGTGCTGAACAGGACCTGCTGCTCGGTGATCAGCGTCGTGCCGTCGGGTGAGGGCACCCGATCGGGAAGCGCCGCCGGGGCGACGGTCGTCTGGAATGTCGGGCGATCAGTCGCCGTCAGATCGATCATGGCTCTCTCCCACCGTGTTCGCCCGGTCCGCCCCGGGCTCCTAGCAGGCAAAATTACGAGCCAGGCGTCGAAGGCACACGCGTAGGCGACTACCTCAATCTGCAGTGAATCGGCCAGCAACTCGGGCGTACCGTGAACGGGTGGCCAGGATCCGTGACCAAGACGCGTGCCCCGGCGCGTTGCAGGTCCATCAGGCCGCCGACGGTGCGCTGGCCAGGGTGCGGCTCCCCGGCGGGATGATCACCGCACCGCAGCTGGAGTCCGTGGCAATGGCAGCGACTCGGTGGGCGTCCCCGGCAATGGAACTCACCTCACGCGGCAACATCCAGATCCGGGCGGTCACCGACACCTCTGCCGTCGCACAGGCGTTGGCGGCCTCGGGCCTGCTGCCGTCGGACACCCATGAGCGGGTGCGCAACATCGTCGCGTCGCCGTTGTCGGGCCGCGTCGGTCGATTCGCGGATATCCGGGCGATGGTGGCCGAACTGGACGACGCGATCCAGGCACAACCCGCGCTGGCGGGACTGCCCGGCAGGTTCCTGTTCAGCATCGACGACGGTCGCGGCGATGTCAGCGGTCTGGCCGCCGACGCGGGGATCCAGGTCGTCGGCGAGGCTGCGGCGCTGCTGCTGGCCGGCAGGGACACCGGCCTCCGGTTCCCGCCGTCGGAGGCGGTTTCAGCGCTCATCACGGTCGCGGTCCGGTTCGCCGAGATCCGCGGAACATGCTGGCGTATCCGTGAACTCGACGACGCAGGGCCGCTCTTGGCCGGCTTCGCGGCGACCACCGAGCCCGGTGCGACATGGGAGTCGAGCACCCGCGGTCCGATCGGGTGGATAGAGCAGAACGACGGCCGCGTGACGCTGGGCGCCGCGATTCCGCTTGGCGTGCTCAACGCCCGAGTCGGCGAATACCTCGCTGCGATCAACGCGCCCATGGTCATCACGCCGTGGCGCTCGGTGCTCGTCTTCGACCTCGATGAAGAGGTTGCCGATGTGGCGCTGCGGGTCCTGGCCCCGATGGGACTGGTGTTCGACGAGAACTCGCCATGGCTGTCGATCAGCGCATGCACCGGCAGCCCGGGCTGCGAGCGATCAGCGGCCGACGTCCGAGCCGACGCCACCGCGCTGATCGACGAGCCCGCTGCAGGTCATCGGCACTTTGTGGGCTGCGAGCGCGCCTGCGGCAGTCCGGTGGTCGGTGACGTACTCGTTGCGACCGGAGACGGATACCGGCTGCGAGACGCTCACCCGTAGGGTGAGCGGGTGCTCGACTACATCCGCGACGCCGCCGAGATTTACCGGCAGTCGTTCGTGACGATCCGCGCTGAAGCGGATCTGTCGCGGTTTCCCGAGGACGTCGCACGCGTCGTGGTCCGGCTGATCCACACCTGCGGGCAGATCGACGTGGCCGACCACGTCGCCTTCAGCGATGACGTCGTCGCGAAGACCCATGCGGCGCTCGCCGCAGGAGCGCCCGTGCTGTGCGATTCGTCGATGGTGGCCGCCGGCATCACCACGTCCCGGCTGCCTGCCGGCAACGAGGTCGTCTCCCTGGTCGCCGACGGACGTGCGCCCGAGCTGGCCGACCGGCTCGGCACCACGCGGTCGGCAGCAGGTGTCGAGCTGTGGGCCGACCGGCTCGGCGGTGCGGTGGTGGCGATCGGCAACGCGCCCACCGCCCTGTTCCGTCTCCTCGAGCTCATCGACGAGGGTGCGCCCGTCCCGGCCGCGGTACTGGGCGGACCGGTGGGGTTCGTCGGCTCCGCACAGTCCAAGCAGGAGCTGATAGAGCGACCCCGCGGGATGTCGTATCTGGTGGTGCAGGGCCGACGTGGTGGAAGCGCGATGGCGGCCGCTGCCGTGAATTCGATTGCGCAAGAACGCGAATGACGGACGGCAGCGGAACCCTCTGGGGTGTCGGGTTGGGGCCAGGGGATCCCGAACTGGTGACGGTGAAGGCGGCCCGGGTCATCAACGACGCCGACGTGGTCGCGTATCACAGTGCGCGGCACGGTAAGAGCATCGCGCGCGGTATCGCCGCGCCGTATCTGCGCGCGGGCCAGATCGAAGAGCACCTGGTGTACCCGGTGACCACCGAGACGACCAACCATCCCGGCGGCTATGCCGGCGCCATGGAGGACTTCTACCGGGAATCGGCCGACCGTATCGCGGAACACCTCGACGCGGGTCGTGACGTCGCTCTGCTCGCGGAGGGCGATCCGCTGTTCTACAGCTCCTACATGCACATGCACACCCGGCTCACCGAGCGGTTTCACGCGGTGATCGTGCCCGGTGTGACGTCGGTGAGCGCCGCATCGGCGGCGACCGGCACTCCCCTGGTGCAGGGCGACGAGGTGCTCACGATCTTGCCGGGAACACTGCCGGTCGACGAGCTCACGCGTCGACTGGCAGACACCGACGCCGCGGTCATCCTCAAGCTGGGGCGTTCGTATCCGGCAGTGCGCGAAGCGCTTTCGGCGGCCGGTCGGCTCGACGAGACCTTCTACGTGGAGCGCGCCAGCACGCAGGCCGAGCGGGTCCTGCCCGCGGGCGGCGTGGACGAGACGTCCGTACCGTACTTCTCGCTGGCGATGCTGCCGGGAACGCCGCGGCCCGAAGCGACGACGGGCAGTGTCGCGGTGGTCGGATTGGGTCCGGGTGACGTCGACTGGATGACACCGCAGAGCCGCCGTGAACTGGCATCGGCCACCGACCTCATCGGCTACGGCCCTTACCTGGACCGCGTCGGCACCCGCGACGGCCAGCGCCGCCATCCCAGCGACAACACCGACGAACCGGCCCGCGCCCGGCTGGCGTGCACGCTGGCCGAACAGGGCCGCTCGGTCGCGGTGGTGTCCTCCGGCGACCCAGGCGTGTTCGCGATGGCGACTGCGGTGCTCGAGGAGGCCAAGCAGTGGCCGGGGGTCGAGGTGCGAGTGATTCCGGCGATGACCGCGGCACAGGCCGTCGCCAGCCGCGTCGGTGCGCCGCTGGGCCACGACTACGCCGTCATCTCGCTCTCCGACCGGCTCAAGCCGTGGGAGGTGATCGCGGCGCGACTGACCGCCGCGGCGACCGCCGACCTGGTGCTGGCCATCTACAACCCCGCGTCCAAGAGCCGCACGTGGCAGGTGGGGGCGATGCGCGACTTGCTGCTCGAGCATCGCGATCCCGGTACCCCCGTGGTGATCGGACGCGACGTGTCCGGTCCGGCCGAGGAGGTCAAGGTCGTGCGGCTCGCCGATCTCGACCAGGCTGACGTCGACATGCGCACGCTGCTGATCGTCGGCTCGTCCCAGACGCAGTGGTACTTGAGCGACACCGGCGATACCGTCTTCACCCCCCGCCGCTACCCCACCTAGGATCTGACGACCATGGGCATTCCACGCGGACCCGAAGATGTGACGGCGACTTGGCTGGGATCGGTGCTCGACGCCGATGTGAGCGCGGTCGACGTCACCGCGATCGGTACCGGCCAGACCGGCGCGACGTACCGGGTCTCCGCGACGTACTCCACCCCGCAGCCGGAGCTGCCGAACTCGTTCGCGGTCAAGCTGTCCGCACAGGACGACGCGGTGCGCGAACGGGTCGCGCTCGGCTACCGGTCAGAGGTCGAGTTCTACACGCTGATCGCCGACCGGATGCGCATCCCGGTGCCAAAGAATTTTTACTGCGAGATCTCCGACGACGGAGCGGATGTCGTGCTGCTGCTGGGCGATATGGCACCCGCGGTACAGGGCGACCAGATCGCCGGATGCTCCGAGGAGGAGGCCGGACTGGCGGTGGAAGCCCTCGCCGGTCTGCACGGTCCCAGCTGGTGCGATCCCGAGTGGATGGGTCTGGCCGCCATCGTCATGCCGAAACCCGGTGACGACGACGCCGCCAAGGGTCTCGGCGACGTCTCTACGATGGCCGCCGACATCGTGATCGACAGGCTCGGCGCCCGCATCGCCCCCGAGGACCAGGAGACTCTGGTCGCCGCAATGTCTTCGGTGACGGCGTGGCTGCGGGCCGAGCCGAAGCGGTTCGCGCTGATGCACGGCGACTACCGGCTCGACAACATGCTGTTCGACCCGGACCGCACCCGCATCACCGTCGTCGATTGGCAGACTGTGGGAATCGGTCTACCCGGGCGCGACCTCGCCTATTTCACGGGGACCAGCCTGGAACCGGAGCTTCGCGCAGATGTCGAGCGCAGCCTTGTCGAGCGCTACCACCGGGCGCTGCTGGGATATGGGGTGACGGACTACGACGCCGAAACCTGCTGGCGCGATTACCGTCTCGGCGCCGTGCAGGTGCCTCTGCTCGTCGCGCTCGGAACCGCGTTCGCCTCGACGACCGACCGTGGTGACGACATGATGCTGGCGATGCTGCGCCGCGGCTGCGTGGCGATCCGCGAATTGGACACGCTCGAACTCATCGACTCCTACCGCTGAGCCAGCTGGCCGCGTCCTCGACCGTGGCCACGGTGTCGACGTCCGGCGGCAGGGGCGGGCGGTCGACCATGACCACCGCAACTCCAAGAGCTGCGGCCGCGTCGAGTTTGGGTCGCGTCATGGCGCCGCCGCTGTTCTTGGTCACCAACGCGTCGATGTGGTGCTCGCGAAGCAGACCGAGCTCAGCGTCGTAGCGGTAGGGACCCCGCGACAAGAGGATCTGGTGTCGTCGAGGCAGGTCCTGCGGATCGGGCGCTGTCACCGCACGGATCAGGAACCACGCGCCGGAATCCTTGAATATTGCGGTGCCCGTACGTCCCGTCGTCAGGAAAACCCGCGAGAATTCGTGTTCGGCAACAGCATCCGCGGCCTGTTGGTCGGACTGCACCACGATCGCGTCGCCAGGCGGCCATGCGGGCCGGACCAGCACCAGGTGTGGCACTCCGAGGTCGCGGCACACCGTGGCGGCGGTGGAGGTGATCGTGGCCGCGAACGGGTGGGTGGCATCGACCACGGCGTCGACGCCCGCTCCGCGCAACCAGTCGCGCAGTCCGTCGGCGCCGCCGAACCCGCCGATGCGCACCTGACCCACCGGAAGCGCGGGATCGGGCACCCGGCCCGCCAGCGAGCTGATCACGTCGATGTCCGGATGCAGTTGGGCGGCCAGTGCGCGCGCCTCAGACGTACCGCCCAGCAACAGGATCCGCATCAGTGCCGTTCCCGGCGGGCGCGCCCCGCCGAATACAGATAGCTGTCGGTGAACCCTTCGGCCGCGAGCACGTCGCCGACGAAGATCACGGCGGTTCGCGTGATGCCGGCCGCATTCATCTGCTCGGCCAGCTCGGCCAGCGTGCACCGAAGCACCTGCTGCTGCGGCCACGTCGCGAACGCCACCACCGCACAGGGCGTTTCGGGTTGGTAGCCGCCCGCCAGCAACTGGGGGACGATCGCATCGATCTGGGCGGCGGCCAGATGCAGCACCAGTGTGCCGCCCACACTGGACAGGGTGGCCAGATCCTCGCCGGGTGGCATCGCGGTCGACAGCGTCGCGACCCGGGTCAGTGTCACGGTTTGCGCCACCCCGGGGACGGTGAGCTCACGACCCAGCACGGCGGCCGCCGCGGCGAAAGCCGGTACACCGGGCACCATCTCGAAGTCGATGCCGAGCGCCTCGAGACGTCGGCACTGCTCGGCTACGGCGCTGTAGATCGACGGATCCCCCGAGTGCAGCCGGGCGACGTCCAGCCCCGCGGCGTGTGCTTGCGCGATCTCGGAGATGATCGCGTCCAGCGTCAGCGGTCCGGTGTCGACGACCTTCGCGTCGGGCGGGCACACCGCCAGCAGGTCCTCGGGCATGATCGAGCCGGCGTACAGACAGACCGCACACCGACTCAGCAGACGGTGGCCGCGCACGGTGATGAGGTCCGCCGCGCCGGGACCGGCACCGATGAAGTAGACCGTCATGGTCTGGTCACCGACCACTGGGTCACGGGCATCGCCGGCCGCCAGCCGGTGAAGCCGCCCAGCGGCTCACCCCGCTGATGGTCGAACCGGCGAAGCTCCCCTCCGTGGCGTGCATACCACTGGGCGATAACAGCTTCGGACTCGACGGTGACAGCGTTGGCGACCAGACGGCCGCCTGAGGCCAGGCGGTCGAAACATGCGTCGAGCAGACCGGGTTGCGTGACTCCCCCTCCAATGAAGATCGCGGCGGGCGGTGGCGCGTCGTCGAACGCATCCGGGGCGCCGGCACGCACCTCGACGTGGGCGCCGAACGCGACGGAGTTCTCGGTGATGCGCTTGCGTCTCGCTTCGTCGCGTTCGAATGCGATCGCGCGGCATCCGGGTCCGCTGCGGCACCACTCGATCGCGATGCTGCCGGACCCCGCCCCGACGTCCCACAGCAGCTCACCGGCTCTGGGCGCCAGTGCTGCGAGTGTGAACGCCCGCACCGGCTGTTTGGTGATCTGCCCGTCGTTGGCGAACGCCTCGTCGGGCATCACGCTGAACCGGCGCTCGTCGGGCAGGTAGCGCACCGCGATCACGTTCAGCGCGTCGACGTCGCCTGGCGGACGCGCCGACCATTCGCGTGCGGTCGCCGAGCGGCGCCGCTCTGCAGGGCCGCCGAGTTGCTCGAGCACCGTGATCTCCGAATCGCCGCGACCGGTGTCGGTGAGCATGCGCGCCAACGCCACCGGACTCGAGGCGTCGCGGGACATCACGATGGCCTGACCACCCCGCCGCACCGCGGTGTGCGGTTCGTTCGTCACCAGGCTGATGATCTCGGTGTCCTGCACGGCCCAGCCGACCCGCGAACAGGCCAGCGTCACCGACGACACGTGCGGCAGGACGACGACCTGCGCTGCGCCGTACAACCGGATCAGCGAGTTGCCGACGCCATGCAGCAGTGGATCGCCACTGGCCACCACGTGCACATCGCCGGCGGTCCCGTCCAGCAGCGAGCGCAACGCGGGCAGCATCGGCGTCGGCCATTCCCGGCGCGCAGCGGTGACACTGTCATCGAGCAGGTCCAACTGGCGCCGAGACCCGTAAATGACCGTGGCCCTGACCAATTCGGCACGCGACGCCTGCGCCAGCCCGGACATACCATCGGCGCCGATTCCGACAACGACGATCATCTCGGTCCTCTGCTCTTCGCGCGAGCGCTCATCGCGGCAGCCTCCGCCAGATGAAGCGTGGCGTCATCCGGAACGCGAACGCCAGTGCCGCCATCGGTGCGGGAACCCACACCGTGCTGCGGCCCTTACGCAGTGCGCGAACGACGGCGTCCGCGACCTGCTGTGGGGTGCTCGACATCGGCGCGGGATCCATGCCCGCCGTCATCCTTCCGACGACGAATCCGGGTCGCACCAGCAACACCTTGACTCCCGTCCCGTGCAGCGCGTCGGTGAGACCGGCCGTGAAGCCGTCCAGACCCATCTTGGCCGACCCGTACACGTAGTTGGCACGCCGTGCCCTGGTGCCCGCGATCGAGGAGAACACGACGACGCGACCGGATCCTGCGTCTTGCATCCTGGTCGTCAGTACCGTCAGCAGGCTCACCTGCGCGACGAAGTCGGTGTGCAGGACCGCCGCCGCGTGGGCCGGGTCCTTCTCGGCGCGGGCCTGGTCGCCCAGGATTCCGAACGCCAGCACAGCGGTGTCGATCGGCCCGAAGTCGGCGATGAGAGAATCGACGACCGAACGATGGGAATCCAGCGCGTCGGCGTCGAATTCCCGCACGGCCACAGCCGCCGCACCGGCCGCTCGTACCGCCGCGACCTGGGCATCGAGATCGCCGCAGCGGCGTGCCGCCAGCACGACGACCGCGCCCGGCGCCAGCCGCGTCGCCACCTCGAGTCCGATCTCGCTGCGTCCGCCGAAGACCACCACGACCGGAGGAGCACCCGTGTCCTTCACGGCAGCGATTATCGCCTGCGCTAAGTTACCCCTGATGTCCCAGTCATCCGGGAAGGCAACAACCCGACTCACCAGCGACGCGATCGCGTTCCTCACGGAACGGCATCTGGCCATGCTGACCACGCTTCGGTCGGACAACTCGCCGCACGTGGTGGCCGTCGGTTTCACCTTCGATCCCAAGACGCACATCGCCAGGGTCATCACGTCCCGCGGCACGCAGAAAGCCGTCAACGCCGAGCACCGTGGTGTGGCGGTGCTCAGCCAGGTCGACGGTGCGCGGTGGCTGTCGTTGGAAGGCAAAGCCCAGGTCAACGAAGACCCCGCTGCGGTGCGCGACGCCGAACTGCGCTACGCCCAGCGGTACCGCACTCCGCGGCCGAATCCCAAGCGTGTGGTGATCGAGGTCCGCATCGAGCGGGTGCTGGGATCCTCGGGTCTGCTGGACCGCGCTGCCGATTAGCCCGCTGCGGCCGGGCCGGCCGGTACCACGACCAGTTCGTGCGGACGGTTGTTCACCGGTAGCGCGCCGTCGGCGGTGACGATCACGATGTCCTCGATCCGGGCTCCCCACTGGCCGGGAAAGTAGACGCCGGGCTCGACGGAGAACGCCATGCCCTCCTCGAGCGTGAGGTCGTTTCCCGCGACGATGTAGGGCTCCTCGTGCACGGAGAGTCCGATGCCGTGCCCGGTGCGGTGCACGAAGGCGTCGGCAAGCCCCTCGGCGGCCAGCAGGTCGCGTGCGGTGGCATCGACCTGCTCCGCGGTGATGCCCGGCCGCACCGCCTCGACCGCAGCCTGCTGGGCGCGCTGAAGCACGGCGTAGCGTCGTGCGACCTCGGGCTCGGGGTCGCCGATGCTGTACGTGCGGGTGGAGTCGGAGTTGTACCCGGGCTCGTAGGGGCCGCCGATGTCGACGACGACGATGTCGCCGGCCCGCAACTCACGGTCGGAACATTCGTGGTGCGGGTCGGCGCCATGCGGACCGGACCCGACGATGATGAACGCGACCTCCGAATGTCCTTCGTCGACAATGGCTTTCGCGATGTCGGCAGCCACCTCGGCCTCGGTGCGGCCGGGCACGAGGAACTCGGGGACCCGGGCATGCACGCGGTCGATCGCGGCGCCGGCCTTGCGCAGGGCGTCGATCTCCGCGGCGTCCTTGATCATTCGCAGCCGGCGCAGCACATCGGTGGCGAGGACCGGAACCACGCCGAGCACGTCGGCCAACGGCAGCAGATGCAACGCAGGCATGGCGTCGGTGACCGCGGTGGCGACCGGCGCACCGCCCAGCGCCTCGGCGACCAGCTGGTACGGATCGTCACCATCGACCCAGTCCCGCACTGCCACAGGCAGTTCGGTGAGCGCCGACTCCTTCAACGACGCCAGTTCCAGCCGCGGCACCACCACAGTGGGTTCACCCGAGGCGGGCAGCACCAGCGCGGTCAGCCGTTCGAAGGTCTGCGCGCGCGAGCCGACGAGGTAGCGCAGGTCGTACCCAGGTGTGATGACCAAGCCCGCAAGACCGGCAGCACCGGCCGCGGCGGCGGCCGTGTGCAAGCGTTGCGCGTAGACGTCTGTGTCGAATCGGCCGGCACTCATGATTTTCAGGCTAATCGGGCATCCGATAGCTGGCGACCTCGACCAGGTTTCCGTCGGGGTCCCGGCAGTAATGCGACGTCATCGGGCCCAGCGCGCCGGTTTTCGCGACGGGTCCCTCGAGGATCGGCACATCACACGCCCGCAGGTGCGCACCCACCTCATCGGCGCTGACGTCGGCGATGAAGCACAGATCGAGCGAGCCGGGCGCATCGACCGCACCGGTCGCCCAATTCGGCGCGCCGGTGGGCCGCACGTTGAGCTTCTGGTTGCCGAACACCAAAGCCATGCGGCCATCCCCGAATATCTCGCGCCTCATGCCCAGCACCCGCGCGTACCAGTGGACGGTCTGCTCGACGTCGCGGCAGTTGAGCACCACATGATCGATTCGATCGACAGCGAAGGGCATACCTCACGCTAATCTCAGAAACCGTGTCCGCTCCCCTGATACTGCTCGACGGCGCCAGCATGTGGTTCCGCTCGTACTTCGGTGTGCCCTCGTCGATCACGGCGCCGGACGGGCGGCCGGTCAACGCGCTGCGCGGCTTCCTGGACGCCGTCGCGACGGTGATCACCCGGGAGCGGCCAGGCCGCCTCGTGGTGTGCCGCGACGACGATTGGCGGCCGCAGTGGCGAGTCGATGCCATCCCCACGTACAAATCGCATCGCGTCGTCGAGGAGAACCCCGGCGACGAGCCGGACGTCGAAGAGGTGCCCGACGACCTGACCCCCCAGGTCGACATGATCTTCGAGATTCTCGACGCCTTCGGCATCGCCACCGCGGGCGCAGCCGAATTCGAGGCCGACGACGTACTGGGCACACTCGCCGCCCGCGAGAAGCGCGACCCCGTCGTCGTGGTCAGCGGCGACCGCGACCTCCTGCAGGTGGTGCGCGACGAACCCGTACCGGTGCGGGTTCTCTACCTCGGTAGCGGGCTGGCCAAGGCGATCAAATGGGGTCCGGAGGAAGTCGCGGAGAAGTACGGGGTGCCGGTCGACCGCGCCGGACAGGCGTACGCGGAGCTCGCGTTGTTGCGCGGTGACCCGTCCGACGGGCTGCCCGGCGTTCCCGGCGTCGGCGAGAAGACCGCGGCGACGCTGCTGGCGCAGCACGGCTCGCTGGAGAACATCCTGGCCGCAGCCCACGATCCGAGGTCCAAGATGTCCAAGTCGCCCCGGACGAAACTGCTCGCGGCCACGGATTACATCGAGAAGGCGGGCCCTGTCGTCCGGGTCGCCACCGATGCCGATCTGAACTGGTCGACGTCGTCGGACATCCTGCCGCTGGCCGCCGAGCACCCGCGCAAGGTCGTCACACTGGCCGAGAAGTACGGCGTGACGTCGTCGATCGGCCGTCTGCAGAGAGCCCTCGACGACCTGCCGAACCGCTGACTACTTCGGGCGACCCACCTCATAGGTGCCGTCGTCGTCCTGGAAGGTCACCGTCACCTGACGCTTGGTGCCGTCGATGCTGACCTCGCAGTCGAAGGTGCCACCCTTCTTGACCGTGGGATTCTGGCCGTCGTTGCACTTGACGTTCTGAACATTCTTGGCGCCGTAGCCATTGGCCTCGTCGGTCAGGATGCGCTGCACACCGGTCTGCGCCGCATCGATATCGAGCTTGGTGGTGACGAAGAAGCCGGGCTTCCAGAAGCCGAGGATGAGTACCACGACAATGATGAGCGCGGCCAGCAGACCGACGACGCCGCCGATCACCGCCAGTGAGCGCTTCGACCCCTCTTCGGCACCCGGCTGCTGACCGAATTGACCGGGCTGGCCGTACTGCCCGGGCTGCTGACCGTACTGGGTGGGCTGACCGTATTGCCCGGGCTGACCGTACTGACCCGGCTGCTGACCGTATGCGTACTGTCCCGACTGGTCGTATCCGGGCTGCTGCCCGTACTGACCCTGCTGCGGGTACGCCTGCGGGTTGTACTCGGTGGGCTGCTGGTACTCCTGCGGCGCCTGGTACGCGGGCTGCTGCTGCTGCGGGTACTGCGGGTACTGCTGCTGTTGCGGATCGTAGGCCGGCGGCTGCTGCTGTTGCGGGTCGTACGCCGGCGGTTGCCACTGCGGCGCAGCGGTGGTCGGCTCGCTGCTCGAAGGCTGCTGCGGCTGCCACTGGTTGGTCGGCTCGCTCGACGCCTGCTCCGCCGGCTGGTCCGGCTGCTGGGCACCGGTCCACTGCTGCGTCGGGTCAGATCCCTGCGGTCCGCTCATCTCACTCCTTGTTAGAGGATCGTGCTTGCCGACACCCTACCCCGCATCAACTGCTACGACGCCGCGCCGAACGTCGTTGATCGCGCGTTTCGCCGTGCTTCGCAGAGCGGGAGTCGGTGCGGCGTTTCTCACCTGGTCGAGCAGGTCGAGAACTTGGCGGCACCAGCGTACGAAATCGCCTGCCGACAGCGGGGACCCGGTGCCTCCGGCATCGGCGGCCGCCAGTGCGGTGGTGAGGTCGCCGGTGGAGGCCCAGCGATAGATGGTTGGAACGAAACCTTCGTCGGGTTCGCGGCTGTGACTGATGCGGTGGCGCTGTTCGTCGGCGCGCAGTTCGGTCCACAGCCTGCGGGTCTGGTTGAGCGCACGTCGCACCGTGGCTGTCGGGATGTCGACACCGCCTGGGACGGTCGGCGTGTCGCCGCGCGTCTCGTACAGCACAGCCGACAGCACCGCTGCCAATTCCGCCGCGTCCAGACCCTCCCAGATGCCGCTGCGCAGAGATTCGGCGACCAGCAGGTCGCTTTCGCTGTAGATCCTCGCGAGCAGACGGCCGTCGTCGGTCACCTTTGGATCGTCGTCGCTTCCGTCGATGAACCCGCGTTCGGTGAGCAGCACGACGATTCGGTCGAACGTGCGCGCCAGCGAATTCGTCGCGGCCGCGACCTTATGCTGGATCTGTTCGTTGTCGCGCTCGATTCGCAGATACCGCTCGGCGAGGCGTGCCTTCTCCTCGCGGTCGGGAAGCTGGTGTGCGGGATGCCGGCGCATCTGCTCACGCAGGGAGGCCAATTCGGGGTCGACGTCGCGCTCGACCGGTTCACCGCTGCGCCTGCGCTTTCCCGAAGGGACATCGAGTCCGGCGGCCGCCGCTCGCAACGCCGAGGCGAGGTCTCGTCGCGCGCGCGGATTGCGGTGCTCGACCCGCTTGGGCAACGACATCGACCCCAGCGGCGCTGATGCCCCGGAATAGTCGGAGGACGAAATGCGGCCGGCCCACCGGTGTTCGGTCAGCACCAGCGGCCGAGGATCGTCGCTGTCGCGGTCCGATTCCAGCACGACGGCCAGACCGCCGCGCCTGCCCTGGGTGATCGTGATGATGTCGCCGCGGCGCAGCGCGGTGAGCGCGTCGTTGGCGGCCTTGCGTCGTTGCAGCCGTGACGCCCTGGACTGTGCCCGCTCACGTTCGGAGATCTGCTGGCGCAACCGCACGTAGTCCAGGATCGGAGCATCCGCGGCGCCCTGCCGAATCGGCGGCCCACCGCCGAGCTCCGCGGCGATCTCACCCAGCATCCGTTCGCCGCGCTCGATGCCGCGCACCAACCCCACCACCGAGCGGTCGGCCTGGTACTGCGCGAACGAACTCTCCAACAGCTTGTGCGCCTGCGCGGGCCCCATCTGATGCACGAGGTTGATGGTCATGTTGTACGAGGGCGCAAAGGAACTGCGCAACGGGAAGGTACGGGTCGACGCCAGCCCGGCGACTTCGGCTGGATCGACGTCAGGAGTCCACAGCACCACCGCGTGTCCTTCGACGTCGATGCCCCGGCGTCCGGCGCGTCCGGTCAACTGGGTGTACTCCCCCGGAGTCAACGGCATGTGCTGTTCGCCGTTGAATTTCACCAGGCGCTCCAGCACTACCGTCCGCGCCGGCATGTTGATTCCCAAAGCCAGTGTCTCCGTGGCGAAGACGGCCTTCACCAGCCCGGCGACGAACAACTCCTCGACGGTGTGCCGGAACACCGGCAACATGCCTGCGTGATGAGCCGCCAATCCGCGCAGCAGCCCTTCGCGCCACTCGTGGTAGTCGAGGATCACGAGGTCGGCTTCGGGCAGGTCAGCGCAGCGGCGGTCGATGACCTCGGCGATGCGGGCGCGTTCGGAGTTGGTCGTGAGCCGCAGCGACGACCGTAGACACTGCTTGACGGCGGCGTCGCAGCCGACCCGCGAGAAGATGAACGTGATCGCGGGGAGCAAGCCTTCGCGCTCCAGGGTGCCGATCACATCGGGGCGTGTCGGCCCCCGGCAGATGCTCGGGCGACTCCGGTTCCGGCCGCGCCCGCGCGGCTGCCAGTCGGCGAGCCGATCAGCTTCCTGCCGGTGCGCGATGTGACGCAACAACTCCGGATCGACGAGCAGTTCACGCCGGTCATCCCGTTTCGCGCCCTTGGCGCGGTAGTCGAACAGGTCGAAGACCCGCTTGCCGACCATCACGTGCTGCCACAACGGGACGGGGCGGTGTTCGTCGACCACCACGGTGGTGTCACCACGAACCGTCTGGATCCACCCGCCGAACTCCTCGGCGTTGCTCACGGTCGCCGAAAGGCTCACCAGCAGCACGTCGTCGGGCAGGTGCAGGATCACCTCTTCCCACACCGCGCCGCGCATCCGGTCGGCAAGAAAGTGGACCTCGTCCATCACTACGTGTGAAAGCCCTTGCAGTGCAGGCGAATTCGCGTAGAGCATATTTCGCAGCACTTCGGTGGTCATGACGACGATGTCGGCGTCGCCGTTGATCGACTGATCACCGGTGAGCAGGCCGATCTTCTCCGCACCATAGCGGCGAACCAGGTCGTTGTGTTTCTGGTTGCTCAGCGCCTTGATGGGGGTGGTGTAGAAGCATTTCCGGCCCGCAGCCAGCGCAAGGTGAACGGCGAATTCGCCAACCACCGTCTTCCCTGCCCCGGTCGGTGCGCAGACCAGCACGCCCTGTCCGTTTTCCAGTGCCTCGCACGCGGTCCGCTGGAAAGCGTCCAGACTGAACGGCAACTGCTCGACGAAGCCGGCGAGGAGGGGGCCGCTAGGTGGCGTCGTCATCGACCACGAATCGCGATGACGTCGGCACCGCGGTGGGCGTATCGATCTGTTCGACATCGCCGATCGGTGCCGCCTCTTCGTCGGGGACCTCCTCGAGAGCCTCCCGGCGCGCTTTGCGTTTGTCGTGGATGCGGGCGATCTGAATAGCGAACTCGAGCAGCACGGTCAACGCCATCGCCAGCGCCAGCATGGAAAACGGGTCCGAGCCGGGTGTGAAGAACGCGGCGAAGACGAACAGCCCGAAGATCATGCCGCGCCGCCAGGTCTTGAGCTTCGCGTACGGCAGGATTCCGACGAAGTTCAGCATCACGATCAGCAGCGGGAACTCGAAGCTGAAGCCGAAGACCAGCAGCAGATTGATCAGGAATCCGAAGTACTGGTCGCCCGACAACGCGGTCACCTGAACATCGCTGCCGACGGTCAGCAGGAATCCGAGCGCCGTCGACAGCACCACGTAGGCGAGTATCGCGCCGGTGATGAAGAGCAAGGCTCCGATGAAGACGAACGCGACGGCGAAGCGCCGCTCCTTCTTGTATAGGCCGGGGGTGATGAACGCCCACAGGTGATACAGCCAGACCGGGCAGGCCAGCACGATCCCCGCGGTGAGGGCGACCTTGAGGCGCAGCATGAACTGATCGAACGGCGCGGTTGCGAGCAGCCGGCACGCACCGTCCGGTGCGATCGTGGCGCGCGACGACGGCGGCAACGAGCAGTACGGTCCGCGCAGCCAGTCCCCCAGGCTCGGCAACCCGAAGACGCCGTGGGTGTACCAGAGAAATCCGAGGATCGTGGTCACCACGACAGCGGCGACGGAGAGCAGCATCCGCGTCCGCAGCTCGTGCAGGTGCTCGATCAGCGACATGGTGCCGTCGGGATTGACCCGTGAACGGCGCCGACGGGGGTCGAGCTTCCTGAAGAGTCCGGGGGTCTGCACGGCGATGTCTATGACGCGGCCTCAGGCCGCGCTGGGTTGGGCTGCGTCGGTCAGGCCGGTCGTTGGTCCGGCGGTGGTGCAGCGGTCTCCGGCGCGGGCGTGGCGGCGGTATCGGCGCGCTCCGAGGCGATCGGAGTCGCAGCCGGAGCCGCCCGGCCTGCGGCATCGGGCGACAGCGTGTCCTGCTTGGAGTCGGACTGCATCTCCTTGATCTCGGACTTGAAGATCCGCATCGACTTGCCGAGCGAACGCGCCGCGTCCGGGAGCTTCTTGGCACCGAAGAGCAGGACGAACACGGCGATGACGATCAGCCAATGCCAGGGTTGTAAACCACCCAATTTGGTCACCTCCAGACGACGGCGTCAGTCTACCTGGCGATGTCATAGGCGCTCAGCGCCGCGACGGCCGATTCCCGAACCCGCGACGCCAGCGACTCCGGTGTCAGCACCCGCACCGCCGACCCGAAGCCCAGGACGAACCGCGTCATCCAGTCCTCAGAGGCATACGTCATGGCCGCTTCGCAGGCGCCGTCGGCAAGTTCGCGGATCTCCCTCAGCGGGTAGTAGTCGAACATCCAGGACGCCGAGCGTTCGATGCGCAGCGTGGCCGACGGC
This sequence comes from Mycolicibacterium rhodesiae NBB3, assembly GCF_000230895.2. The sequence continues at coordinate 5,180,810 of NC_016604.1, forward strand.
AACGATGGGTCGGCGTCGAACAGGGACGTGTCCGGTCCCGCCTGCACCGCCGGCGGCGGCGGCGCCGATACTTCGTCGAGGACGTGTGCGTCGACGATGCGGTCGAAGCGGAACAGCCGCACCCCCTCCGCCGACCGGCACCACGCCTCGAGGTAGCTGTGGTCGGCGACCAGGACGACCCGGATCGGGTCGACGATGCGGCTGGACAGCATGTCGTGGGATGCCGAGTAGTACTCGATCGCCAGCGCACGTCCATCGCGCGCGGCGGCCCGCACCGCGGCGGCGGCCTCGCTTTCGATGGGTGCGGGTTCGTCGACAGCGGCCCCCGGCATACCGTCGCCGTGACCCACCACCCCCGCGGCCGATTCGATCTTGGCGATCGCGCTGCGGGCTGCTTCGGGGTCGACGACGCCGGGTACGTCGGCCAGCGCGCGCAACGCCACGAGCACGCCGGTCGCCTCGGGCGACGTCAGCCGCAAGGGGTGGTCGATGCCCGCGCTGAAGGTGACTTCAATTGTGTCGCCGGAGAATTCGAAATCGATCAGGTCGCCGGGACCGTAGCCGGGCAAACCGCACATCCACAGCTGATTCAGGTCGTCGCGCAGTTGCTTGACGCTCACCCCGAGATCCGCGGCGGCCTTGGCGTAGGTGATCTTCGGGTTGGCCTGGAAGTACGGGACCATGTTCAGCAGCCGCACCAGCCGCGTCGATATCGCCGTCATGCGCGCACCTCGTTCGTTCGTTCCGCCTGGGCTCGCAGTCGCTCGAGCACGTCGGCGCGAAGACTCTCGGGTTCAAGGGCGACCGCATCGGGACCGTAGCTCGCGATCTCGCGCGCCAGCCTGTCGACCATCCCGATGTCCAGCTGGATCTCCTCGCCGGCGCGCCCGCCCAGGGTGCATGGTCCGACGACCGTCGCGCGGCGGCGCAGCGCGGTGGCGCGGCCGTCGGCGACCCAGACCTTGGCCTGCCCGATGCTGGGGAACTCTCCCACCGCGCGGTCGACGATGTCGCGCAGATCGGTCCCGTCGGGCCGCTGCACCGCTCCGCGCGGACCGATCGCCCTCACTTCAGCTCCGATGCGGGACAGCCGGAAGGTGCGGATCGCGTCTCGGTCGCGGTCGTGTCCGACGAGATACCAGCGGCCCTTATTGGTGACCACTCCCCACGGCTCGACGGTTCGCGTGGTGTAGGGGTCGCTGCGGGTCGGCCGGTGCGAGAACTGCACGGCCTGGCCGGAGTCGATGGCGGACAACAGGATTCCGAGCACCTCCTCTGAGCCGCGCATGCTCGGCAGCGCGGCCGTCGAGGCGATCGCCACGTCGGTATGGGGTGCGTCGACGTCCACCCCCGCGGCCCTCAGCTTGAGCAGAGCGCCCTGCGTGGCGGTGATGAGCTCCGGCGACTCCCACAGCTGCGTCGCCACGGCGACCGCTGCGGCTTCGTCGGCGGTGAGTTCGACGGCGGGCAGCGCGTAGGCCTCGCGGTTGATGCGGTAACCCTCGGTCGGATCGAACTGCGAAACGCGGCCCGTCTCCAGGGGGATGCCCAGATCGCGCAGCTCGTTCTTGTCGCGCTCGAACATGCGGGAAAACGCCTCGTCGCTGGCGTTGTCGGAGTAGCCGGACACGGTCTCGCGGATCCGCTCGGCGGTGATGAAGTTACGGGTCGACAACAAGGCGATGACGAGGTTCATCAACCGTTCGACTTTGGAAATCGCCACTCGTAACAGCTTAGGGTGAGCCGTGGGCAGTCGTTGGCAGGACACCGGGGCGCCCCGTGGCGACGATTACGACACGCGCTGGCAGAAGTTGGCCGCCGCAGGTGAGAGCATCCACGGCGAGGCCGATCTGATCGAGTCACTGCTGCGCGAGACCGGTGGCAGGCGCGTCCTTGATGCGGGTTGCGGGACCGGTCGGGTGGCGATCGAACTCGCCGCACGCGGGTTTTCGGTGGTCGGTATCGACCTCGACGAGGACATGCTTGCGACCGCGCGGGCGAAAGCACCCGAGCTGCACTGGGTCCACGCTGATCTCGCTGAGGCGAGCGATCATCTCAACGGCGAGTTCGATGTTGTCGCGCTCCCCGGAAACGTCATGATCTTCGTCGCCGTCGGCTCGGAGGGCCGGGTGCTGGAGCAGCTGAGCTCGCTTCTGGCGCCCGACGGGTTGCTGGTGGCCGGGTTCTCGCTACAGCCCGACGGTTTGACACTCGAGCAATACGACCGGCTCGCCGAGACGGCGGGCCTGCGGAAAGTGAACCGCTGGGCCACCTGGGACCGGCAGCCCTATGACGGCGGGAACTACGCGGTGTCGGTGCACCGCCGACTCACATAGAGGCAATCAGCCGCTTGACGCGTTCGTCGACCGACCGGAACGGGTCCTTGCACAACACGGTGCGCTGCGCCTGATCGTTGAGCTTGAGATGGACCCAGTCGACGGTGAAGTCGCGGCCGGCTTCCTGAGCGGCGTAGATGAACTCACCGCGCAGCTTCGCCCTGGTGGTCTGCGGTGGGGTGTTCACCGCGGCCTCGATGTCCTCGTCGGTGGTCACGCGCGCGGCCAGCCCCTTGCGCTGAAGCAGGTCGAACACGCCTCGGCCGCGCTTGATGTCGTGGTAGGCCAGATCGAGCTGGCTGATCTTCGGATCGGACAGCTCCATGTTGTAGCGGTCCTGGTAGCGCTGGAACAGCTTGCGTTTGATGACCCAGTCGATCTCGGTGTCGACCTTGGCGAAGTCCTGACTCTCGACTGCGTCGAGCTGCCGCCCCCACAGGTCGACCACTTGCTGGATCTGCGTGTTGGGCTCGCGGTCCTGCAGGTACTCGACAGCGCGGGCGAAGTACTCGCGCTGAATGTCGAGCGCGCTGGCCTGCCGGCCGCCTGCCAGCCGCACTGGCCGCCGACCGGTCAGGTCGTGGCTGACCTCACGGATCGCCCGGATGGGGTTGTCCAGCGAGAAGTCGCGGAACGCGACGCCCGCCTCGATCATCTCCAGCACCAGCGACGCCGTGCCGACCTTGAGCATTGTGCTGGATTCGCACATGTTGGAGTCGCCGACGATCACGTGCAGCCGGCGGTACTTCTCGGCGTCGGCATGGGGCTCGTCGCGGGTGTTGATGATGGGCCGCGAACGCGTCGTCGCCGACGAGACTCCTTCCCAGATGTGCTCCGCACGCTGGGACAGGCAGAACGTCGCCGCCTTCGGTGTCTGCAGGACCTTGCCCGCGCCACAGATCAGCTGACGGGTCACCAGGAACGGCAGCAGCACGTCGGAGATACGTGAGAACTCGCCTGCGCGCACGATCAGGTAGTTCTCGTGGCAGCCATAGGAGTTGCCCGCCGAGTCCGTGTTGTTCTTGAACAGGTAGATGTCGCCGCCGATACCCTCGTCGGCCAGTCGCTGCTCGGCGTCGATCAGTAGGTCTTCCAGCACGCGCTCACCGGCCCGGTCGTGGGTGACCAGCTGGACGAGGCTGTCGCATTCGGCGGTGGCGTACTCGGGGTGTGAACCCACGTCGAGATACAGCCGCGCGCCGTTGCGCAGGAACACGTTGGAACTGCGGCCCCACGACACGACGCGCCGGAACAGGTACCGCGCGACCTCGTCGGGACTGAGCCGACGATGACCGTGGAACGTGCAGGTGACACCGAACTCAGTCTCGATGCCCATGATTCGTCGCTGCACGTCATCGAGACTACTGGTTGTCGGCCGACCACGGCGCGCTGCCGCGCGGATCGGATCGGTCGACAATTCCGACAGCATGCGTCAAGCGCGTCGGGTGCACGCTCACGCAGCCGGTGGTCCCTTGGCCTGTGGATAAGTCGAGCGCGACCTCGCCCCGACCTGTCAGCATGAGGCATGGGGGGCGTGAGGCGTCCGACTGTGTCCGATGCGCAAGCGTGGCAACCGGATTCGCTACACGAGGCTGCGGCCAGCTGGCAGGCCGCAGCGACGGATTTCCACGCCTATGTCGAGATGGCGGTGCAGGGTGTCGGCGCCGCGCACGACGTGTGGACCGGCTCGGCCGCTGAGGCCGCACGCGCCGATGTGCTGGCGGTCGGCCGGACCTCCGATGCGCTGGCACGCGCCATGGTGCTGGCCGCGGTCGCAGCGCGCGACGCCGCCGGACAGATCGCTTCGGCCCGCACCGCGGTGCTGGATCTGGTGTCGGCCTCAGAGGCCGCGGGTTTCGCCGTCAGCGACGACGGCACGGTGTCCGTGCACGATGCGCCGACCGCTTTGCTGGTGGCACTGTCCGGTGGCGACGAGGGTCTCGCACACGAGCTGCTGACTCTCCGAGCCCAGGAACTGACCACACAGCTCGTCGGCGCACTCGACCGTCTCGCCGCTGCGGACGCCGACGCCGCAGACGACATCGAGGAAGCCTTTGCCGAGCCGGTCTCGAGGGCGGCCGCGACGGTGCCTGCCGCGAACTCGTCTGCCGACTTCGGCGACATGGTGGCCGGCTGGCCGGTGACGAGCCAGGACCGGATCGCCGAGCAGATCGCCGCGCTGAGCCCCGAGCAGCGGGACCGACTCGTCACCGACTTCCCCCGTCAGGTCGGTAACACCGACGGGGTGCCCTGGGAACTGCGTGTCGTGGCGAACCGGACCAACATCGCTCAGGCGATCCTCGACGAACCCGACCCGGTTCGCACGGCGTTCTATCGGACGCTGCTCGGCGAGGTCGACGATCCGGCAGGGGGTGGCCGCCGCATCGACCGGCAGATCGTGGCCTTCGATCCGGCCAGAGCATCCCTCGTCGAGCTCAACGGGGACCTTGCGGCCGCCAGGAGCGTCGCGGTGCTGGTTCCGGGGATGAACACCACCATCGAGGGGTCGGCGGCCGATACCGCAACTGCGCGCCGGTTCGTCGCCGCCACCGGAGGGGACGTTGCGGCGCTCACCTATCTGGGTGGACCGTTTCCGCGCGGCAACCTCGTCTCGGGCGTCATCGACGCCGCCAGTCCGAGATATGCACTGGATATGGCACCGCGCCTGGTCGCGTTCAGTGAGGATGTCGACCGCACGGTGGACGCGGCCGCCGGCGCTTCCGTCCCGGTCACCTACATCGGTCACTCATACGGGGGGTCGATCCTCGGCACCGCCGAAGCGATGGGGCTGACCGCCGATCAGACGTTGTATGTGGCGGCGGCGGGCGCGGGTGTCGGTGTCGAGGATCCCGGCGATTGGCACAACCGAAATCCCGCCGTGGTGCGATTCTCGATGACCGCGCCCGGCGACTTGATCCAGGCCGTGCAGGGCATCCCGGGTGGTCCCCATGGTGCGGATCCGGATGAGATGGAAGGTGTAATCCATTTGGCGACAGGCTATTACGACGACGGTCGGGTGATGGCCGGATGGCAGGCGCACAGCGACGTGCTGAATGCGCCGTCGGACTCGTGGCGCAACATCCTTGCGGTTATCACCGGCGACCGTGCACGCATCCGTCCCGCCGGGTGAGCAAAACCGGGCATTACCGGCGGCGGACGGCCAGAATGAATCGGTGTGGTCGCGCAGTGCGCCGGTCGACGGGTTCCGGCTGGCCTATGACCGGTTCGGCGCCACGGGGGCGCCGCCGGTGGTCTTGCTCCACGGCTGGCCCGGCAACCGGCACGACTACCGCCATGTGGCTCCATTGCTCACCGGTGCGGCCGACGTCGTCGTCCCCGACCTCCGCGGGTTCGGCGGATCCGACAAACACGCGGTCGCGGTGCGCCACTTCTACAGTGCCACCGCGCAAGCCGGCAGCGTCATCGGACTCATCAGGGAACTCGGGCTGTCCCAGGTCGTGCTCGCGGGCTACGACGTCGGCAGCCGCGTCGCACAGAGCATCGCACGGATGGAACCCGAACTGGTGTCGGCGTTGGTGCTCTCTCCCCCGCTGCCCGGCGCCGGTGACCGGGTGCTGACCGCGCGGGCGCAGAGCGAATTCTGGTATCAGGCCTTCCACCAACTGCCCCTTGCCGCACAACTGATCGACGGCAACCCCGACGTCGTGCGGGAATACCTGCGGCACTTCTGGGTGCATTGGTCTGCACCGAATTTCACTGTTTTAGAAGATGATCTTGACAGGCTGGTTGCCGACTACGCGCTGCCGGGCGCATTCACCGCGTCGATCGCGTGGCATCGCGCAGGCGCGGGCATGATCGCGCAATCACTGTCCGAACTGCCGCCGGATCGCGCCATCAAGATCAATGTGCCAACCGATGTGCTGTGGCCGCAACATGATCCGCTGTTTCCGCGCGACTGGTCCGACCGGCTGAACTCCTACTTCACCGACGTGGCGTTGCACTTCGCCTTGGACGCCGGACATTTCACACCGCTGGAATGCCCGGACCAGTTCGCCGAACTCATCCTCATCCGGGCTCGTCCCGGCGACGCGGTGTGACGCTACTGCGACTCCGGTTCCGGTGTGCTTTCGTCTTCTGGTAGCAGCGCTTCCAGCGCTGAACCGGTGATGCGCCGGAAGGCGCGCCGCGGCCGGTTGGCGTCGAGGATCGCCACCTCGAGCGTCGAGGCGTCGATCTGGCGGGATTCGCCGTTGGTGCCGGCTTTGAGCGCTTCGATGGCGACCTTGGCTGCCGCCGACAGGCCGGCGTTCTCGGTGTAGTTCTCGTTGAGCTTCTCGGCGATCGGTTCCGTCGCTCCGCCCATGACGACGAAGTGAGGTTCGTCGTTGATCGACCCGTCGTACGTGATCCGGTAGAGCTCAGGGGCTTTCGTCTCACCATGATGGGCGACCTCCGCCACGCACAGCTCGACCTCGTACGGCTTGGCCTGTTCGGTGAAAATGGTGCCGAGCGCCTCGGCATAGACGTTGGCCAGCTGACGGCCGGTGACGTCGCGCCTGGCGTAGGCATAGCCGCGGGTGTCGGCGAACTGAATGCCGCCGCGCCGCAGCCGGTCGAACTCGTTGAACCGTCCGACCGCGGCGAAACCGACCCGGTCGTAGAGCTCACTGACCTTCTGCAGTGACCGCGACGGGTTCTCGGCGACGAACAGCACACCGTCGGCATAGGCAAGCGCCACGACGCTTCTGCCCCGGGCTATGCCCTTGCGTGCGAGCTCCGAACGCTCGCGCATCGCCTGTTCGGGCGAGATGAAGTATGGAAAGCTCACGAGTCTCCCCGCGCGTCGGTGAATCGATGTGCAACGTCAGAGCCGAAAGTGTCTGCCCGAGAACGGCTTTCAATGACCTGCCGCGCGAAATCCGCAATACGTTCCTCGGGCACTTCCTCGGCGCCTTCGGCACCGATGACCACGGCGGTCGGATAGATGCCCCGCACCAGATCCGGCCCGCCGGTCGCCGAATCGTCGTCGGCGGCGTCGTAGAGCGCCTCGACGGCCACCCGCAGCGCGGAGTCGGCGTCCGACACCTGCGAGTACAGCTTCTTCATCGACGACTTGGCGAAGATCGAGCCCGATCCCACCGACTGGTAGCCCTCGTCCTCGTAGTTCCAGCCGCCCGCCGCGTCGAAGGACACGATGCGACCGGCTGCCTCGGGATTGGGGTCGTGGAGGTCAAAGCCGGCGAGCAGCGGCAGCGCGACGAAGCCCTGCAACGCGGCGCCGAGGTTGCCCCGGACCATCGTCGCGAGTCGGTTGACCTTGCCCCCGAACGTCAGCGCGACGCCCTCGAGCTTCTCGTAATGCTCTAGTTCGACCGCGTACAACCGGGCGAACTCGACGGCGATGGCCGCGGTGCCCGCGATACCGGTGACCGTGTAGTCGTCGGTGATGTAGACCTTCTGCACGTCGCGGCCCGCGATCATGTTGCCCTGCGTCGACCTGCGATCACCCGCCATGACGACGCCGCCGGGGTACTTCAACGCGACGATCGTGGTGCCGTGCGGCAGGGAATCAGACGGGGCATCGGTCGGGACGGCGTGCCGGTTCACGGGCAGAAGCTCAGGCGCCTGACGGCGCAGCAGTTCAGAAAAGGACGACAACTCCACGGGAAGGGATGGTGCTCCTGGTAGCGGTGATCCGAAGGTCGGCCGGTCGCGGTGGGGCCAGGTCACTGGCCACCCTTCTGGACATACGCGCGAACGAAGTCCTCGGCATTCTCTTCCAGGACGTCGTCGATCTCGTCCAGCAGGTCGTCGGTCTCCTCGGCGAGCTTCTCGCGACGCTCCTGGCCGGCGCCCGCGCTGCCGGTGGGGTCGTCGTCATCACCGCCGCCGCCACCACGCTTGGTCTGCTCCTGCGCCATCGCCGCCTCCTGCGTATATGTGCGGCGGGCTCACTGCAGCCCGCCGTAGGTCCACCCTACCGTTCGGGGCGGGTTTTGCCTGGGATAGCGCGCCTAAGTAGTGAGCTGTTCGACCAGTTCTACGGCGCTGTCCACCGAGTCCAGCAGGGCTCCGACGTGCGCCTTGCTCCCGCGTAACGGCTCCAGCGTTGGAATCCGGACGAGTGAGTCGCCGCCGAGGTCGAAGATAACCGAGTCCCAACTGGCCGCGGCGATGTCCGCCCCGAACCGACGGAGGCATTCACCGCGGAAATACGCCCTGGTGTCCGTCGGCGGGTTGTCGACGGCGTCGATCACCTGCTGTTCGGTGACCAGGCGCTTCATCGACCCGCGCGCGACCAGGCGGTTGTACAGCCCCTTGTCCAGCCGGACATCGGAGTACTGCAGATCGACGAGATGCAGACGCGGTGCCGACCAGCCCAGGTTCTCCCGCTGCCGGAAGCCCTCGAGCAGGCGCAGCTTGGCGGGCCAGTCCAGAATCTCGGCGCACTGCATGGGGTCGCGCTCGAGAAGGTCCAGAATGTTCGCCCACGTCTGCACGACGTCGGCCGCACGCGGATCGGGATCACGGCTGTCGACGAGCTTGGCCACGCGGTCCAGGTAAATCCGTTGCAGCGCAAGGGCGGTCAGCTCCCGCCCGTCGGCGAGTGCGACGGTCGCGCGCAGCGACGGATCGCGGCTGACGACGTGGACGGCATGCACCGGCCGGGCGAGCGCCAGGTCGGTCAGATCCATGCCCTCCTCGATCAGGTCCAACACCAGCGCAGTGGTGCCGAGCTTGAGGTACGTCGAGGTCTCCGACAGGTTCGCGTCGCCGATGATGACGTGCAGCCGCCGGTATTTGTCGGCGTCGGCGTGCGGCTCGTCGCGGGTGTTGATGATGCCGCGCTTGAGCGTGGTCTCCAGTCCGACCTCGACCTCGATGTAGTCGGAACGCTGGGACAGCTGGAAGCCCGCTTCGTCGCCCGAGGGACCGATGCCGACGCGGCCGGAACCCGTCACCACCTGCCGGGACACCAGGAACGGCGTCAACCCGGCGATGACCGCGGAGAACGGCGTCTGACGCGACATCAGATAGTTCTCGTGAGAGCCGTAGGAGGCGCCCTTGTTGTCGATGTTGTTCTTGTAGAGCTGCAGCTTGGCGGCCCCGGGGACGCTCGCCACGTGCCTGGCGGCCGCCTCCATCACCCGCTCGCCCGCCTTGTCCCAGATCACCGCGTCCAGCGGGTCCGTGCACTCCGGTGCGGAGTACTCCGGGTGCGCGTGGTCTACGTACAGCCGGGCACCGTTGGTCAGGATCATGTTGGCCGCGCCGACCTCGTCGGCGTCCACCACCGGCGGGGGCCCCGCCGAACGGCTCAGATCGAACCCGCGGGCATCACGAAGCGGCGACTCCACCTCGTAATCCCAGCGGGTGCGCTTGGCACGCTGAATCCCGGCGGCCGCCGCGTACGCCAGCACCGCCTGGGTAGAGGTCAGTATCGGATTCGCCGTGGGATCGGACGGCGACGAGATACCGTACTCGACCTCGGTGCCGATAATCCGCTGCATGTGGTCAGCCTAGGCTGTCCGGTTTCGGCGACCCGCAGTAGCCTGCGACCGTGCCGTCTGACAGCGACGACTCCTATCCGGTCACGATGGTGCGCGCCGTGATGGCGCAGACATCAAAGGCCTACGGAATGGACCACCAGTTCCTCGCCCTGCCGAACTACCTTCAGGTCGGGCGGCAATCCAATTGACCGATACCCCACAGCGACGGGCACTCCATGATTGACGTCCAGCAGCGGCGGGCGGCCGATGCGTGGTTCCTCGACCACGGACTGCCCGCCGTCCTGCGGCCCGGTCGGCTGGTTCGCCGACTCTGGCCGCGCTCCGCGCCCGCACTGGCAGCGTTCGCGGTGTTCATGGCCAACTCCGCGGTCGTCGTCCTGGTCACCGGCAAGTACACGATCAACATCGAAGGCGAGCCGACCCGCACCGAGTGGTTCGTTCTCGGGCTGCTCGTCCTGGTGCTCCCCCTCGCCTCGCTGGTCGGCTGGCTGGTGTCCAGAATCTCCACCGTGCAGGGCCGGACCATTGCCGCGGCCGTCGCGCTGGTGGCCGCGATCACCGGCGGCATCATCGGCGGACCTAGCCATCTGGTGGTGGCCGATTTGATCTTCGAGGGGATCGTCATCGCGGCCATTCTGGCGCTCACCGCGTCGGGCCTGGGTTCCATCATGTCCTGGACCGCGCGGACGACGCTTTCCCATCTCGTCGCCATCGGGTCGCTGATGGTTCGCGCCCTGCCGGTGTTGTTGCTGACCTTTCTGGTGTTCTTCAATTCGCCGGTCTGGCTCATGGCCGGCGTCGTCACGCGCCCGCGGATGTGGCTCGCGATCCTGCTGCTTTCGTTGATCGCCGCGGCATTCGTCGTGGCCGTCACCGTCGACCGCTTCAAACCGGTCCTGGCTGCCCCCGACGCCACCGCAGGCCGCAACGAACAACTCGCCGATACACCGTTCGCGGACATGCCCGATCCGTCGGCGCCGCAGGATCTCAGTCGCGCCGAGCGGTTGAATGTGATGTTCGTGCTCGCCGTTTCGCAGCTCGCCCACATCCTGGTGGTGGCCATCGTCATCGCGCTGATCTTCTTCGTTCTGGGCCTGATCCTGTTGTCTCCTGAGGTGCTGGCGGCCTGGACGCGCAACGGGTCGAGCGATGGAGAGGTTCTGGGCATGACGATCCCGGTCCCCCAGGCGTTGATTCACGTGACGATGTTCCTCGGCGCACTGACGTTCATGTACGTCAGCGCGAAGGCCGCGGGCGACGGCGAATACCGCACGCAGTTCCTCGACCCGCTCAGCGACGACCTTCGGCTCACGCTGGTTGCCCGCGGACGATATCGCGCCGCCATTCCGGCGCGCTGACACTCACCGGGTCGCGGTGTCGCGCACAATATGGCCGTGCCCGACATGCGCAGTGTCCACGAGTGGTTTCTCCATCGGGGCCTGCCGCTTGTCCTGACGCGACGTGTCCGGTCACGCGCGCTCATCGAACGGTCGGCACCGATGTTCAGCGGTATCGGTGCGCTGATCGCGTTGACCATGACGCTGGCCGAGCTGACCGAGGATGACCCGGACTACGGCATCGCGATTCGCCTCGGCGTGCTCACCGCACTGCTGATCGCGGCGCCATTCGTCCTCTATGTGTTGCACCGCTTGGGTACGACGCGCGGTGAGGCCGGCCGAAGGACGGCGGCGCTGGTGGTGATGGCGGTGTTCGTGTTCGGCCTTCCGTTCGCCGGTGCCGACTTCTCCGGGATCGCCGTGGCCGAGAGTGTGGGGTTCCTCGTCATCGCGGTCGTGGCGATTTGGATGACGTACACGGGGATCGGATCAATCGTGCTGTGGGCCTTCAGGTTCGCGTGGGTTCAGCTCGGCGCCCTCGGCACGTTGATGAGCCGGGCGCTGCCGCTGCTCATGCTCACCGTGGTGGTCTACTTCACCGGTGAGCTGTGGCAGCTGGCCGCCCGCATGACCCGCGAAAGGCTCTGGCAGACCATCGGCTTCCTCGCGCTGGTGGCGATCGTCTTCATGGTCACCACGATTCGCGACGAAGTGAATGCGCTGCGCGACGACCGGGCAGGCCAGACGGACCCGGCCAAGCTGCTCGAAGGCACACCGCTCGCCACCACCGAGGGCCACACGCCCGAGCGATCCCCCCTGTCTTTCGCCGAACAGGTCAACGTCGTCGCGGTGATGGTTGTTGCGCAGGCCATCCAGGTGGTGCTGTTCACCGCGGGCCTGTTCGTGTTCTTCGTGGTGCTCGGAATCGTCGCGGTGCCCGACGATGTCGCGGTGCTGTGGTCGGCGGAGGAAACTTGTCCGGTCGGTGAACCGCCGTGCGCGGGAACCTGGTTCGGTATCGATGTGCCGGTAGCCCAGACCATCGTGCACGTTTCGCTGTTCGTGGCGGTGCTGTCGGGGCTGTACTTCACCGTCAGCACAAGCGTGGATCCGATCTACCGCGAGCGCTTCTTCGAACCGCTGATTTCCGACGTCGCGGTGAGCCTGGCGGGTCGCGACGCCTACCTCGAGATGGACAAGGGCAAGAGCGAATAACTGTTTGCCAGGTCGTCCTGGGTCACGCTGGCGTCGGTGGTCGTGGTGTCGACGTGAAGAGCGGATGCCGGAGTTCGCGCCTGGTAGCGCCAACCGGGAGGCAACGACAGGCGGGTCGCCAGGTTCGGAAGATCGGCAAGAGACAGGGTCGGGTCGACTGTCTGGCTCCATGTCTGCATGACCCAGTGCCGGTCGTCCGGGTCGATGAGTTCGTAGATCTCGCGGCCCGCGTCGAAGGTGAACGACGCCTTGCGGTCCACACGATTGGGTTGATACGGCGCCGGATTCATCGAGGACAGCTTCACCGTCGCCTGCTTGAGCATCTCCAGGCCGCCGAAAGTCTTGTGTTCCAGTTCATCTCGATCACGCTTACCGATGCCGCTCATCAGCCAGTAGCGCGGTCCGTTGAGCAGCGCGGCCACCGCGTTGTTCTCCTCGGCGATGGAATTGGCGTCCAGCTTGTCCCACAGTTCGGCGGGGCAATCGTTGAGGGGAAACGTGTTGTAGACGCATGCTTCGGGTCC